>JACPHV010000038.1 GCA_016188385.1 Candidatus Uhrbacteria bacterium | reverse complement strand
TTTCCGAAACATTACCAGTACTTCCATGCTATTTCCTCGCGACTGTCTTCGCCAGTTCTTCATCGACCGGCTGCGGGATTGGCGTTGGCTCCGGCGACTGATGCGAAGGGACCGCTTTCGGATTAATCGGCATAACAGTCGTGTTCAGTTCAAACTGAAACGAAGCGCTGTCTGTCCGGCTGTCGCGCGAACTTTGCGCGAGATTCGCCGTTGCGAACCATATGATAGCGACTATCACAGCCGCTGCCGTTAGTTCGATCCTGTTATCCTTCATTACGCTCTCTCCTCACGCAATTAATCGATATGCCGCTATCCCAAACGCAACAGCAACATTCAACGACTCTTTGTCGCCGCGCATCGGGATTTCCAGTATCGCGTCTGCTCTCTCCAAAATCGAAGGAGACAATCCCTGAATTTCATTACCAAACACCAATGCGATCTTTTCGCCTTGGTGTATTGAAACAGATGTATAAGGTACAGAGTTGCGATTCCTCTCGATCGCAAGCACACGATACCCTTGTTTTTTCAAAAATGCAATGCAGCGTACGGTAGACGCGTAATGCCTCCACGGCACTGTTTTTTCCGCGCCAAGAGCCACTTTGGAAATTTTTGATACTTCTCTCCCGAACCGATCAACAGGATCGGGTGTAATACCGCATAAGTAAAGTTTTTGAATTCCCGCCGCGTCAGCTGTCCGAAATATCGATCCTACATTATACGCGCTGCGAATATCATGAAGGAGAGCGACTTTGCGCATGGATCAATCTACGCCACGCTTACTTTTTCATTCACGCTCAAGACGGAAAAATCAACGACTTGCTCCCACGGCGCATGCGGGTCAGTAAAATGGCCGTACGCCGCAGTCGATCGATATACCGGCCGCCGCAGTCCAAGCCGATCGATAATCGCACGCGGACGAAAATCAAATTTCTCCCGTACGATGTCAGCAATGCTCTCCCCATGTTCGTTTACCGCCTCCACCATGAGCGGCTCCGCGCGTCCGATCGCGTATGCGACCGACACGAGGCATCGTTTGGCATGACCGTTTGCAACTACGTTTTTTGCCGCAAACCGTGCCATGTAAGCCGCGGAACGATCCACTTTTGTGGCATCCTTTCCTGAAAAACATCCACCGCCATGCGGAATCAATCCGCCATACGTATCCACCATAAGTTTACGGCCTGTCAATCCGGCATCGGCATCAAATCCGCCTCGTACGAATTTACCGGTAGGATTCACCAATACTTCAATACCGGTAAGGTCGCCGATCGTTGGTATGATGAGATGTTCAATAAGCAAATTCTTGATCGAAGCTTGGTCTATTGCTTCATCATGCTGTGTGCTGATTAAAACCGTAGCGATCCTCCCGTCACGCATGGTGATCTGCGTCTTGCCATCCGGCTTTACCCAGGAAAAAAGCGGGTTAACGCGCCGCAGATGTTCGAGTCCCCGCGCAAGCTCATGCACTTTGACTACCGCGGATGGTAAATACTCCGACGTCTCATCTGTCGCGTACCCATACATGATTCCTTGATCGCCTGCGCCGCCGGTATCTACTCCTTGCGCGATATCAGGCGACTGTTGCACAACGCGAGTGACGACCTCGAGATCGCCGGTATGCCCGATGTCACGGTATACGCCTCGCGCTACGGATTCAAAATCCACGTGCGCGGAGCTTGTCAGTTCCCCGCCAACAACAAGAAGCCCATGGCAGCCGTATGTTTCAATCGCAACGCGGGATGTCGGATCTTGTTTCAGACACTCATCAAGCACTGCATCGGAAATCTGATCGCAGATCTTATCGGGATGACCGGAAGTGACGCTTTCCACGGTATACGAATTTCGATCATTGTACATCATACCTCATAGGCGCTAAGCGCGTTAGAAATAAATGAAAAACCTTCCCCGAGTAATAGGGAAGGCCTTGAGTGCATGACGTGATTGATCAACACGACCTCGCGGTATCTTTCCCTTTCGGGCTGGAATTGACACCATCTGTTTCCGCTTTTGCGGTACAAAAAGGTTGTCGCCGGGTCGAGGGGCCAGATCCCCTGCTCCGCGTTCGCGGAACTCACCGGACTCTTGATAACTTCGATTGTAAACAACTATGGCAGAAGTGTAGCAAATCAACCCTGCGTCTGTCAAGGATGTAATTGAGACTGTAGCAAAATATCAATTATGGAGAGCATCGTATCAATGAAAAATCTCTCATGCGCCACGCAGACTCTCGTGAAGCGTTTGGGCGATCTCGAAAAAATGGTCGAAATGATCGGGCACATTAATATATTCATACGAATGGTGCGACATGGGGAGATGAGCGCGCATGCCGAATTCTCGCCCCGCGCTCATCACAATGGCCGCTATAAGCGCCATTTTATTTTCCGAAGTTAGCACCGGTCCCTGTCCGCCGCCGCGCGCTTTGCTCTTCATGATTGATGGATGGAAATGAGGCTCTTTTTTTGCGTCTTGCGCGCGTATCTCTTGCGCGTAGGCAAGCGTTTGATGGAAATCGATACCTCCGTCATCAAGCCCAAGATACCCCGCTTCTTTATCTACCCGCTTTGAAAGAAATGCAAGCGCCCCTTTGCCGCGGATACGGATACGCGCTTGCTTGATCGTGCGAACTCCATCCGTTACAGGATTGCCCCGAAAATCAACCCATACATCAGAAGCAAGCCTGATAGTGTCCATATCTTCCCTTTTTGTTGTCTGATACTTTGTTTCAAGATTCATCGAATCCGCAAGTACGTACCAGTATTCTTGCAAGCGCCGCATGGTGTATGCCATGTCGGATATGTTGACAATCACTGGCACAACGATGCTTCTATCCGCGGGATCAAAATTCTGAATGAGGCCTGTAATATGAACGGACTTATCCATTCGGCTATACAGCGTCTCGATCTCTTTATCTCCTTCACGAACCGGCTCCAAAATCTTAAGGACGTTTTTCCTCGCAAGATGAAACTCGCCGCGATCCACATGAAACGGAATGATTCCATACAGTTGGGTGCATTCTTCCGGCGTTCGCAATGATCGAGCGTTGATAATTTGACGCGTTGCGTAATTAAGATATTCTACAACTTTCAGTATTTCTTCTTGTTTCCAATTATCGAGAAAATTCCGTGCGCGTATGCCGTTGCTATCAACGACGCATCGCGCTTTCCATGTATCAAAAAAATTCATAATATTTTGCGCGACATCTTGCGCCGCTTCAACCATTTCAATGAACCATTCGCCGCCACTTTCATGCGGTGTTTCAAGCGGTCGCGTCCCTTTCTTATCCCGCGAGACAACCTCGCTTTGCTCTCCCTTTTTTTTCTTGAGACGACGGACGTATTCCTGAAATACGACAATACCGGTTAAGGGGTGGCGCGGTATCATGAATTCAAAAAAACGAAGCATGGGTGGGTCCATGTCCGCTTGCTCCGCTTCAAAAAACTTTGAAAGATCTTTTGTGTTCCTGCTCACAACTCCGCTCAAGAGAGAAAATAACGGCTGGAGCGCCTCGTAACGATGCTTGCTATATTCAGCCTGTTCCGTCGCGTCAACATCTTCAAGGCCCCGCGCAAGAAGCGTTTTGAATTGATCTGAAAGATTTATATACTCGGGATAGCGCTCGGCAAGTTGCTGTAAATATACACTCGGCTGAAATGTGTCAGGTATGCCGCCGTTTCGTTGGTGTACGAAGTATTCGCCGTTCATTTTGGTAAGATACCGAGTAAGCGTGCTGATGCGAACGGCAAATTGTCTGCTTCGTTCGATATCGTTTAACGGCGCTTTATCCAGATATGCGCGATAGCGTTCAGAATGAGCCATAAATTGAGACTGGTGAAAAATGTCCTTTTTCCGATCAAATACACTGCTAATGATAATCAACGACTTTTATTCATAACGATTAGATCCCGTATCCATGCACGGGATGAGACTGGAGAATCATTATTCTACAGTCTCAAATTACGAATGTTCTTTTTCTTCCCATAATTGCCGAAATCGATCAATACTCTTTCGCACTGCCGCAATGTCTTTTTCATCATACTCGTTTTTTCTCATATAAGAAACGACTGCATCAATAGCTTTACCGCTAAATGCATGGGTGTATGCGGCAGGCTCGATCGTGTCGACATAGTACTCGCCGCCATCAGAGCCGAGAATAAAATTGCACGTTGATCGATCATAGCGAAACTCTATGCCAAATTCCTTTTTGCATATCTGCCTGACCTGCTCAAAAGGATAGTGGATTGCCACCCGCATCTCTTTTCCGGCAAGATCGGCAGGATTCACATAAGGGCTCCCTGCGATATCGGCAAAGTAACCCTGTTGTCCGTGTCTCAAACCGCGAATCCGTTGGCGGATCGTGCCGGTAGGGGCAGCAGCGTCTTTTTCTCTTCGCGGTCTTTCAGGTCTGCCGGCCGCAAAATAAAAATGCGGAAAATTATGCGGAAATAATGTTGAAAAAATCCTCTGAAGGTAGAAAATCCCTTTTGCGCGTTCAGGCGCCATTTCCTTATCTCGATAAGCGAAAGCTACAGCGATCGTATCTCGTGTTCCTGATGGGTCAGGCACGACAATGCTTTCCTCTCCCGATCCCAGCATTTCTTTCAGCTTTCGATCATGGAGTCCAATCAAGGCTCCTGGCGCCAACCACGCGCTGCCACGCGGCAGTTTCCCTACATCCCGCTTTACAGCTTTTATAAAATCATCTTGAGGATATCCCAATTCAGGCATAGCGCGAACAGAGAGCCGACCTTAGCGACAGAAATTTTTTATGAATCGGCGTTGTTAATCTGATCATAACATTCCGGAACATGATATGGAACAAGCAATGCGTTAGGATATGCTACCCTGCTCACCGCAGTGAGCGTAAGAAAATCGGAAGTATGTGATAGAATAGTGAATGGCATGCATATATGATACGAAATTTATTTCTCGAACACAAACGGCTCATCATCACAGTCGTTGTAATGAAAATCGCTTTTGCGGTGATTCTTGTCGCCACCTATCCGTTCGTGCCTTTCAGTGAGTTTGATTATGCTTTTAACGGCTACCACTATAGCGGGGCTCGCGATATTCTTTCCCGAAGCCTCGCCGCGTATGACGGTCAGTGGTATCTGCATATCGCGCAGAATGGATACCAGAACTTCCCAACTGATACTCTGCAAAAACAATCATACGCATTTTTTCCGCTTTATCCTATTCTCATCGCTCTGTTTGCGCCGCTCTTCGACGGTTCGTTTCTTTTTGCGGCCCTCACAATAACTTTTGTCTGCGCGGTGATAGGAGCGTTGCTCCTTTACCGTGTCGCTCTGCTTGATCTGCCAAAGAAAGAATCGCGGCGTGCCGTATGGTATTTCCTTCTATTCCCCGCTGCGATTTTTTTCACCGCCACGTATACGGAAGCGCTATTTTTTGCCCTCTCGCTAGCGAGCATACATTCAGCGCGGCTCGCGCGGTTCGGACCCGCCGGTCTTTGGGCATATTGCGCCGCGCTTACGCGACCGCAAGGCATACTCTTGCTTTTCCCTCTTGCCATAGAATGGTGGCAACAATACGGAAGCACACAAAGAAGGGAAAAAGCAATAAAAAAATTGCCGCTGGTCGTTTCTCCTTTGTTCGGATTTGCGACTTACTACATGTATGTATATCTCTCAACGGGCAATCCATTCGCCTATGTTCAATACAACTCTGACGGATGGGGCCGCCACATCGGATCCCCTATCGATGCGATTATGCTTATGTGGGAAAGATTTGGACAATTCTTTTCAATACCGTTTCATAGCTTCCACTATTCACAGCTCGACTTGATGATTATACTTGTGTTCCTTGTGATGCTCATTCCGATCGCGCGGCGTTTCCGGATTTCGTACGCCGCATATGCCATACTCCTCATCGCATTTCCTCTTATGTCAGGTTCCACAATGTCAATGACCCGATATGTTGCCGTATCATTCCCTCATCTGCTTTTGTTGGGAGTATTCAGCACGCGTTGGAGAGCAGCTCATGTTGCGCTTACCGCGCTGTCGCTCTCTTTGGCGCTCATTCTTGGAATCCGTTTCGTGCACTGGTACTGGGCAGGATAACCGTATGTGTCTTGACATCTCAAGCCTGCGCACATACCGTTATTGGCATCAGGGGGAGGCGGTCTTTACATTGTGAAAGAGGTGAGGAAATGTTCCGATTTCTCCGCGATTCGCAAGCTCATCTCGTCTGTGTGCGAGAAGCGTTTTTGGATCGAATGGAATACACAGTGCGGCGAGTGTTTGTGGGCAGACAATTCGGCCCTGTGTATGTTGCGGCTGAAATTGCAGGACTCATGGCTCTGTTCGGGGTAATCCTATGGCAGTCCTTGAAAGGAGGGGCACCGTGAATCTATGGGAAGAATTAAGTCCTGAAACCAAGAAATCGGCGGTCAGGATCGTCATGTGCTTCGTTCTCTATACGCTATTGATTTCCATCGCCATCGGTATGGCGGGCGGACTGATCATTGCCGAGATTGAAAAACCGCATCAAAAAGGAGGACAGCTATGAATGCTGCTGAACTTGCCGGAAAAATTCTGTTTCCGCTCGCGGTCCTCGGTATAGGAATTGCCGTGGGGCTTGCCTTCAAGGCGGTCCACGATGTCGAGGACATCAAGAAACGTCTCGGCATCCGAGAATCCTGGCCTTGGTAACGGACACGTTTTTTCTCGATCGACCCGCGAGGATAAACACAGGGTCTATTTTATTTCTCAATTTTTTCGGTCCTCGTGGCTCATCTCCAGATACTTTGCTCCCGTCTCGATATCTTCCGGATATCCGACCGGATGCCAAAATTGCGCGCGGATCACTTTCGTCGGTCGAATTTTTGCAAGCTCGCCAATCTTGGGAGCAAGCACATGTTCGCCTTTTTCGTCAATGATTTTTGGTATTTTGAAAATATCTTGGTGCAGCACATAGACGCCGACGTTTGCGAGATTCGACGGCGGATCTTTTGGCTTTTCCACCAATCCTTCCAGCAGATCATCTTTCCCTACCAGACAAATTCCAAACCGTTGCGGTTCATCCGTTTCTTTGACCAACAGAGTCTGCTGGGTGCCGATCACGCATTGTTCCAAATCATCGGGATGGTACAAATCATCGCCGGAAACAACCATAAAATACTCGCCATTCAGATACGGTAATGCTTTTTCGATCGCATCAGCGGTACCCTTTCTCTCTGCCTGTTCAACGTATATGATCGGCAACCCGCGAAATGAATCTCCGAAGTATTCACGGATTTTTTCTCCCTTATAGCCTGTGATCATAATGATTTCATCTATCGCTTTTGGCAAAATCGAAAGCGTGTATTCTAATATCGGCTTACCTGCGATCGACACCATTGGCTTCGGACGGTCTTCGGTAAGCGGTCGCAAACGTGTTCCTTCTCCTGCCGCTAATAGTACTGCCTGCATATAGAACTGTTATGATCAATCTCAATGATTGGCAATGGTATTGTATGGATATTACAATAATTCGACAATAGCTCTCCTTGTCAAATACATGTAATTCTGGTTCACTACATACTATTACCTTAAGAACCTTTTCATAGTTATGGATAGGCATACACGCTACGAAGGCGAAGCTGGTGGGAGCGAACGCGCGGATACAAAATTGCCGGACTCAAAGAGAGAGCGCGTGACATCCGCGATCATAGCCAATTCATTCGTGCTTAAATCAGCATCGCCGGAAACTGTCGCCCGACAGATCAAAGCGGGTGTGCCGATTCAAGACCTTTCTTTTGCCCAAAGCTACATGGCGATCGGAAAAAATCCTGACGGGGCAGCTGCGATAGAACCGATCGCGACAATTGAAACCTCCATAACATCCGGTATGAGTAAAAGCGCGTTGATCGAACCAATCGAATCCGCGCTTTTCGATTTGGGTTATGTGCGCGGCGCCACCTATCATTTCATAGGATCATCACGAAAAACAATCGGGAAGACGACCCGCAACGAATCATTTTGGTATGCGCATGCATCCCCTTTTGACGAACTTGAAAATCTTCAAGAAGGAGCGCACAGGCGCTATATCCCGCTCACTACCGGCGATATGCAGAATCTCATGGACTATAAGATAGTGCCCTCGACGGAACATGGCCCCCTCATCCTCCATGTCGCGGATCCAAACACGCCGTCAGAATCCATCCCCATACCCGACGCAAGCGCCAAAAAGCTGATTGATGCCATGAAACGGCTCGAGGCAAAGAAAAAAATAGATATCATTGAAAGCCTCGTTGCGCTCTACGGTGCCGAGTTGGGATTTTCCGATGAACAGGAACAAGCCGCGTTTCTCAAATCCATCGCGATTCCCGAGCATGTGAGAGACGCAAGCAGCCACTATGAACGGATAAAACACCAATATAAAAAATTCGTCTCTTCCTGTCAGATCACGCCTGAACAATTAGGAGAAGCGCTCCTTCTCGCCAATCTCCTTGAGGAGCTTCGACAAATGGACGCGTATGGCAATCTTATTGAGTCGTCTTTTCGTTTTCTCGAACTCATGCCCAAGCTTCAAACGATTCCATTGAGAGGGTTCCAGGTATTAGAGCGCTCCAAATTGCTGGGACCAAAAATCATACATCTTATGAAACAAGTCCATCGACCGGAGCAAAAAAGCGATTACAGCGTAATACAAGCGCTTGAAGAAAGCATTCGCTCGGGCAGGACCAGCGTGGAAAAACTCCGCGCGTTTCATGAACATGAGACAGGCGAAGAAGAATACACCGCGGAAGATCGCGCCCGTGAACTATTGGAACACTACCTCGGAATTCCAAAGGAGTCCTATCGATATCTAAGCAGATTTGCTGACAGCATTATCTCGGGGATCGCAAAACGCATATTCGCGGATCGAATCGGGGATCAGGTCAGTCTATCATTTATTGAACCGCTAAATGAAATCGAAAATTGCGACGCGCTCGAACTCATGGAAACAGCGTTCGGTATCGGTCCGATTGTTGAAAAGTATCGAGAGGAGGGAGTAGATCTCAATATCCAACATACCGATGATCTGCTCGCGCGCCTTACCTTTGAAGCGCGAAGAAAACTTCTCATGATGATGGTCGAAGCGCAATCTTTGCCCCACTTCGAAAAAAAATCAAACCAAGGCGACGCGCCGTTCCAGCATATATGGAATGCCATCAATACAGGACCTCGATTTTCGGTGCAGCTGACGACCGTATACGATAGCGGCGGTGAAATGGTTTCGATCATCACAAATAATACCCCCGCAGCCGAAAGAAACTCCTATAGGAAAGATACGGCGCATGGATATGCCTTTTCCACGGAGCGTAGCGATCGTGTTCGCGAAATCACGCTACACAACGGAAAAAAAATCCTCGCTCGCGTATCCAAACGACCTGAAAAAAAATTCGAGGATTACATGAGAAAAATTTTCCTTGGCGCAACGGAACCTACTGATTTTTTCGGCCACGAAATTATCGTGGAGCCAAGCGATGCGGCATTGCTCGAACGCAAAAAACAGAAACTCACGCTCTACGAGAAAGGCGACGAACCGGGCAGCGTGATCGACGCTTCACGAGAGATCAACGAACACGCGCTCGTATTTGATCTGATAGATACCTTTCGGGCAAACATCAAAGATGGATGGGATATGAAGATATTGGATTTCAGGCAAACTCCTCGCGGAACGGATTATCACCTCCAGGGAGCGCGCGCGGGAAGCGGAGGCAAGGTGCGGCTTTCAAAGTTTGTCATGCGTCTCACCTCGCCCGGGGGGAAAGTATTTGATGAGGAAATCCAAATCTTCATTCCCGCGCACGGAAAATCCGGATTTTTCTATCATGAAGAAAAGAAACGTGACGATGCTCGTTATCAAGTAGAACGATATCTTGAACGGCTCGGGTCGTCCGCGAGACGAAGAGGAGCAGTGGCATCGCGAAGCTCGCTCGCGGAACTATTTCTGCCTCCCAGTATTTTCTCACCGACGATTGAAGTATACCGCAGGCACAAAAAGAACCGGAAATAATTCCGGCTCTTTTGTATTAACGGAATGGTCTGGGATCATCCCTTTTCCAATTGCCGGTACATATGGCCGTACGCGATCAAGGTAACAGGAAACGAGACGAAAAGCCCCAGCATAAGCGGGACGTTGGATCCGATCAAATTAATGCCAAAAAGCAAGATATTGAACAAAGCGACATCTGTTTTGGCTCGCGCGGTGTATTGGCTGCTCAATTTCAAAGCTGTCAGCGGCCATACGCCTTTATCCACGACAACGATCCCCCAGAGGAAAAATTTCATAAACCAGAGCGATACGGGAATGGCAAGCAGTAAAACAGCTACCAATCCGCCGATCAGAAGTACCTGCGCAGAAAAGAGATCTTTCATAAGACCGAGCGCAATCCGTAATACGATGAAGGGGCCCGCGACAATCACAAAGTAGACAACGCCCGCAAGAAAATACTTAAACAGAACATTGACTCCGTTAAACAGATCGGCAACGCCAAACGGTTTGCCGGCAAGGGCTTTCAAGGAAATCTTTGTCAAGCCAACAGAAAAAAGGAGGAAAAAGAAAAGCGCGATGACTATAATCAGAAGATTGCCTATAATCCATCCGACTGAAAGCGTTGCCGGACCATACTTCATGGCAAAATACGCAAGCAGAGCAAAAACAGCCCATACAATAAGCTGGACTATGAATATGAGCACAAAAAGCCATATATGCTTCTTCATGGCATTCC
The DNA here is from genome assembly GCA_016188385.1 of Candidatus Uhrbacteria bacterium. Classification (GTDB taxonomy): domain Bacteria; phylum Patescibacteriota; class Patescibacteriia; order JACQRZ01; family JACQRZ01; genus JACQSB01. Next base: position 13,597 of record JACPHV010000038.1, on the reverse strand, counting down.
AGCCGAAGACAAGAGCTTGTTCTCGAGAGAATCTTTTATAGTTCTTAAATGCTGCTATAAAGAGAACAAGAGCGATGAGAAGCAATATGAGGATATAAGCTCCGAGAAACAAAAGAACTGATTTGCCTGTACTCACGCCGCCCAATCCGCCCAACAATAATGGCAAGAGAGAGAAACTCGAGGGGCCGAAAGCGCCGGAAACGTCTGAACCATAAGAAGTTCCATAATCAGCATCAGTAATATCTCCGGGCGGAATAAATGGTGAGAGGGAATCCGCGCCTTGGGAACCGTATAACTCTTGCAATTGCTGAAGCTCTTCCGGACTAAATTGATACTCGCCTTCTCCAAAATCAAATCCTTCGAGGCTGTCCTGCTGGGCAAACACAGGATTTGCTCCAAACGCGAGCAAGAACGCGAGCGCTACGAACAGCGCTCTTATCCCCCCATCGAATATACGATGTTTCATACATGAAAAGCCGCTTTCTTCTCGCAAGCGGACTGCTTAAGATTAATACAATGAGTATACCATATCTGTAGAAAAGGAAGTGTGGATATATTGATCCTGTTTACGCGAGATTCAAAACACTTTTGAGAGCGCTTACAAGGACAAATGAAAGCAAGGCCACTCCAATACTTAAAAACGCCATCTCGCATACAACCGCGGTAAAACGTCTTTCAAGCATCACGGATGCGTAAAATGACGTAATGAGTATTATGATGGCAACCACAATAGCAAAACAGATCAGCGCTAATGAGGCATGCGCGACTAAAAAAAATGGCGCGACAAGAAGTACGACCACGACGAGGTATGTGCTGCCGGTATAAAGAGCGGCGGTTGCCGGGTCGCGATTCCGATCATAGCGCGCTTGGAGGTATGCCGATGCTGACATGGAAAATGCCGCGGACACACCGGTAATCAGGCCGAGGATGCCTACCATGCGATTCTGTTGCAGCGCGAAAGAAAATCCGATCAGAACGCCGGTAAGCTCCACTAATCCGTCATTGAGTCCCAAAATAATGCTGCCCAAAAACTGAACTTTCCCCTCGCGGATTCCACGAATCAGCATCAGCTCGTGTTCGCGTTCATGCTCCAGAATCTTCGCGACTTCGGTGCGTAGCGGTTCATCGGCAGTCTGCATAAACCGCCGGTATGCTTCACTGATTTCTTTCTCGTCGCGTTCTAAAAATTTAGCCGTGAATGTCAGTCCAAACATACGGCGCAAGACAAGAAAAAACAGTATGTCTCGGCGAGGTACATGGAATTCTTTCCGAGAACAAAATTGCAGCCAGTACGAGTAATCCTTGTATTCACTTACAACGAGTTGTTCGAGGATGCTCTTGAATGCGGGTACTGTTTCGCGTTTTGCCAATTCGCTAAAAATCACATAGTCGCGATACTGGTGATAGGCAAAAAATTCCGCGTCTTTTCCCAGAGAAAGTCGTTGAGCGATCATAGCATGGAATCAAGCAGACGGTAGCGCCATTTTTGCAGCCGCGGATACCTTTGCATGCGCGCGGCAGACCACAGCATTCTGCACAATCGGAATTCCCGAGCAAACCTCGACGGCGCCGGTAATCCCGCAGAGCAAAAAAGTTGATCAATCATAGCGAGGTACGACTCTTTCTGCCGCCGGCTAAATGAATAAAGGCGATGATATTCATAGGAAGGATCATCAGGAAACATATCAATATGCGACAAAGCCGTTAGGGCATCATATCCAGCCGGAGCAAAGCACACTTGTTCCAAATCAATAACGCCTCGAGGAAAGATGTTATGGGGATTAAAATCACCATGAGAAAGGACAAACGGAAACAGTAAGAGCCGCTTTGCCGCCCGCGCGTACGCGCTACGGAGACGAACGCTTTTCGCGGGCAATTCTTTTTGAAGTATCGACAGATGCACGCTCCGAGCAAACGCGGCCCAATCCTTCTTTTTCCTTCGAGTTGCGAGCTGCGCATCAGTATAGCGGGACACGATCCGTATAAACGAAGCCATGTGTCGAGCGGAAATCTCGCCCGTCCGTCCGCAATCGCTGATGAAATATTTGCCAAACTGCTTTGTTCCGATTGATTGTTCAATGCTATACCATTGCCCGCGATATGTGCCGCGGGCAATGATGTTTGGCACCGGAAAATTCGCGCGCAAGAGCGCTTCACTGTATGCTCGTTCGTTTGCGATCAACCTCGGCGGACCGAGCCGAAGATATGCGCTCCGGCTTCGATATACCGATATATTCTGACGTTCTCGCTTGCGGACAAATGAGTATCGAATGCCTCGAATTGTAATAGAGGGAGCAGAATCCATGAAATCAACTAAGATACACGCGCTTTTTCCAATGGTTGCTGTGAGGCTCATACTTCTTTTGACGAAGCAGACTTTTGGAAAGGCGGTATGCCTGATCAACAGTGTCTACAAGCCGATAGATTGCTTTATCCTCATTCGCAATGGTGCGCAGATCGCGATAGAATGTCTCATCGATCCAATGCAGAAGCGGACTCCAGTATTTCTTGCCTACAAGTATGATCGGGACAGGCGTCACCTTACGCGTCTGGATTAATGTAAGAAGTTCAAACAACTCGTCCATGGTCCCGTATCCTCCAGGGAAAAATATATAAAGCTTCGACGCGGAAACGAGCATGACTTTGCGGGTAAAAAAATATCGGAATGATTCGAATTCCTGCACGTACTTATTGATCCGCTGCTCAAGAGGAAGCCGTATATTGATGCCAACAGATTTGCCTCCGGCGCGAAACGCGCCTTTATTCGCGGCCTCCATAATGCCAGGACCTCCGCCGGTAATGATCGCATATCCATCTTTCGAAAGACGGTACGCGAGTGATTCGGCCGCGCGATAATGCGACGATTGCGATGGAAACCGCGCGCTTCCGAAGATGGTGACAGCTTTCTTGTAATTCTGTAAAAATTCAAACCCGTTCACGAATTCCGCCATGATACGGAAAATCCTCCACGGCGATACCGGCTCCCCTCTTTTTACGCCGAGAACTTCTTCTACGCGATGATCGTGATTTTTACGATTTCTTGCGCTTTTTTGTTTTGCCAGAGGCTTCATATGGTAAAGTGTACTTCCCTGTGGTAAAATGTCAAAAAGTCGTGCTTGCGTCACTTAGTCAAAATATCCCGTACACGCTATGAAACTCAAAGAAAAACGTATCGCTATCCTCACCGAAAAACTCTATGAAGATCTTGAGCTATGGTATCCTTATTATCGCTTAAAAGAAGAAGGCTGGGATGTTCTGTTAGTAGGTATCCAAAAAGGAGCAACACATCAAGGCAAGTACGGATATCCTGCGACCGTAGAGGTTGACGTAGGCAATCTCAACGCAAGCGATTGGGACGCTGTAATCATACCGGGGGGATACTCTCCTGATCATCTGCGGCGGCATGAATCTCTCGTGAAATTTGTGCGAGAAATTCACGCACATGGAGGGATCGCGGCCGCAATTTGCCATGGGCCTTGGATGCTTGCTTCAGCGGATTTGCTTCGAGAAGTAAAAGCAACATGTTTTTCAGCGATTCGCGTCGATATTCAAAATGCGGGAGCGATCTATTCGGACGAAGAAGTCGTCGTTGACCAAAGAATCATCACCTCGCGAAAACCGGAAGACCTGCCGGCATTCTGCCAAGCGATCATCCGTGAACTTGTGGGCGCTCGGAGTTGAAAGCTACCGAATAATTGTCTGTTCTCTGTCGGGTCCGACTGAAACCATTCGTACAACGGCGCCTGTTTCACGCTCGATATATTCGATGATAGCGCGCATGTTTTTCGGCAGATCCGCATACGACCGAAGTCCGCTTGTGGAAGTCAGCCACCCGGGAAATGATTGGTACACAGGCTCGCATGACTTGAGAAATGCGTTATCGGGAAACACCGTAAAAAACTGTTCTCCATGCTTGATCGTATCCCGCCCGAGGAAGAATTGTTCACCGGCATAGCGATATGCCGTGCACAATTTTATTTCCTCACATTCATCCAGAACGTCCACTTTTGTCAGGATGATATCGTTCCCGTTCACACGAAGCGCTTGGCGCAACAAAGCAAGATCAAGCCATCCCACACGCCTCGGCCGTCCGGTGGTCGCGCCGTATTCATTGCCGCGCATCCGAATTGCAATGCCCTGGCGTAAGGAGTCCGGATCGTTTACATTCACCCTGCTGTATTCAGCTTTTTCCTGTTCTCGTGTAATCTGCCCGCAATGTTCGTCTGATACCAAACCGCCACATTCCGTCGGAAAGGCTCCTTTACCCACACGAGTCATGTAAAAAGCTTTCACTGCGCCAAACGTAAGATCAACATCGCCTACGTTCAATCCTACCCCTTTCGCGAGACCTTCAATAGAGCAGTCGGAAGACGTGACGTAGGGATAGCTTCCGTATTCAATACTTAAGAGATACCCTTGAGCTCCTTCCAGCAGGATCCGCTTTTTGCCAAGCGATGCGCGCATGATCTCTGTCGTGTCTGTGACGTACTCACGCAGTTGATCCGCAAAAAAACCCGTATAGTCCTCCACGATCGCTTCCGGATCCAGCATGGAATCAGGGTGAAAGTACGCACCGTTGCCAAGCCGTTGCTGTCTGCAGATCTGTTCTACAAGATGGTGGTCGTACGCGCGCAAACGCGCAATTTTCTCCTCAAGATTCAACCGTAACTTTTTTACAAACGTATCTCGATGAAAAAGGTCTCCGACGAACAAACTGCACCGGTTGTAGTAATCGGCATACGCGGGACCGATGCCGCGTCCCGTTGTACCGATTGCGTCTGAATCTTTCCTGATACCTGATAGCTGATCAAGAAGAATATGCTGCGGCAGGACAAGCTTCGAGTGCCGCGAGATTCGCAACTGCCGCGAAGGATAGCCGGCTTCTTGCAACGCGCCTAACTCCTCTAAGCATTGCCGCGGATCAAACGCGACACCCGATCCGATAATGCTGATCTTCCCATCACAGTCGTGAAAGATCGAAGATGGAAGCAGGTGGGTGACGAATTCTCTGCCCTGATAGCAAATAGTGTGTCCCGCGTTTGCGCCGCCGGTACCGCGCGCGACAATATCCGCCCATGGCGTAAGAAAATCAATGATCTTCCCCTTGCCTGTGTCACCCCATTGATTGCAGACTACTGCCACTGTTTTTGCATTCCCAAGAAATGAAAAATCCTTTTTCATAGCACCAAGATCGTATCATAGCCTCGAGGAAAAAGAAATCACACGAGGTCTCACAGATTCAAGTACGCGGTACCGATAAACGTAATGAGAAGAAAAACCCCGCGATGCACCAGATGCTTTCGTGTAAGATTCTCTCGACCGAGACGCGGCATGAACACCGTGATTAGAATTCCGCTGGCAAATACCAAAAATGGCTGCAAACCGGTAACAGCGGCCGATACCAAAGCTACAGGCGCGGATAAGATTGACACCCTGAACAGAAGACTTGCGCCCAAGTTGAGTGTTTCGTTGAGGGCGTTTGCGGAAAAAACGCGCCATACGCGGCTTCGAAACACTTCAAGAAATTGTTCCCGAAATCGGGTCACAAGAAGAAAAAGAAAACCGGATCCGACTTCGCCGACCGTGGACCAAAAATTGGCTGTCCAATAATCAGTCTGGATCGATATATATTTGAACAGCGTCACGGTGCCTGCGAGAAAAAAGGCGGAACACACCATCAATAGAATTGGACGCGCCTTCAGATGCGGTACGCGCGAATCTATATCGAATGAAAGGCCTGTCGCGCCGAATATGACAAGGGCAACGCCGGTAAGCTGCGGCGCGGAGAGTCTTTCTCCCAAAAAAAGAAACCCATACAAGTAGGCAAAAATCGGCACGAGCTGAAACCATGGCACGACCAATGTTGCTTCTTCTTCCCGGAGGGCGTAAAGATAAAGCACGATACCGGCCATCCCGATCAAGCCGGCGAATATACCTGCGCCTCGTAACAGATACGGCGCTGTCAAGACGACTGGATAAAAAATGAGAATCGGCACGATAAGAAATATCCCGAAAAGCGATGAGAAAATAATGAGCGTGCCGATTTCTCCGCCACGGCGGGAAAGCAAAAATTTATCAAGATGGTTGCAGATGCTCCAAATTACGTTTGCTGCTACAGCATAAAGAAACCATGTCATAGATGTTGAACTATTACCCTACACCGTATAGTATTACATACATAAAGTATATGCGGAGAGAACACCAACCAAGTCAACCTAAATTTGAGCCGCATGAGCAAAAACAGCGTCCGCCGATGTTTAAAAAGCGGATTATTGAACGTGTTTCCGCAAAGGAATCTGCGGCAGAAGCGAAGGAGTATTCCAGCGGCGCTTTGGGAAGAACAGAATATGAAGGTCCGGAAGGTAAACGCAAAGCCGCGCGCGACTATGTTCTTCACTATGCGGAATCATATCTAAGGGATTACATCTTCTCCATGGATGAGATTCGCGACCAATCTCAAAAGTCGCGAATACTTGAAAGCGCTCTCAAGGATGTTGAGAAACTTCTTTCTGATGCCGCCACGGAAGAAGATACGCTGGAACACATGTGGGAAGCGTATCCGCTTGACATCAACGATACCATACATTCCTCTGTGGTGCGTTCCGCTCTCAAGGAATTGATCTTTAATATGCACGCTGAATACCTTGCGCTCGTGCGCGATACCTACCAGCGGCGGGGATTGCTCGTTGAAAAGGATGGCTTTTCACAAGTCTATATGGATTCTATCGAGATCAAACCGGAGTTCAAAAATGGCACATTTGTGATCGGAGAGATTCGGCACTATCAGAGCTATGGAGAACATGAGAAAGCGCCGATTGATGAAGTGTTTTTGAAAAACGTATTTGGGATCGAGATCGGGGAAGCCTATCCGCTCGAGTATTCAAAAATAAAAACAGATAACGAAACAACATCGTACGAACTCCTTATTCAGGAGGCTCGACAAGCGCTCCATGCGCGCATCATCGACAGGGGTCCGATTTTGGAAGAAGAGGCGCGTATTCATTTCCCTTCTATTCCACCAAACCGTTTATCGGAAACAATAAGAGGATCCCATGGTATCCGCGAAGCATTTGAGAAAAAAAGTGAACAAGTCGCACAAGAAGGGAGGGGGACGTTCGCAGAACTCTTGAGGGATATAAATCCGGAATTCATCGGTATCCGATATCAAGAGCGCGGCGGCACAAAATTTATTGACGGAGGATTTTATCCTGATCGGACCGGCATTGACCTTTTTAAGCCAAAGGGAAATGAAATCTACGCGATGCCGGTGTTCGGAGATGACTTATTCCGCATAACGAATAGCTCTTCGGGACGCACTGAGACGAATACGTATCTTGGAACACAAATATTTGTGCGCGAAATACATTTCACTGGCTCAACACGACCATCGGCATTTTATATCTTCGGTTCTCCCGTCACGCGCCAAACATACGAGAGGTTTCTCTCAAATGCTTCAGAGCAATGGGCAAGCATCTACAGCCCGGACAACCATATCACGCCGCCTGATATTGCCGAAGCCCTTGGAATCGCTGAACAAAAGCTAAACAAATACATAGCTCGAGACGCAATAATCGGAAGGATCGTCGCGCAAATCTATGTCATCTTAGATTCTGCCCGGAGACAACTGGAAAGTCTACGGGATGATCCGGAATTATCAGATCTTTATAAGGATAACAGCCAGAACACTCTTTCGATCTTTCTTGAAGGACATGACACCTATGTATTGGTCAGGGCATACATCGACGTATGGAGGGCAAATGTTGATCCCGAGGTTACCGACACAATCATCAATGTGATCCGGCAACGCAAGTTCGGAGATGATGATTTGATCAAAATCTTCCACGAAGCCGCTCGGTCGCCTGACGAATGGATTAGTCTGCGCAGAACGCTCTTGCGTAGCTCGCGTGATGACGAATTTCTGTATTCCACGTTGTTTGAAATCATTGGAAGCGGGAGCGACAGTCTTGGGCAAGCAGCCGGCCCTGTCGCTGAATACGATGCTTCAAAAAAACAGCATATCGAGAAAAAATACGAATGGGGCATCACTGATATTGAGGTACTACTTGACCGCCTTGCGGATCGACAGCGAAGTCGCGCGGCAGAACCTCTGCTGTCAAACGAACAGGCAAAAAATGTTATTGATTCACTTCTTGCGAATAACAACAATTTGAATCAAGCAATAGTTCGTTTCGTGCCGTACGTCAGCGATCAAGAATATTTGTGGCTTCTTGCGAAACAGTGGTCTGTCGATGCGGACGACGAGAGACGATGTGACACTCCATCACCGGTTGATCCGTTCTCTTCAGTCCCATGCCGGATCATCGAGCGGGCAGACCAAGGATTGATTCGCCGGATCATGCGTGATGACGCGTTCAGTTATGAAACGCGATTATACGCGCTTTCCATGAGACGTTCGCTCAAGCCAGCCGACCATAGCGCGGTACAGGAATTACTCGCCGAACCTTATAAAAAGATGACATACGAAGGTCGAGATCTCGACCTTGATAGAGGCCGTTCTGCGGTACGAGTGGAGACGATAAATCGGGGGATACTGGATCCGTATGTTGATGTATTAACATATCTTGCGGCAGGACCTCGCGAAATTGACATCCATGTATTAAAAGCGGCACAGCGCCGACTCAAACTCCTCGATAACAAAAAAACTTGACAAATTTCGTTCGCTTGGTGTACGCTCCTCGCATACAAAAACTATGCAGTCTCACAACCCAACAATGATGATGCGCATGATGATGACCTCCGATCCGCGGGGAGTGTTTTTGTTATGTAGGTAATACGAGAAACAAAAAGCATAGAACAACCCTCGCGAAACGGGGGTTGTTTTGTACTTTTTACGTTCTTTACAAGTAAGATGCGTCATATCGAGCGAAGCGAGAGATTCCTAAGGATCCATCGCTTTGCTCGGTATGACACTCACGCAAGATACTCAAGAAAGGGGAAGTGAAATGGCAAACATCGATCCGCAAGGCGATGCCATGCGCGAAATAGTACAACAGATCCGCGACCGTGGAATTGCGCCAGAGAACTGCATTATCCGGAGCGTTAGGCTCGATAATAGTTTTTTTAGAATGATAGCGATCGATAAGAAAGACGGCATAGCCGTCGCGAGATCGTGGGAGTTTCGTCCCACCATCACGGGTTCCTTTCTTTGATTATTCCTCTTCGGGCCGGCGCGTATAGCGACCGGCCATATTTTTTCTTTTAGGAGAAAATAATGCTTACGAGCCGAGGATGGCAATCATTATCATGGCGCTGCAAACACGATAAGAGCGGCCGCGATCACGAGAATCTCACAGACAAATGTGAGTGTAAAACGCCGCGCGTACATCGCCACCATCTCACCCCAATGCGCGAGAAAGCCCTTGTCTTGGGATAGGTGAAACTCCACGCCGCTATCACGCAACGCAAACAATCGGCGCGTAAAGGGAAAAACCCACATGATGCCAAATTGTATCGAATCAAGGGCAAAATGGCTTAGCGCGCCAAAGAACATCATCGCGCCTACATGCCATCCGAGCGGTTGAGGGATAAACAGAGCTGTCAGAGTCCCAACGAACAGCCAAAAAATTGGAGTATGCGTGATGAGATACCGATGATTGTGTTCTCCTTGACCTAACCGCGCCTCGCCCTTTCTTAAAAAGGAGATAAACATATCAAGATCGGGCGCGAAGCCGAAAAACATTCCTATTGCAATGAGTAGTCCTGTTTCTTGCTCCGAAAGCACCGGACTGATTAAGCCGGTTAAGGTGATAGCAACAAGATACCCTCCGGCAACATGGCCTGGTGGCAACATACATTCTGTAGCATCTGCGAATTATGTGAACATTCCTCCTGCGGCAGCAGTATATCAAAGCTCGCGGATGAATGCTATGAACCTATGCGGTCAAACTATCAAGTGGGTAGCCCAGCGCTCGCAACTGCAACGCGAGTTCATTCAGCGGCAATCCCAATACCGTGCCTATATCGCCATCAATGCGTTGAATAAAACACGCTGCTTTGCCTATGATCGTATAGCACGCTGCCTTACCGCGCCATTCACCGGAAGCAAGAAACCATTCCAACTCGTCAGGTCGGATCTTACGAAACGTCACTCGCGTCTGAGTGACAAACGTTTTCTCTCTGCCGCTCTTGGTATCAATAATAGTCGTCCCCGTAATCGCCCGGTGTGTGCGTCCGCTCAAACTTTTAAGAGTAGCGCGCGCTTCACCGACAGTTCGCGCTTTGCCAAAGAATCGATTCCCGATAGTTGCAAACGTGTCTGCCGCAATGACGATCGAATCCGTATGCCGAATTGCCACACACCGCGCTTTATCGCGAGATACGCGCCGCGCGAATGAGATGAAAGATTCGCCTTTTTTTTGGATTTCAACGCAATTGCTTGGATCGACAACGACAGATATGCCGATCATCTCAAGCAGTTCTTTGCGTTTGGGCGAAATGGAGGCAAGTACGATCCGCGGATTGTGCAAGGTATGCGGTATTTTTTTCATAGAATACTGTATGTGTGTTCCTTGTCGTAATGCAGATTTCAAGGCATGATCTTAGTGGTCTAGCATTATGATAGCGAAAAAACCAAAATTTGAGCAAGCGAATATCATTGAGTAAAAACCCTTCTCGGCTCTTCGCGCGCGCACATACGCGATACTCTTGAGCAAATCTGACTCTCCAATTATCGCACCGAAGCGAGCAGGGGGATATTCACATGACGACGCTGCGTCTCGCCTTTCAAGAGATGCTTAAGACGCCACGCGTCTTGGGCGCGCTCGCCGGTGTGTTGCGGCTCTCTTTGCGCCGCCATGCTCGACGCGGCAAACACCGTATGCTTGCCGAATTTCCTGTCCATCGCGTCAACTGCCGAATAGAGACGGCTCATTTTTTCTATGCGCAAATAATCGCCGAAAAGATCAAGCTGTGATGATACATCGGCAGTCAACCTGGAAAGCACGACACCGCTTGCGCGATAGAGGCAGCGCGGATGAAAAATATCGCTAAACATGCTTTCCATCACATGGATGATCTTATCCGGAAACGCGGTCGCTTTTGTGAATCGAGCGCGGATACCGAAATGCCGGAAATCATGCGTACGCAGCAAAAAAGTCGCCTCGCGCGCCGCAAGACCGTATCGCCGCGCACGGATGCACGCATTTTCGATATTGCGGGAAAGTTGAGAAAAAACGTAGTCGCTCTTATCGGACGGCGGCGTAAATGTCTTCATTTTTTGAATCGATTCTTGGGACTTTTTTGCGCCGCATTCAACGGCTAAAGCGGCTTGGCCGTTGAGCTCCCGCCACAACTGTACGAATGGTTTTGCAAAAGTCGCGCGCACCCAGTTCTCCGGCATAGTGATAAAATCAAGCGCGGTACAGATGCCGTATCGCCGGAGTTTGCTTGCGGTCTGCGGCCCGATACCCCAAATATTCCCCACGGAAATTTTGGAAAGAAAGGCATGGATCGTCTCGTGGATGATCACGGTGCAACCTCCGGGTTTATCCCATTTTGACGCAGCCTTTGCCAATACTTTTGTCGGCGCAAGCCCCACAGAGAATGAACAGCCCAGCTCTCGATACAGATCGGATTGTATGCGGCGCGCGATTTGCTCATACGGCATGCCGAGCAGCGTATCCATACCCGAGATATCCGCAAAACACTCGTCGATACTGTATTCTTCCACGACGGAAGTATACCGCCGCACGATCTGCATAAACCGCTGTGATACAAGGCTGTACATTTCGTAATCAGACGGAAGCACTATCGCATCAGGGCATACGCGAAATATCTCAAAAAGACGCATTCCGCGCGTCACGCCCTTGCGCTTCGCTTCATAGCTCATCGATGAGGCAATCCCTCGCTCCTTGCCAGTGATGACCGGCCTGTCTTTCAAAGCGGGATTACGCGCCTGTTCGCAAGAGGCAAAAAACGCATCGCCGTCTATGTGGATAATTGCTCGAATCATAAAATCAATACTTTCTAATCACGCCTCTGACAACGGCGGCTATGGTGAGCTCATCGCGCGGGACGAGCCGCAGTAATCCGCGAAGCTGGTTCCTTGTCCGAGAATGAAATGACAATGCGCGTATCAAGAGCGCGCGCGGCACGATCAAGAAACGCAAGTGTCATATTATAGGAACCTGATTCAAGACGAGCGATTGCTGATTGTTTTGTCTTCATTCTTCGCGCGAGCGCTTCTTGTGTCAAACCGCGTTGCACGCGTTTTTCAATAAGCTTACACGCGAGTTCAAATTCTGGTCCGAGTTTTTCGTATTCTTTACGAAACTTTTTGTTTTTGAAAAGTTTCTTTTTTGTATCGCTAAAAGGATAAAAACGCATAGAAACAATGATTATGTGTTATAAGAATAAATATAACATTTACGTTATATTTATCAAGGGTATAAACGATTCAATTTCTTCAACGCATGAGCAAGCTCCTGGCGCGATAGGTTCTGCGTTTTTTTAGCATAGCCGTGAAGCAAAATCGCTTCGCCACGATAAAATGTATAAAATATTCGCACGGCGGGATTACCCATTGTCCTTAATTCAAATAAACGATCATTGATTTTCTTGCTATAGGGCATCTTGATCTGATGCCCAAATTTCTCAAGGAGAGTAATTGTCCGTACAACTCTACTGCGAATACGATCGTCAGTTTTTTCAACAAAATTCTTAACGTCCTGATCAAAATACTGGACTGTCATAGCAAAAATACTTATTGATATTTGCGGATCACGCCTCTGACAACGGCGGCTATGGTGAGCTCATCGCGCGGGACGAGCACGGGATATTTCTTATTGCCCGGTTTGAGCGTCACTTTCCCGCGATCGCGGGAAAAATATTTCATGGTCCACTCGTGATCGATCTCCGCGATCACGATCTCTCCTGATCGCGGCTGCACTCCACGCTCCACGAGTACGAGGTCGCCCTCCAAGATACCGGCATCTTCCATGGAATCCCCCTTCACGTTAAGTAAAAACATGGATTCGCGTTTCGATGAGATAAGAAATTCGTCCAAACTCATGGTATCGCAGAGCTCTTCTTCAGCCGCGGAGGGAAATCCCGCGGCGATCGTACCGACAACCGGCACGCCGCGCATCAAGCGACCCGGGATCAGTCTCCCCTGCCCGTCTTTTGCCACCCACTCCCGTTTGATCAACTTATCCACAAGCTTTGACACGGCATTTTTCGACTGATACCCAACCATTTCCCCTATCTCCGAGAAGCTCGGCATCCGCTTGTTTTTCTTATAAAACCTTTCAATTTTCCAAAATTGTTCTTTCATAAGGTATCGGCTTCAAAAATTTTTCTCAATCATATAAAAAAGTATAGTGAACAATCGTTCACCTGTCAATAGCCATAGAAAAAGCCTGCGCCGCTTTTTGCGGGACAGGCTTGTATTATTCTTTGCGTGTTATTGTTCAATCTATATAGTATACCATATTTCCTATAAATAGTCCAGAAGCGCGTTGTAGTTAAACACGTTGAAATAACGGTAAAAAAACGATACCCAGACCGCGAAATTGTTGGTGACTATCAGGATACCCAAAAAAAGGAGAAAGAAACCGCCGATAGTGGAAACCCAAGGCAA
>JACPHV010000006.1 GCA_016188385.1 Candidatus Uhrbacteria bacterium | reverse complement strand
TGATCTTGGATATTGAGGAAAATATTCTTTTGTCGTGCGTCGCGTTCTTCTTGTACCACCTCATCCGTTTGATTGATTAGTTGTTCAACGTGCTGGGAAATGTGGGCTGCTTTATACTCCTGAAGTTTTGTTTCGTATTGGCTTTTTGCTTCCGTGAGTTTCGATTCAGCGTCTGCCATTCTCTTTTTTTGGAACATCTGTGTCGTGATGAATCCGATAGCTCCTCGGAATGTCTCATAGTGCCTTTTCGCTTTCAGGTATGCCGCGCGCAATTTTTCCAGTTCGAGTTGCGCAGACTTCCGATCTCTCATCATCGGCTCTGGCGGCGGCTCTCCTTCGCCTGTCATTGCCTCTCGCCGTCTTCGCGCGTCGTCTTGCGCGTCTTTTAGAATTTTATCTTTTGCGCTAAGCGGTTTTGCTCCCTCGTCAACACTTGGCGTGGCGGCAGCGGTTCGTAATTTTTCGATCTCGGTATCGCAAATCGTTATCAATTCATCTGCTCTTTCTTTCACGAATTGAAGACCATCAGAGTTTAGCGTGTTTTTATTGACGAGTTGTACGGCAAGTTCTCTTTCCGCCTCGGCGATAGCTATGATGCTTTCGTATTGAGCGCGGTACCCAGGTTTATCCATCCAATCAATACCAATGCGGGCCTCAAATTGATCCGCAAGTATCTGTGCTTCTCGCCATATAGCTTTGATATGGTTGCTTTTGGGCATGAGCTCCGCACGGAGTGCGTCCGCACGTGCCTTTTCCTGTGCTTCGCGAGCCCGCGCGCTCGGATCTTCAACTGGAGGAGGCGCTACAGGCACTCCCGGATCCGCAGGTTCATCAGGCTTTACGCCAGAGGCAGGGGTATTAAGGTCAGCAACGGGCCCTATGACAGCAGGTCCGGCTGGCTCCGTGCTTGCCGCGCTTCCTGAAACAAGCGATTCTCGTTCAGCCTCTAATTCCGCTACTGCCGCGCGATCTTGCGTCTGCCCATCTTTAACCGAGTTAAGGGCGTCCATTAATTCTGCCATGGATGGTTGTCGTGATTCACTCATAAAGCATTTGTTATGTTTCGTTTGATTGGCTTGCTAATGCTCTAATTTGTTCTTCTATCAACCGTATCTGTTCATCCCGCTCGGCGATACGCGCTTTCAGCGACGCTACTTTTTGGTCTATTTCTTGTACTCGAGCCGTTTCTTGAGGAGTCAGTTGTCGTGTTTCTGATCCCGCCCCGATCTGAAGAGGCTCTCGCGCGACAAGCTGTGGCGCTCCCGGCGTTTGAGGAGCTGTCCATGCTTGTTCCAGTCCGAGAAATGGCGCTGTCTCATCTATATTCATTCCGCCGCTCGCGGGAGGCGAAAGAAACGGCAGTGTTTCTCGCTGCGCATTTGCCATGCGTCTTATTTCGAAAGTAAGATCCTCTCTGTCCTCTAGCCAACCCGCTAGAGCTTGCGCGCAATCCCGCGTGAGTATATAGGTACTCTCCGCATCGGTTTTTTGGATCGTATTCACATGGTCTCTTTCATCGAACCAGTGGGCGATCATGTTTTGGTTTGTGGCCACTCTGTCGCGAAGATCTTGCAATTGCCGCGCCCATTCATCATTCGGTGGAGGGATGTCACCTAAAAATGCCAGATCCGCCATTATATCCGCATCAAAAAGATCTTCAGCGCGCGAATACAAATTGTCGATAGTATTGTTTACTCCTTCTAGATCGGGATGTGGCGGCTCGACAAGTCCGGCGGCTTCAGATGCCATATTCCTAAGGATTTTTCTTGCCGCGCATTCTTCGGCGGCAGCAAAAATCGTTTTTTGTTCTTCGCTGTTTTGGTCCGCCCAAAATAAGCCACCTTCTTCAGCGATCTTGTTTTGCAAATCTTGGGGGAGAACCTGCATGATCTGATCTTGCGATACGGCAATACTAAGTTTGCCCCTACCATCATGTGGAGGTGGAAGATCATAGTAGTTTGCTATGACATGATCCTCGTAACCACTAGAGCCAGAACAAACAAAACCTTGTCTTTTCGCTTGTTCGACCCAGCTTTCCTCTTGTCCGAGGGTGTCGGGAGGCGCGTGGCCTCCTTCATCAAATGTTCCTTCCGGCATGAAGTCGCCGCCTTGCGCCGCTTCATCTCCTGCCGCAGGTACGGGCTGCGGCGATTCGGCTGCTTGCGTAGTAGTCATTGTCGGCAGGCCGATCTTTTCCGCAATTTTTGCATTGATGAGCGGCGTAATGAGCTCCTTTATTTCATTGATAGTTTTTTGCCCGAGTTTATTGAATGGAGTATCTCCAATGGTGTCTCTTATCTGTTCCGGCAGGGCGGCGAGGATTTCCGGACGCTCCAGAGTAAGCGTTGAGTGAGTGACTGTGTTGTCAGGAGCGCGAAAGACAAAGTATACGAACATTCTGTTCGGATGTGTTTCTACGGAGCCAATTTCCGGTTCCGCGCCTTCGCTCCCTTTTGCGTGCGTGCCGGCTGCTTCGGTTGTTGTATCTCCGGCAGCGGCCGGAGCCGCTGGTTTTTCAAATCCGCCGCTCGCCATGGTTTTGATAAAATAATCAGCCGCCGCATCCGCCACTTTCGCCCGTAATTCAGGTTTGAGTTTGTGAAGCGGTGTTTCAGCAATTTCTACCGCAAGATCATCCGGCAATGCAGAGCGAATATCAGCTTCCGAGAGCGTAGTTTTTTTTAAGACTCCTCTCCCAAGACCTTGTACCGCGTGCGTGATGATTATTTCTCCTTTTTGAAACGCGATTCCCAACCCGGATTTATGTGGGCCACCCGGATCCTCTTGATAAAATGCGCGGAGTTTCTGTTCCGCTTCCTCGCTCACCTTCGCGGCGGACTCATCGGAGGCTTGTCCTCGCATTTCTTTCGCGAATGCTTCAAGCCGACCCGCCGCGGCCGCGCTCTGAAGCGCCATTTCTGATGATCTGCCAACCAGGCTGCGCAACTCGGCACTATCTGTTGTCTTGTCCAAGGATACCGCGATCTCGGCTCGCTCCTTTTCTGCCGTATTGATGATTTCGATGGCATTGTCAATCGCTTCCATCCGCGATTCGCCAAGTTCATTTTCCGGATAGCTT
>JACPHV010000005.1 GCA_016188385.1 Candidatus Uhrbacteria bacterium | reverse complement strand
TTGGGCTTATGCTCACCGAAGCGGCGCACTTCATTGGAATACGCACGGCAGTGCTTGATCCGTCTCCGCTTGCTCCCGCGCTTGAGGTATGCGACTACGCTGTGGTGGGCCAACTTCACGATGAACAAGCCGTACGCGCTCTCCTGCGATACGCCACGCATCTTACCTATGAGATCGAGGCTCCAGATGTCGGCGTTTTACGAAAATATGCGGCGGTAGTCGCGGTTCATCCGAATCCGGAAACGCTCTCGATCACCCAGGACAAGTTATTCCAAAAGCAATTCTTGGAAGCACTCAAAATCCCCACTGCCGCCTTCGGCAGAACGGATACGGAAAGCGATATTAAGGATTTCTTTTCGCTCCATGGACCATGCGTGGTTAAACTCCGGAAGCATGGATACGATGGACGTGGAAACCAAATCGTCGAAACCGCGCATCAGATCGCTCGCGCTGCGAAAAAATTTGCGAGTAAGGAATACTATTGCGAAAAATTGGTTCCTTTCCGCCGAGAACTTGCGATTCAGATCGGCAGAAGCTCTGATGGGAGGATCATCTATTTTCCGATCGTTGAAACAGTCCAAATCAACGGCATCTGCCATATCGTGCGCGCGCCTGCACGCCTTTCTCCGTCCAAAACGAGAATCGTTCACGAGATTTCTCGAAAGGTAGCGGAGTCATTCGCGCATGTCGGAATGATCGCGATAGAATTTTTTGAATCCAAGGACGGCGGTATTCTGGTTAACGAACTTGCTCCTCGCGTGCATAATAGCGGTCATCATACGATCGAGTCTTGCACGATCAGCCAATTTGAAGAGCATGTGCGGCTTGTGTGCGGCCTCGCGCCAAAGCAACCGCGGATGAAAAAACAAGCGATTATGCTAAATATTATCGGGAAAAAAAACGAAAAAGCTAAAATCGGTTTTGCGGATTCGGAAAAAATGCGCAATACTATCTTCATTCACATATACGGAAAAATTCAAAATCGCATTGGACGTAAAATGGGACACATCACGGCAATCGGATCAAATCATAAGTCATTGGAAAAAAAAGTAGCATTAACCAGACAATCGATACCCTTATGAAAAAACATGTGGTGGCAATCATTATGGGTTCAGACTCGGATCTTGCGGTGATGAGTGATGCCGCGAGATTGCTTGATGAATTTCATATCTCGTACGAGATCACTGTCGTATCCGCACACCGAACGCCGCTCCGCATGGTATCGTACGCGCGCAATGCGGAGATGAAAGGAATGCGAGTCATCATTGCGGGCGCAGGCGGCGCTGCCCATCTGCCCGGTATGGTCGCATCGTTAAGCACGCTGCCGGTAATAGGCGTACCGATCAAAACCCGTACTCTTGATGGCATTGATTCTTTGCTTTCCATTATTCAAATGCCTCTTGGTATTCCGGTTGCGACTGTCGCGATTAATAATGCGGGTAATGCGGCGTTATTGGCGCTACGAATCCTTGCGCTATCCGATTCTCAACTGCAAGAGAAACTGGCACGCTACCAAAAGCGCATGAATGCAATGGTACGAAAGAAGGCTGCCAAGCTAAAAAGGGTTGGGTATCAATCATATCTGAAATCGGCATGAGTCTCCCGCTCACACCTCTCACCGCGCTCTCTTCCATCGATGGAAGATACGGTGATCGTACCTCTCCGCTCCGCGAGTACTTGTCAGAATACGCGTTGATCAAATATCGCGTCTTTATCCAGATCGAATATCTGATCGCTCTAAGTCTTGAGAAGGAAGTGAAAGAATGCAAGAAGATACCGAATGCGCTCCAAAAAAAATTGAGGGCAATCAGTGCTCAGTTCTCATTACAGGATGCGCGAACGATAAAAAAACTTGAAAGGATTACAAACCACGATGTAAAAGCGGTTGAATATTTTTTGCAGAAAAAACTTATTTCCTTTCGCTCCCAGCGCTTGCTGCCTTTTTTGCATTTTGCCCTCACTTCAGAGGATATCAATAATATCGCCTATACATTGATGTGGCGTGACGCGATTCGATATCAGTACCTTCCGCATCTTCGCCATGTACACGCGATGATTTCAACCGCATCCAAAAAATGGGCGAGTATTCCCCTCTTGTCCCTTACGCACGGCCAGAGCGCGAGTCCCACAACGCTTGGGAAAGAATTTTCGGTTTTTGCGTACCGCTTATCCCGCGGTCTTCATAGGCTCGAGTGCCATGAATATAGCGGCAAACTGAACGGAGCTGTGGGCACATGGGCTGCTCATGTGATCGCATATCCAAACACGGATTGGATGAAATTCTCAAAGCGGTTTCTGCTCACGTTGAATCTTGTTTCCAGTACGCATACCACGCAAATTGAGTCAGGTGATTCCCTCGCTCAAAGTTATCTCCATCTCGCTCAAATCAATACCGTCTTATTGGATTTCGCGCGCGATATGTGGCTCTACTGCATGCGCGGACATATTCGCTTGCGCAGACTCTCAAAGGAAGTCGGTTCAAGCACTATGCCACACAAAATCAATCCGATTCATTTTGAGAATGCGGAGGGAAATCTTGGAATAGCAAACGCGCAGCTGTATCACCTTGCCTCCACGCTTCCGATTTCTCGGCTGCAACGCGACCTTTCCGGCAGTACGCTCATCCGCACGCAAGGAACACCGCTTGCGCATTCCTATGCGGCATGCCACACTATCATCTCCGGCCTTGATCGCATTACTCCCCATAATGAATCCATTGAGTCAGAGCTCGATGCGCATTGGGAAGTCCTGGCGGAAGCAGTGCAGATAGTCCTTCGGAGAGCTGGCAGGCAAGATGCGTACGAGATTGTCAAACAGCACACGCGAGGGATGAATTTCACACGGGAGGACTATCTTTCTCTTGTAGAACAGCTTCCGCTTTCGCAGAAAGATAAAGCTATGCTGCATAAGCTTACACCGGCACTCTATATCGGATACGCAAAGCGCCTCGCGCGCAGCATTGCGAATTGACTCAATACTTAATAATCAATGGCTCCGTGTTAAAGGAGCACTCGTATGTGCGGCATTGTTGGAATATTTTCACATAAACCTGTCATAACGGAGATCTACGAATCCCTCATACATCTTCAGCATCGTGGACAGGATGCTGCGGGCATCGCGACATTTAGCAATCAATTTCATATTGTCAAAGGACCGGGCTATGTCCGGGAAGTCTTTGACCAAGATTCCATTAACAGGCTCCAGGGATCATGGGGCATTGGACATACGCGTTATCCGACAGCCGGATCAAAATCAAGTGCTGATAACGCACAGCCGTTTTCAATATCTTCGCCGTATGGCATCTCAATGGCTCATAATGGCGACCTGACAAACTATGCTGAATTAAAGCGCGAGCTCCTAGTCAAAGATCGGCGCCATTGCAATTCCACCTCTGATCTTGAAGTGATCCAGCACATTTTTGCCGCAAAACTCCAATCATTGAATCCTGATGATCCGATTTTTGAACATATCTGCATGGCTGTCGAATCAGTATTTGACCGAGCTCGAGGCGCCTATTCTGTCGTAGGCATGATTGCGGGAAAAGGCATGTTTGCATTCCGAGATCCGCATGGCATCCGTCCTTTTGTGCATGGAGAACGGGTCAACCCTGACGGGACCAAAGACTATATTTTCTCTTCGGAAAATACGATGTATTATCCGCTTGGTTTTGAATTGATCGGCGATATCGGACCGGGGGAAGTGATCTATATCAGTGAGTCTGGCGAGATGCGCCGCCGCGTGCTTCGCAACGAACTGTTTACTCCGTGCATATTTGAATATGTATATCTCGCGCGGCCGGATAGCGTAATCAATGATGTGAGCGTATATCGATCCCGCCTCCGAATGGGACAAAATCTCGGTAAGAGGTGGCGTGAACATTACCCTGATATCATCCCCAATGTCATTATCCCGATACCATTTACGTCAAATACGGCTGCATTAAGCATGGCGCACGAGTTGGGTGTGAAATATTCCGAAGGATTGTACAAAAACCAATTTGTCGGTAGGACATTTATCATGCCCGAACAAGGGATTCGGCGTAAATCAATTTTGCAAAAACTCTCACCGCAGGAAATCGAAATCAGCGGAAAGGATGTACTCTTGGTAGATGATTCAATCGTGAGGGGCAATACGAGCAAAGAAATTGTCAAGCTGATGCGGCACGCGGGAGCGCGCAAAGTATACTTCGCTTCCGCTTGTCCTCCGGTAAAGTATCCTGACTTTTACGGCATTGACATGCCATCGCGTTCTGAATTGATAGCCGCAAGCAAAACTGAAGAACAAATTCGTGAATTTATCGGCGCGGATATCCTGCTCTTTCAAACCATTGATGATCTCGTGGAAGCCGTCACGCGCAAAGGCAAGCACCATATTGACAGGCCATCAATGCCGTACCTCGACGGATGGTATGTCACCAATGATATCTTTATCGATCAAATTGAGAAAATAGAGCAAGAGAAATTAATGAATGCGGTGTAAAGCATCAACACATGCGCGTACTCATTATCGGATCAGGAGGAAGGGAGCATGCTATCGCAAAAGCGCTTGATCGATCGCGGCATGATGTTGAGATTTACTGCATCGGGTTATCGCATAATCCTGGCATTTTTGCGCTGTGCAATGAGTACCGCGTCGGCTCACTGACCTCACCCGCAGAAATCGTAGAATCCGCAAAGGCATGGCGGTGCGATTTTGTTCTCATCGGTCCGGAGGCATCGCTCGAATGCGGTGTTGCCGATGCGTTGGAATCAGCCGCGATACCTTGTATAGGCCCTAAGCGCAAACTTGCAAAAATTGAAACAAGCAAAAGTTTTGCCCGTCAATTGCTCTTTGCGTCTTCTGTTCCCGGCATACCGCGTTTCCAGGTATTTAGCGATTTGCATGGTGTATCTGATCTCTTGGCAGATTTGACTGATGGTTATGTAATCAAAGCTGACGGACTCATGAGCGGTAAAGGAGTAAAAGTATCAGGTGATCATCTTCCCGATACTTCCGCGGCTCTTCGTTACTGCGAGGAATTGATAGCGGCAGGCTCGGCATTCTTGATTGAGGAAAAACTGCAGGGGGTGGAATTTTCTCTCATGAGTTTTACGGACGGCACGACACTTGCTCATATGCCGGCTGTTCAAGATTACAAACGTGCGTTTGTCGGCGACAGCGGTCCAAACACAGGCGGCATGGGGTCTATATCGGATGCTGACCAGTCTTTGCCATTCCTTGCCGCTTCGGATATTGAGCATGCAAAAGCTATCAATGAGGCGTCTCTCAAAATCCTGTGCGAATATGCCGGTGAGCCATATACCGGCATCCTCTACGGTGGATTTATGGCAACGCGTGATGGCGTAAAGCTGATTGAGTATAATGCTCGATTTGGCGATCCCGAATCGATCAACGCGCTTGCAGTGCTTCAAACAGATTTTATTGATATCTGCCAGCATATTATTGATGGAACGCTTTCGCGATTACCTGTTCGATTCGAACGCTGCGCTACGGTCTGCACATACGGAGTACCCGAAGGATACCCGTATAGTCCACTGAAAGGCGGAATCATTGACGTTTCACTGCTACCTGCAGGGGCGGATGTATACTTTGCGGGCGTAGACGAACGGGATGGCATGCTTTATACGACCGGATCCCGTACGCTCGCTGTCCTTGGCAAAGCGCCGACGATTCCGCAAGCAGCCGCGATTGCTGAAAGACTGATTGCAGCGATATCCGGACCGATCTTTCATCGAGAGGATATCGGATCGGAGCAGCTCTTGAAAAAGAGAATCGAAACCATGAACTCGCTAAGATCCAAAGTATGAAACTCGCGATCCTCGGATCTACGAATGGGACGGATATGCAATCGATCATCGAAGCGATTTCGAAAGGGAAATTGCTCGCAAAAATCGAAATCGTACTATCAGACCGCGCGCATGCCTCCATACTTGACCGCGCACGAAAGCATGGTATTACCGCGCGATATATTGACCCATCCGGCAAAACGAGAGCAGATTACGATGCGGAGATATTGAGGATGTTATCGGTATATAAGCCCGATATCATCCTACTCATTGGATACATGCGGATCCTTTCGCAGGCATTTGTACGAGCATATAAAGACAGAATCATCAATGTGCACCCCTCACTTCTGCCTGCTTTTGCCGGCGGCATGGATCTCAACGTCCATACATCTGTGATTGATGCGGGTGTTCCAGAGACTGGCTGCACGATACATCTTGTCGATGAAGGCATAGATACCGGCAAAATACTTTTGCAAAAGAAATGCGCGGTGCTTCAAGACGATACGCCGGAATCTCTCAAGAAGAAAGTGCAACGCCTCGAAGGACAAGCGTTGGTACACGTGCTGCAATCATGGGATACGCTTCAGTCATAACCATTGACATTCACCAATTACCTTAACGAAAAAGCCTATGATTTTGACCAGCTCCTTGCTCTTCACCGCAAAAAATCCTCATCGTACTAATAGTACGTCTGCGGTTTTTTACGGCTCCAGAGCTACGGATTTGTTTCAAAATCATACATTTTTTCTTGTTAACTCAATTGGCGAATATCAATAATTATGAATACCTCACCGCTTCGCATTTCACGCGCGCTCTTATCAGTATCCGATAAAACCGGCATTGTTGAGCTCGCGGCGACACTGCATCAGAACGGTGTTGAGATTCTTTCAACAGGGGGCACATCAAAGTGCCTGCGCTCCGCCGGAATCCCGGTCATTGATGTTTCGGATTACACGGGATTTCCGGAAATCATGGATGGCCGCGTAAAGACATTGCATCCGGCAATCCACGGAGGAATACTCGGTCGCAGAGATCTTGATGCCCCAATAGCCGCACAGCATGGAATCGTATGGATCGATCTTGTGGTATGTAATGTATACCCATTTTCTGAAACGATCTCTAATCAAGGATGCACCGAGGAACAAGCAAGGGAACAAATCGATATCGGCGGACCGTCCATGATCAGAAGCGCGGCAAAAAATTATGAATGGGTATGCGTGGTCGTTGATTCGTTGGATTACACTTCTCTTCGTGAAGCAATCGCCCATGATGGCGTATCATTTGATGAACGCAAACGGCTTGCCGCAAAAGCATTTGCCCATACCGCATCCTACGATTCCCTCATTGCGCAACACTACTCTTCCGCGCCTTTGAATAATGACCTCGTGATTTCTTGCGCCAAGCAGCTGCCCCTTCGGTATGGAGAAAATCCCCATCAGAAGGCCGCATTCTACGGTAAAACCGGAACTGCATTAACTGACCTCATAGTGCAGCATCAGGGCAAAGAACTTTCGTATAACAATATTCTTGACACTGATGCCGCATTGCGCCTTTGTCAGGAATTTACCGAGCCCGCTTGCGTAATCGTTAAACATACAAACCCATGCGGGGTGGCGGTAGCACAAACTCATGTTGATGCTTTCCGCGCCGCATATGCGGCAGATCCTCTCTCTGCGTTTGGCGGGATTATTGCGATGAACGGCGAATGCACGATCGACAGTGCCGAAGAAATCGTTAAAACATTTTTTGAAGTCGTAATCGCTCCATCATTTGATCACGCCGCCATTACACTATTCGCCACTAAAAAAAATCTACGGGTATTGAGTGCTCTTGGAAACATCCAGCGAGAGTATGACTATCGATCGTCGCTTGGCGGTTTGCTTGTTCAACAGACCGACAAATCGTTGATAGAATCGAAAGACCTAACAATTGTAACGAAAAGACAGCCGACAATTCAAGAAGTTGAGGATATGCTGCATGCGTGGAAGGTTGTCAAGCATGCAAAGTCAAACGCGATCATTCTATTCAAAAATGGCGTGACAAACGGCATCGGATGCGGACTCGTATCTCGCATTGATTCCGTACGCCATGCAATCAATAAATGCACAGCATCACTTGACGGAAGCGTGCTTGCATCAGACGCTTTTTTTCCGTTTCGAGACAGCATCGATGAAATAGCAGCAACTGGCATTCGCGCCGTTATACAGCCAGGCGGTTCGCTACGGGACCAAGAAGTAATAAATGCATGCAATGAACATGGTATCGCAATGGCATATACCAACATCCGCTGCTTTCGGCATTAATCCGAATCAACTCGATAATTCGGGGCGCTTTCAATGCGGGACAGATTGTGCGGATGGCTTTCCGAGAGGCTTGCTGACGAAATTGAAACAAACCGTGCTTTTTTTTGAAGTTGAATGATCGTTTTTGCTCCGACATATCCAAGTCCGCTTCGCACGCCGCCGGACAACTGGTAGAGGATGCGGCTAATTGGACCTTTATAAGGGACACGCCCCGTGACACCTTCAGGAACAAATTTTTTCTTTTCCGTGATATCGGTTTGACCGTATCGATCTTTGCTCCCGCGCTCCATCGCTTCAATACTTCCCATTCCGCGATACATCTTAAACGCGCCTTCCGCGGTAAGCTCTACGCGACCCGGGGATTCTTCCGTACCCGCAAACATATTGCCCATCATTACGCAATCAGCGCCTGCGGCAAGCGCCTTTACAACATCACCCGATGAAGAAATTCCACCGTCTGAAATGAGTGAAATCTTTCGCTTTGAGCGTTGGACTCCTCTTTTTACCTCGAGAATCGCTGACATTTGCGGAATTCCGATACCGGCAATAATCCTGGTCGTGCATATCGAACCTGGGCCGATACCGACTTTTACCGCATCAACACCTGCTTTGATAAGCGCGAGCGCAGCTTCCGCCGTTGCTATGTTTCCCGCAATCAACTGCTGATTCGGAAATGCTTTCTTGATACTGCGCACGGTTTTGACGACATTTTTCGAATGTCCATGCGCCGTATCGACGACAAGCGCGTCAGCTCCCGCCTTATGGAGCGCTTCGGCCCTGTGGAACCCGTCATTGCCAATGCCAATCGCGGCCGCTACGCGCAATTGACCAAGTTCATTTTTTAGGGAATCGCCATATTCGATATTCTTTTCAATATCCTTTCGAGTAACGATACTTACGAGCCTGCCATTTTTGCCGACTACGCATAACACACGCAGACGGTGCTCGAGAAGCATTTCCTGCGCTTCGGCAAGCGACATGCTGTTCGTGCCGACAATAAGATCGTTTATCGGAACCATGCGATCTTTTACCAAAGAATCGGCGTGCTGCGGCAATGAGTAATCGACATCTGATATAAGTCCCACGAGCTCTCCGGATTCGTCAACAACGGGAATTTTTTTATACCCGAATTCCTTGCGAATCTCAACAATCTTGCTGATGCCATCACCCGGATTGGCGGTGACAGGATTTTGTATGAAGCCGTTCCGAAATCTCTTTACCCTTTTTACCTCGTTCACCTGTTCTTCAATTGAAAAATTTTTATGGATTACTCCGATTCCGCCGGCTAACGCCATCGCAATCGCCATACGGTGTTCAGTAACGGTATCCATTGCCGCGCTTACAAACGGTATATTGAGTTCGATAGCATGCGTGAGATGAGATCGGAGCACCGCGTCAGATGGCAGCACATTTGACTCCTGTGGAACCAATAATACGTCATCAAATGTTAAAGTGCGTTCAAATTGCTTGTACATAGGTCATTGCTATTCTTCTTACATGGTATCTATGTAGGAAATTATGTCTTTGATCGATGTCTCCCCCTTAATAAAGTATTCGCACACACCGAGTTTACGGCATGCCTC
Organism: Candidatus Uhrbacteria bacterium; assembly: GCA_016188385.1. GTDB lineage: Bacteria > Patescibacteriota > Patescibacteriia > JACQRZ01 > JACQRZ01 > JACQSB01. The sequence continues at coordinate 11,785 of JACPHV010000005.1, read as the reverse complement.
CTGATCCGACGGCTGTGCGAGGTTTGAAAGAATGATAATAGGCAAATCGTGGAATCTTCCGGATGACCGGATCTCTTCCAATACATCGAAGCCGGTCTTGTGGGGCATGATAAGATCCAAAATCAATAAATCCGGCTGCTCTTCGTGCAGCATACGAAGCGCTTCAAGACCGTTTGCGGCATGATCTGCGATATGGCCTGCCTCAATAAATTCATTTTTACACAATTTTGCAAAAAACTCATCATCCTCTGCGTGCAGAATTCTAAACGGCTTTGTGCGTGGCATAACTTCAGAATTATGACTCGTTCTATATACTATAGCGCACCGCGAAATAAGATGCAATTGCTTCATCATGATACGTCACGATCATGATACCGCGCAGCACTGACATGCGGGTATGACGTATGGTATACTGTGATTATGTATATGCCTTCATTGCCCCCACTCCCCATAAAGCGGCTGAAACAAGTCGTCGAGACATTATATGATTTCGGATTTGAGATATGGGTTGGCCGCCTTAAACTCAAATATGTTGTTCCGTTGCATAAACGCTATATGCGGCTTGTACGCAAGGATGTCGTTCCCTGCCCTCTTGAGGAATACTACGGAGGAAAAGTACAAGATGTTCCCCGCCGATTTCGGCTTGTGCTCGAACACCTCGGAGGCGCATATGTAAAACTCGGTCAAATGATGAGTCTGCGCGCTGATATTGTCGGAGAGCGCATTGCGCAGGAACTCCGTCAGCTCCAAGATCGCGTCCCTTCTGTCCCGTATGCCGATATTAAAGCAGCTATCGAGGATGAATTCGATCGTCCGTTATCGTCAGTGTTTTCACGATTTGAGCAAAAACCGGTTGGCGCGGCATCGCTCGCGCAAGTACATAAAGCAATTCTGAAAGACGGGACTCCGGTGGCTGTCAAAGTGTTGCGGCCGGGCATTGAAAAAGCAATACGAGATGACATGCTGTTGCTTCGCTATCTGGCGGAACTCGCTGAACGCCATATTGAATTTACCCGTCGCTTCCACCCGATTGATTTCGTCAATGAATTTATCGAATGGACAAACAAGGAGCTTGATTTGGTACATGAAGCGATCAACACGGAACACTTCCGATCGCTGTATGCAGATTCGGCAAATCTCTTTATTCCGCGCGTTTACTGGGACTTCACAACAAAACGCATTCTCACCATGGAATTCAGCAATGGGATACATCTGGATGATTTTAAGGGCTACCGGAAGATGAAATCATCTCGTAAGGCAATCGCTGACATCGGTATGGAAATCGCGTTTAGACAATTTTTTGAAGTAGGCTACTTTCACGGCGATCCGCATCCGGGTAATTTTTTTGTTATGAGCAATAACACGCTTTGTTTGCATGATTTCGGTATTGTGGGGAGAATTTCGGATGATATGAGAAAAGAGCTGATCGCGTTCTACATCAATTTTTTGGAAAAGGATGGAGAAGCTGCCGCTACTCATTTGCTGCGCATGGCACAGACGGATGAACGATCAGACAGAGAAGGATTTATCCGATCCGCGTTAGATGAATTCGAATCGTGGTTTTATGCTCCGAAGAAGGGAGCGAGAATTTCGAATTCACTCTATCGTGTCGTCATATCGGGTGTCCGGCACGGGGTGCGCTTTCCTTCATCAATCGCGCTGCTCGCCAAATCTATTGTAACGATGGAAAGCATGGCGCTACTCCTCGACCCATCATTTAATATCACGCAACGCCTAAGGCCGTATCTCACGGAACTCATGAAGATACAGCTCAAGCCTGAAGTCATTGCAAAAAAAGGACGTGAGTTTCTTACGGACTCGTTTCAGATCCTTGAGCAATTGCCGGAAGCTGCTCAAAAACTCATCGCTCTCGCTCGTAAAGGAGAGATGCCCGTCCGGCTTGATATTGAAGATTTTGAAAGAATCAGAAATGAAATCGACCGACAGTCGGACATACGGATTCTTTCGCTCGTGTTGATAGCAATACTTATAACCACAGCTATCATGTTGCACATACAGGGCGTGTCGACCATTCTTGGCATCCCCTTTAGCACGATCGGCATTATTGCAAGCATCGTGCTCGGAGTGCAGCTCATCTTGCGGATTAAAAATTGAGCAAGTCCTTCCGTATCGCGTGGAGCGGCCTCAATCTCATCTGCTCTTCTTTCGCTTGTTCAAAGCCTTTGCTTTTGTTTTATTGCTCGGCACGTCCTGTAGCGCGCGCATTACTCGCTCGACATATTTTTCATATTCTCGCAGCATTGAACCGTATTCCTTTTCGCCTGCGTCAATCAGCTGTTTGCGAAATTTCTTCTGATCCTTGGCCGCAAGCTTCCCTTCCTTTACGAGGAAGTCTAAAAATGCTTTCATCCGACCGCGAAGGAGCGCCGTAAGACCGAGTCCCAAAAACAAAGACTCTTCGAGTTGATCGTGTTTAGACATACCGTGATATTCTTTGAAATGAATAAGAAAATTAACAGCGCTTAATTGCTCGGCGCGTAGAGCGAAGGATCTATTTGATCAGAGCTCGTGCTATCGCTCGCAGTTGGCCCCGGCTTCAGATCAAAAAAAACAGATCCGATCACGATAAACGCAATCGCAAGCAAAATACCAACTCCTATCCATACATATACCATTTTTTCCGGTGACATGGAAGTTTTTTTCTGTTCCATAGAGTATGAATTATAAATTAAACCAGGTACTGATCAGCTCTCATATGTACTCTATCATATATCTTTTCCCTTTGCCATTGCTTGCGATGAAGACAAGATACAGATGTAAAGATTTACCGGAAGTCAGAATAAAGTGCGTAATAAGATGTTTCTGATCTTTCGTATTAATCTCTCAAGAATTCTCCTGACTGCAGACTCCAGAGTTTTACGTACAATCCTTTCGCTTTGATGAGCTCCTCGTGCGTGCCTTGCTGCACAATCTTCCCGCGATCGAGTACGATAATCCGATCCAGATGTCGGATGGTGGAGAGTCTATGCGCGATCACAAGCACGGTTTTCCCTTTCATAAGCTTCCAAAGTCCATCTTGGATATACTTTTCCGACTTGGAATCCAGCGAGCTAGTCGCTTCGTCAAGGACGAGGATCGGCGCGTTTTTTAGCAGGGCTCGGGCAACGGCTATACGCTGACGCTGGCCGCCGGAGAGCTTGATTCCCCTTTCACCAACGAGCGTTTCGTAACCGCCGGGAAGACGCGCGATGAACTCTTCAGCATGCGCGAGCTTTGCGGCGCGCGCCACATCAGAGCGAGACGTTCGCTCGTTGCCATATGCAATGTTCTCAAAGAGCGACCGATGGAAGAGCAGAGGCTCCTGCGGTACATAGGCAATCGATTCACGCAACGATTCCTGCGTTACCTTGCTGATATCCTGCCCGTCTATCAAGATCGTTCCTGAATGCAGGTCAATGAAGCGTATAAGCAACTTGGTAATGGTAGTCTTTCCGCCACCGCTCGGGCCGACCAGACCAACGCGCTCGTTCGCATTGATGTCAAGGGTAAAATCTTTCAACAACACTCGCTCATGCGTGCTCGCATCCTCATACGAAAACGTAACGCTATCAAAACGGATGGCAGCCTTTGCAACCACGAGCTTGCGCGCACGGGGTGTGTCGACAACCGCTGGCGGGTCTGACAGCAGCTGAGTAAATTCTGCAGCCTCACTGACAGATGACTCGATATTACGATAAATCCTATTGATCTCCCAAAGTATCCTCGTCACACCCGCGTAGTATGTGAAGATGACCAGGATTGCGCCGGGCTGCAAGGCAAGTTTGTTTGTAAACAAGAGAGCCAAAAGCAAGCCGCAGACGTTTGTCGCCACGTAGATAGGCGAGAGGATCATCTCCAGCCGCAGATTCTCATAATCGCCCGCCTGCTTAAACTTTTGCGTGAAGTCGTTAACGTATATTCCAAACGTCCTGTACTCGCTCTTCTCTTTCGCAAACGATTTAATGGCAGGTATATTGGTGATAGCATCAGAGAGTCTGCCGACAAGTCTGCTCCCGGCATCATGTCGCAAAGCAACCAGGCGCGACCGCCTCCGTATGATGGGGACAGCCACGCACACCGCTCCGCCAAGCACGAAAATCAAAAAGAGCGCGATCCAAATAGAATAGTACCACAATACGACGACGGCAAACGCAATTGGCAGAATGTTTGTTGTGATGTTGAACACAAGCGTCGTGGTGAATATGTCGTAGCGTTGAGAGAAAGCCATGGCCTTCTTTACGACCGATCCGCCAAAGTTGTTCGCGTAAAAAGCATAGTCGCGCTGCATGAGCCGGCGGAACGCGATTCCGCAAAGGTTGTTTTGGCCCTTTTCAAGCAGTCGGATGAGAGCATGCATGCCGATCCGCCAGCACGCTTCGCCGAGCAGCCATATCGTACCGAAAAATACGATCTGTGCAGCAACCTCGCCAATGGAAATTACTCCTTCAGCCACAAACTTATCGATAATGCCTGCAACAACAAGTGGTGGCACGAAAAACACTAGGACGTTGCCGATCGCGGGCAGCAAGAATGCCATCGTCGCGAGATACGGGTACGTCTTATATTGGAGCGAGTAGTCCGTGAGAACTTGATTTACCGCTTGCCATGAGATCACTTCCTTTTTCATATTGTGAATATAAATAAAATGGGACTATTCTGATATTGTTGCGATTGATACAAGTATCTTTTATTCTACTTGACAACGATTCCTTGCACAATCAAAAAAAATGAACTAGTGTTCACAGATTATGGCAAATGAAACTGTAGTCCTTCGATTCAGCAATGTGACGTATGAATATTCAGAGACAAAGCGCATCCTCGATGATGTGTCTTTTTCGGTTCGCAACAATTCTCGAATCGCACTCATGGGGCAGAATGGCGCGGGGAAAACAACGCTCTTCAAGCTCATTGTCGGCGAGCTCAAACAAAAGTCTGGTCACATTTCAAAAACGCCTTCTTCAGCGACTGTGGGGATCGCAAAACAAGTGATTCCAGCAGAACAGATGGATATGACGGTGCGAGACTGGTTTGCCGCTACTTTTGCAGAGATACCATATAATCTTGACAAACATATTGCGGATGTATTGAATGCCGTCAATCTCGCGACTGACCTTACAAAAAAAGTGCGTGAACATTCGGGCGGCCAGCACGCTCGGCTTCTCTTAGCTTACTCGCTTATCCAGAGTCCCGATATTCTGCTTCTCGATGAGCCGACCAACAATCTCGACCAAGAAGGCATCGAAAGCCTCACTGCCTTTTTGATGATGTATGAAAAAACCGTCATCGTCATATCGCACGATGCAGACTTTTTGAACGCCTTCACCGATGGTGTTCTCTATCTCGATGTACATACCCATACGGTCGAACAGTATGCCGGGAACTACTACAATGTCATTGAAGAAATAGCGCAGCGCATTGAACGCGAACGCATGGTGAATGCGCGGGCCGAAGCGGAAATCCGAAAGAAAAAGGCCCAAGCAGAGGTCTTTGCCCACAAAGGAGGTAAACTACGATCTGTCGCAAAACGCATGCGCGAGTACGCCGAAGACATGGAAGAGGGCATGGTCGAAGTTCGGCGCGAAGATAAAACGATCAGATCATTCACAATCCCTTCGCAGGAATTCTCTTCCGATTTTTCCGGCAAGATCCTGGAGATTCAAAACATTACCCTCATTGTAAATGGAGAATTATTGAACAAACACGTTGACATCGTGCTTCGAAAAGAAACACATCTGCTACTTGCTGGTCCGAACGGTATTGGCAAGAGCACTTTTCTCGAAAGCATAGCGGCCGGAAACGCTTCGGGCGTAACAATTGGCGATGAGGTACGGGTCGGTTACTACCGACAAGATTTTTCACTGCTTGATTTCAATGAAACCGCCTACGACAGCCTCTGGAGCGTCATGCCCGAGCGAGATGAGCACGCGCTCCGTTCGACGGCCGCAGGTTTCCTGCTTGATGGCAAAACACTCACTCAAAAAATTATATATCTGTCCGAAGGACAAAAAGGTCTTTTGGCGCTTGCGAGACTGGTACTCATGAGACCCGGACTTCTCATCCTTGATGAACCGACCAATCATATCAATTTTCGTCATCTTTCTGTCATTGCAAAGGCATTGGATGCGTATGATGGCGCACTGTTAATCGTAAGCCATATTCCTGACTTTGTATCCCAAATACGCATAGATATGACGATCGATCTTGGGGCGATTGCACGAGACATCATAATGCAACAATAATGAAAATGAGATCTTTCGAGAAAAAAATCTCTTCTACGATAGAATGAACCCGTAAATAATCACTCCGAGTTTTTTAATTGATCTCTAATGTTACGAATGGCTTGTTCTTCAACTCGCTGTAATCTTTTTTTTCTGATCGCCCGAAGTGATGCTTTCATTTTTTTATCAACACCTGCCATTTTTTGAAAAATTTGGGTGAGCGATTTATTCACTGCTTCGTATACGACGATCTGGGCAAACGTACTAAATGTTCGTCGCGTAAGTTTCTGTTTCCGTAAAATCGCTATTTCATCATCGATTGATATTTTGAGTTCTGGATCAATCATAGTGATAGTATATTCATAGTATGGCAGCTAGAGCTTATCTATTCGAATCCAAGATGATCCGTCTTTTTCCTGAATAGTAACTCTCGAAGATCCGCCTGCTTTTTCCCGCTCATGCACTTGATTGAGAACGTCTTCGACTGCCGCGACAACTTGTTCTTGCTGCACTACTTCTTTTTCTGCTTTTTCGAGCTCTAACTTAATTTCTTGCTGTTTACTTGCGAGTCGCGCAAGTTCATCTACAATCTCGCTCTCATATTCTTGCAATTCCTCAAGTTTGCCGGTAAGTGTATCAAGATTAGATTTCATTGTTTCAATTTGTTGCTCGCATTCCCCCAGATTTCCTTTGAGAGTCTGCTCTTGAGTATTCAACTCATTGATTTGATCTTGAAGTAAGTTTTTCTCTTCCTTGCTACTCACTGCGTTGAATCTTTTTTCTAGACTTGCACGATGATTGCTTACAGTATCAATAGAGCCGAGAATATTCGCCCTCTGTTCTTGTTTTCTTGCAATCTCTGTATTTTTGTATTCGATCGCTTGTTGTGTTTGCAGTATTTCAGCGCTATTTGTATTTTGTAACTGCTCATGCTCACTTATGTCAGTTGTATTTTTCTCGAGGTCTTTGGAAAGATCATCAACACTTGTTTTGCACTCATGAAGGTAGTCTTTTTGTATTTGAAGTTCTTGCGTAAGCTCATCGATGTTCACCTCAACAGCACCTTCTTCTGCACGTTCTTTATTTTTCGAATTTTCACTCCTATCTTCCCGAGAAGATTCTTGCTTCGCCGCCTTCCAGTGTTCTAAAAAATCTTGAAGGGCGAGATTATCAAAGGAAGCACGACCTTGTCCCCGCATAGTTGAGGCATCCTCGATTTCTCCATCCGCTACCCCTTCGTTCTTCTGACCAACCTCTTGCTGAATCTCTTTGTACTCTCCTACTAATTTTTCTATGGCTTCAAGGTCTTGCAATAATTCCGCTACTCTTTGATTACGTTCTTGAACTGCCGCGGTTGCCTCCCCTGTCTCTGAGTCAGTGCACGCAGCATCGGACAATGATACACCAGATTTTTCAGCAAGACTTTCCAATGATTTACTGTCTGCCACGGTTGTCTCACTCGGATCAACAACATCACCCCGCTTTCGAATACTCTCTGTTAAATCAGAGAATTTATGAGCAAGCGACTCAAGACGTTGCTCCGGCGGTTTTGGCGCATCCTTTCGTTCCTGTATCGCTGCTCTAATTTCTTGCTGTGGTCCTCCTACTGGCATATCACATTGTGTAGTGTGCTGAATAATGACAAACAAATAGGTGCAGGCAAGATAATGTGGTTAACCACCATTCTTTTCAAATTGAATGTAATCGTCTGCAGAGTCAAAAATCTGGACCCTCGCATTCGCTCTATTCAGAAAGAACTATAAAATACGCCGATGTTTATGAGTCGACTCATTAATAATTATAGCATATTTACAGAGAAATTGCAAATAGTAGCTGACATCATTTATATAGCAGTATGGTAGGAAATAAAGATTCCATTTTCGAAATAATCCTGATATCATTCCTGTAATATCAGGATTATTTCATATGGACATCTCATCAGCTATTCTTGTGGTCGCAGGGCTTGTCCTCTTTGAGACTATCTCAAGTATTGATAACGCCATCATCAATGCGGAGGTGCTTGCGACCATGAGCGCAAAAGCACGAAGATGGTTTTTACTTTGGGGTATGCTCTTTGCAGTATTTTTAATCCGGGGGATCTTACCGTGGCTTATTGTATGGCTGGCAACGCCTGAACTTGGGCCCATTGGAGCCCTTACTGCGACATTTAGCTCAGACCCACGCGTAATCGAAGCCATTGAACGCTCTGCGCCAATTCTTCTTATAGGGGGTGGTACGTTTTTGCTTTTTCTTTTTTTCCATTGGCTATTTTTGGAACCAAAAAACTTTGGCTTGTTTGGAGAAAAATTTTTTCAATCACAAGGAGTATGGTTTTACGCGGTTGTATCCATACTTCTCACCTCGATCGTATGGATTGCAATGAAAGAAGATCCTATGATGGCCTTTGGCGCTGTCGTAGGGTCTAGTGCATTTTTCATTACTCATGGTTTTAAGCAGAATGCGGAAGAAAAAGAAAAAAACCTGATGCAACAACACCTATCAGATTCCAGTAAAATTCTCTATCTCGAGGCAATAGATGCGACATTTTCCATTGATGGCGTACTTGGGGCATTTGCGTTTACGCTTGCGGTGCCGCTTATTTTGCTCGGAAATGGAATCGGCGCTATCGTCGTACGGCAAGTAACCGTAGGCAATATTGAACGAATAAAAAAATATGTGTTTCTCAAAAATGGAGCAATGTACTCTATTTTAGTCCTTGGACTCATTATGGTTGGCGATGCGTTTGGCTTGCACATCCCGACATGGTTTGCTCCAATCAGCACCTTTGCAATAGTTGGATTCTTTTTTTATAAATCAAAACGCAAATTATTTTGCTAATAAATAAAATCCTGTGCGAAAATTTTCTAATGCGTCAATGGAACATCAACGTATAAACGCTATTGAGACTGCTCTATCTCTTACTATGGCATTTCTGCCACTTCGTCGCGCGGTCCAGCCAATCGCAACAACATTCGTGATTGGCGACAGACATGTCGCACATGAATCATTGAGCTGATATGTGGAAAATCTCAAAAAGAACAAAAGCTCTACGCGACAAAAAAATTGAACGCAAAGAACAGAAAAACCGTTAAGCAAGCAGTCAAAACTCTTGACAAAGAACTTAGCAGTCAACTCAAAAAAGCGCTGAATCGAAAATAGATGATAAAATGGATATACACAAAGAAAAAACAGAGGAGGTGAAAAGTCCGCCAAACGTGGATAGGAAAAGTGTCAGCGAAGATACGAAAAACTCAAAGAAGCGATTCAACGGAGCATCCAGAATGATGCGCTGAACAGAGTTTGGACCTTCTATCAGGGTCGCTATTGACCGCTCTGATTCTCCATCGCAAGCACGTTTCCCCTCCTTTCTACTAAAATTTTGAGGAGACTAAAAGAAATAATTAAGGTACCTGACCCCTTTATCCTCCGCGCTGTTATCTCTCAATTGCGTTTTGAGTTTTTCTGAAAACATCAAAATCCAGTATGTGTTCAGCTTTATACATGGAAAAATGTTATGTATATTGAATCTCGAATTGCTGAAAAACCCCAGCTATCCGCTCAGGATATTCCTCATCTTCGATATCGTGCCATTTGTTTTTTACTTCATTGAATTCTGATCGTTGTAACGCTAAATACAGCGCCCTCATAAAAGGATCAAATTCATCATCGTTAAGCTTGGCCCTTGCTTCATGTATACCTTGAAGAATGTGTTCGCGTTGTTCCGCACTTGAGAAATAAGCATGAAGAACAATCTCTTTTAATGTCCAAATATGCCTATCGTCAATTGACGATATGAGGTCGGTAATTCGAGCGAGGATACTGTCCAATCGTTCTTGTTCTGGCGGAAGCTGCGCAAGCAAATCGAGAATATCGCTACGCTGTGGAATTTTATGAAATCGGCGCTGTATATCCTCCGGAACTTCCGAATACACCGACCCGCTATCCCATACCGTAGCTTTTAAATTTTCAATAATATCTTCACGCAGATGATCGTCGCGAATCGGATGAGAGTGATAGTCTTGCCTATAGCGTTCCAATACATCGGGATGACGTATGAGAAAATCGGCATACAGTTCTCTATTTTTTTGTGATGACATTTCAACTCGCCATTGATCAATCACAGCACGATTATGATTGATAAAATCTATAACATATTTTTTTGATTGCAGATCGGTAAATCGATGGAGAATTTTCAAAATGCTTATCGATCGCTCTTTCCCGTATTCCAAGGATTCGAGAAGGTGCGCATCCGAATCCGATGACACCACATCATCAAAAAACCGTTTAACATCTCCGTGAAAATGGGGATTATAATACGGAATCACTTCATCATTGACGCCGCATTGCAACAATTCATCATGCGTAAGACGAACAAGCTCCTCTCGAGAATACAAATCTGAAAGAACGGTAAGAAACGTAGAAAATTCCGCCGCGAAACGTCTGGTTTTATCTTCTCGATCAAAGTGCTGCCCAAGATGCGCCGCTTTATGCGCGATGATCATTGCCGGCTCAGGAATATACGTCTCACTTCCGCGAATGGCAATCCGAGCAACATGAGCTTTCTGGGGCGCGGAAAACGGATCATACATGATGGGAAGGCTTCCGTCATCGCGCTGCTTTATTATTTTTTTTGACTGATAAGAAAAATCATCTGCCTGAAGGGCTCCCCCGCCTTTTCCAAAAACTTGCCGATCCTTCGTTAGGCGAACATAGTCGATGTCTCCGACTTTTCTCACCAAACCAAGAAGTAATGCCTTAAAGTGCGGGGATAGCTGCTTGGTATCTTTGACAATAATTGTATCTGGTATTTTTTCCGGATCCAGCGATTCAAACGAATCAACGCAGGCGAGTAACATCAAGGCTAATGATCCTGAAAAATAGTAATCCAATCCTCCATGTTCGTTCACGTGCGGATAGCGAGCGATCAATTCTCGAACGAAGTTTTGTGCAGAAGAAAGAAGTGTTTCGATTGATTCGCCTCCGCGTAAATCTTCAAACATTTTTTTATTTTTTTCATCCTGAAATTTCTGCCGCATCGCCGCAATGGTTTCCGTCTGTTTTTGCGGGCGAAATGTTTTCCCTTCTTCGCGGTTGATGTAGTGTTTTTCTTGCTTCATAGCTTTATCATTTTTTTATTCTTTTGTATGCTGCTACAATTTGTACGATTTGTGAAACCATGGAATTTTGTTTTTGATTGTGAAAAAAATTTTGAATTCAGGCGGGGGGATCTGGATACCAAAAATCTCCTTGGAGGGGAGATTTTTGCACAAAATGCATTTTTCCTGGTGGTTCTGAATGATTTACGAACCCCCGAATGGCTTAAAACAATACAATATCCTGAATTTATTATGCAACGAGCAATACAATTATTAGCATAATGACACCTCAATCCTATCCTCTACAATACACTATCATCTACGTCCCCAATCAATTAACTACACAATGAAAATATTTTCGGGCGAATACAGCGATAATTGTAATGTAGCGAGGAGGCTCTCTGTTCGCGTCTGACGTGTGACTAATGGATGCTTTTTGCCTGCATGGCATTATATCGCTCTACGATCTCC
>JACPHV010000002.1 GCA_016188385.1 Candidatus Uhrbacteria bacterium | reverse complement strand
CGCGTCAGGTACGATGATGGTTACGGGAAGCTGGCGCGATAGTAAAGAATTGGCAATAAAAGCAATTGGCGCGGAAGCGGCGGCGGCGACAACGCATCCAATGGCAATCCGAAACGAGAATGCGCGATAGGCCATAAGGACAGATCCCGCAGCTATGAATCCGATCGGCAGTCCGGCGAGAGGATGGACAAAGAGAAGGGAAAGAACAGCGGCAGCTAAAAAGGCGAGCGTAGTCTTGTTTTTGTCGCATTGGAGTTGTATACTTGTCAGTATTACAACGGTCGTTAACAACAGCGCGTATCCCCACGGAGTTCCTGATCCGAGGGCCGCGATAGGCAATCCCACGATCATCAAAGTCGCCGCGATACGATCGGCCTGTTGCGCGCGCGCAAAAAGGAAGGATCGATATGCCAGGACCGGGATGGATATGGCAGCCAGAACAGGCACAATGAATCGATCAACTGTCGCGCTCGTCAGGGAAAACATGGCGGAAAGCGTTGTCACGAGTCCGTAATGTCCCCCGTAGTACAGTGTCCTCGGATCGATGAATCCTTGCTGCGCTATCAGCGTTTCAGCCGCTCGATGAAGGATCGGATCGAAACCGAAACCGAGCGGGTAGATTACTGCCGTGACAGCGGATGCCGTCCCGATGTATGCACCTGCCGCGGCATACCATCCTATGAGCGGCGCATGCTCATTCTTTGAAAGGATCAGCAGAGTCAAGGCGTTGCTCGCGATGAGAGAGAAAAAAATCGGATCGACAACATCCCATGGTCCGAGTGTTGTCTCGGTAGTGCGGGCGCTCAACAGCAGCGCGATACTCGCGGCGGAGAGGAGCAATGAAATGCCGATCAAGAGCAGAGGGAGTACGCGTATGCCGCTTGCCGAAACAGGGGATACCTGTCCTTTCAAGTGGGAGCCGCGCGTTTTTTTAAGCGTAACTGCCGCAAGCAAGACGAGAAGCGGCGCGGCTGCGATGCCGTTGATCGCAAGAGGGGTAAATGCGCCCGTGACATATACAGCCGCGCTCACGATCGTGATTACGAGGCTGAAGGAGAGCGGCGCGAGAAATAACGCGTCGATCCGCCGATATCCGAACACAATCCGAGCGATACCATACCCCACAACGACGAGATAACAGAAAACCAAAATGTGCATAAATCTTATTCCATGATGTTTCCAGACTTTCATTCTACGCAGTACAGCCCGTCGGAAAAAGTGTACGCCACCGATCGGTTTGTCATGGCGTTCGGGGGGCGTTTCGTGCCCACATTCATTACCCCGAATCAGATTACCCTATTTCGCATGATCGCAACACCCGGAGTAATCGCGTTGCTCGTGAGCGAACAGTATTCGATCGGCATTCCTTTGTTTATGATTATTGCCTACACCGACGCGCTTGATGGCGCTTTGGCTCGCACGCGAAATATGATCACCGAATGGGGCAAGCTGTTCGATCCTCTCGCGGATAAAATGTTGATTATTCCCACCGTGGCATTTCTTGTTTTTCACGCTCTTCCGATATGGGTAGGATCAGCGGTGATTGCCACAGAGCTGTTGATTATCGTACTGGCGTTCGCTTGGCGTTCAAGCGGCCGAGAAGTGAAGGCGAATGTATGGGGTAAATTAAAAATGATTTTTCAGGTTGGAGGAACATCCGCGCTTCTGTTGTACGTATGGCTCGGAGCGCCGCTTCAAGCGCTCTCGGCAGCGCTGCTGATATCGAGTATCCTATTTGCCTCCATGAGCATACTCCGATATGGAATATAAAGTCCTGGTGCGCAAGGGTTTGCTTGCCGGATGCGTAGCGATCAGCATGGTCGTTTTTTTCTTTTTATATAGTTTCTTATCGATTACCTCGTTGAGCGAACCAAGCATACGGCTCAATTCGCCTGACGAGACGGCAAACTATTTTTTTTCCCGTCTCACCGCGACGACGGGCGATATACGGTATCGCGAAGATCTTTTATCCGTGACTGATCATTTTTTGCATCCGCGGAGCATGGTAGGCGTGAATGGATATGTCGCGCCGGTAAGTTTCGTGGGGATGCCGTATCTGTATGGGTCTGCCGCTCGTTTATTCGGGATCGATATTCTCCTGTTCATTACTCCTCTGCTCGCGCTCATCATACCACTGTTATTTTATCGATTTCTCCGCTCGATTTTTTCGTTTCGCATCGCGGGTCTTTCTGCACTGCTTCTCGCCATCCACCCGGCATACTGGTATTTTGCGAACCGAGCGATGATGCATAATATCCTTTTTTTCGGACTCCTTATCGCGGGGCTTGCCGCTCTTGCGAGTATCCGCGGCCGTTTCGCGAGCGCGGCTCCGCGGCGTATTCATTTTGGACGGATCGCGCTGATGATGTCAGGCGCGCTGATGCTCGGAACCAGCCTTACCGTACGCGTGTCAGAGATCGTATGGGTGATTCCCTTGCTTTTGGTCATTGCTTGCTTTTTCTGGAGAAAAACATCCTGGTGGGCCGTTATGATATTCATCATAGGATTTGCCGCACCTCTCTTCTTTGTGTTTGCCTCCAACGCGCGCCTCTATGGCAATCCGGCATCATTCGGGTATCACGGATATGGGTTATTTTCATTAGCTCCCACACTGGACGCGATTGATGCGGCAAGCACCGCCGTGCGCAATGAACACTACTCGTCGCTCGGTCTCGCGATTGATGAATTATATCGCGGATTTGATCCGCTCTGGAAATATATTCTGCCCTTCGGTTATGATCCCGAGGTATTCAGCGAGCATTTTATCCAATATTTTGCAAAGCTTTTTTGGTGGTTTGTCTTGCCCATCGCGCTCGGGACACTGCTGCTTATACGACGCGGACTTATGGATGTTGCGGAAAAAAGGAACTACGCATTGATCGCGTATAGTATCTGTTCTTCGCTTATCTTTTATTGGATGGTTGCTTATTATGGAAGCTGGATCGTACAGGATAACATTACGAACATTCCGACGATCGGCAATTCCTATGTCCGCTATTGGCTGCTTCTCTACGCGCTTTCGTTGCCGGGAATAGCCGCTTTGTTTGTCTGGATGTTTGATCGCGCTCGATGGTATGGGTTGCAGCGTCTGATAGTGGTAAGTATGCTTGCGTGTCTTGTCTTATACTCCTATGACGCGACGTACTTGCGTTCAAACGACAGTTTGGCGGCGATTGCGGCAAGCATCCGCGACTCGCAGCATAAACTTTCTGCCGTACGCGATCTGACCGAGCCGAACTCCGTGATTGTCTCACAGCGATCGGACAAACATTTTTTCCCCGAGCGGCGGGTGATGGAATCGGTAGAGAATTTTAACGAAGCGCCGCTCGTCCGCGCTCTTCTTGACGCAGGATTGCCGGTATATTATTACGGGCTTTGGGAGCAGGACGACGCGGACTACATCAGTAAGCGATATTTTTCCAATTTCGGATTCGAACTTGTCTTCCATGCGTCTGTTGTCGAAAATGAACATCTCTACCGTGCCGTATCCGCGAGTCCAGACTCGGACTTTCGTGATCCTTCCTTATTGCGATGATTCTATTCTCAACGATACGCGTCGCCATCCGCGCGGCGCTCTTCATAGCGGCTGCGCTCTATTTCGCGTGGATATTCGATCAACAGATACCGTTTGCAGGAATAAAAAAAATCACGTATACTTTCAGCGAATTGAGCGGACCGGTGAGTGAGCCGTATCCCCGCGATCGGACGCAAAGGGTAGGTATCGCGCGCGACGGTTCGGTACCCGTTCGCATGGTTGAAGATCCGCTGTACTTTGATGTCAGGTCAAGAGTAGATTATGAGTCAGCCGAAATCTCGCTTTATTTCCGCAACGAATCAAATAAGCAAGCACGGCTTGGAATGAGAGTCTTCGGCGATACATGGCAAACCGTTATCCCTCCCGGCCAGACTATTGAGGCCGCGGCAAGCGCATGGGATGCGATTCACGCGCGTTTTGATTTACGGTCCATAGCTCGCCGCCAAAACAAATACACGTTTCTCATCTCTGCGCCGGGACTCCGATATCAAAATGATAACGGCGAATCGCTGCTCTTGTCCCATGCCGATATTCGTTTAATCCGTAAACCATTATTCGGGAAATGAACATAGGAAACGCAAAAAAAGTGATTTCACATGTCGCTTACGATGTTTTTCTTGCTACCTTGAGCCTGTTTGTCATCTCATTCATGCTTGAGGCGCAATGGAACGGAGTTGTGGCGCGATGGGTGAATATCAACACGATTTTACTCATTGCTTTTTTTTCCGGTTGTATCGCGTTGCTGACCGCGCTCGACGATCAGCTCGTCAAGCCGCCTCGCGTTTCATTCGGGTATTGGATCGGCACTGTTGCCATCAGTAGCGCAGCGGGCTGGATCGCGTGGAATATGTCGCTTTCGCTTGGTTCATGGGCAGGTGTCGCCGGAGCAGGCGTCGGTTTGATTATTTTTCTGATGAGCGTTGTATTGGCAGCTCAAACATCAATCTATGAATGATTGTATTTTTTGCAAGATTGCGTCAAAAGAACTTCCATCGTATACGATCTTCGAGGATGATGACGTGCTCTCTTTTCTCGATATTCGGCCAGTCCATCCGGGCCATTCGCTTGTGATCTCCAAGCGGCATGATCCGGATTTTTTGGCGCTGGACCAAGAAGCGATCATGAAGATGATGGGCACGATTGCGCGTATCGGGCGAGCCGTAAAAACAGCTACCGGAGCGGATGGTCTCAATATAACGACAAATGTCGGAGCCGCGGCGGGACAAGAGGTTTTTCATGTGCACTGGCACATTATTCCTCGTTTTACCGGGGATGGATTGCGTCGTTTTCCCCAGCAAGAGTACGCCTCAAAAGAAGAGGCATTCGCAGCGCTTTCTCACATTAAATCAGCGTTAGCTATTTCAACGGCTAAACCGGCTTAGCCGTTGAAATATCCTAGATACACACATATGAAATTATTGATCACCGGCGGTTGCGGATTCATGGGATCGAATTTCATACGGTATGCAGCAGCAGCCTACCCGACGTATGAAATTTGCAATCTTGACGCATTGACATATGCCGGCAATCCGGAAAATCTGCGCGATATGGAACATAACGCGCGATACATGTTCGTTCATGGAAGGATTGAAGACGAAGAGGCAGTGGAAAAGATTTTTAAGGAGTTTAAACCGGATGCGGTAATCAATTATGCCGCGGAAACCCATGTCGATCGATCGATCATGGATCCGGCCGCGTTTCTCCGTACGGAAGTATTAGGCACCTACACACTGTTAGAAGCGGTACGACGACACGGAACCGCGCGGTATATCCAAATCTCAACCGACGAAGTGTATGGAAGTATTGAACATGGCACGTTTAGCGAAGACGCGCCCTTTTTGCCGAACAGCCCGTATTCAGCCGCCAAGGCAGGCGGTGACCATCTCTGCCGCGCGTACTGGCAGACATACCATACGCCCGTAATCGTCACGCATTCCTGTAATTATTACGGCCCCTACCACTATCCTGAAAAGATTATCCCCCTTTTTATTACCAATCTCTTGGAGGAAAAGAACATTCCGCTGTATGGCGATGGCACACATGTCCGTGAATGGATCTATACCGAAGACCACTGCCGCGCGATTGATGTGCTCCTCCACGAAGGCGCGATCGGGGAGGCATATAACATCGGAACGGGATACGAGATAGCCAACATCGATCTTGCAAAGAATATACTTGCGCTCCTTGGAAAAAACGAGAAGATGATCGAACCTGTTCTCGACAGGCCAGGCCATGATTGGCGATACGCCTTGAATTCATCAAAGCTCCGATCTTTGGGGTGGAAACCGCGCGTATCATTTGATGAAGGCTTGTCACGCACAGTTGAGTGGTTTCGGACACATGAACAGTGGTGGAAGCCGTTGAAATCAGGTACATATCTTGAGTATTATCATAAGCAATATACCGCGAGAACATCTGCTGAACGGTAACGACATTGAACCATAGTACGCCCCCATGTCATGAAAAAACATAAAAAATCCGGCATCCCCTTTGTTTCGCTCGTCGGACGAGTGAACGTGGGCAAGTCATCATTGTTCAACCGCTTGTTGGGAGAAAAAAAAGCGCTCGCGAGCCCCGTGCCGGGAACAACCCGTGATGTAAATTACGGGGTTTGTTATTGGCGCGATTGCCAAATGCTCCTTGCTGATACCGGCGGCCTCATGTTGAATCCGGAAACGGAAATCGACAAAGCGATCCAGCAGCATGCGGGCTCGGCAGTGCAGAGAAGCGCGCTCGTGTTATTTTTGGTTGACCTGGAGTCTGGCATGCATCCGGATGACAAGCGCTATGTGCGGCTCTTACGGAAGATGACGAAATCACCGATACTCTTGGTGGGGAACAAAGCTGATTCGCTCTCGAATCGCTTCGATCTTTTTGGGAAAGAATGGTATTCGTTGGGTCTTGATGCTCCGCATGCCGTATCCGCGCAGAGTGGCATGGGAAGCGGCGATCTTCTTGATGTAATCTGCGAGATGCTTCCAAAAGTGACCCCCAGTGAGGGTACGATTCACGAACCGATCAAGGTGGCGGTCATTGGCAGGACAAATGTCGGTAAATCATCGATCGTAAACAGGATATTGGGAGAGGAACGCGTAATCGTATCGGCGAGCGCGCATACGACTCGCGAACCCCATGATACCCTTATTCAGTACACAGACACGCCTCTGATGCTTATTGACACGGTAGGCATTCGGCGCAAAAGCGCCGTGTCATCCCATATCGAGCGCGAGGGCGTGAAGCGAAGCATAAAAAATATCCGGAAAGCTGATATAGTACTGTTAGTGGTGGAAAGTACCGTCACGCCATCGAAGCAGGAAAAACGCCTCGCAAGCATTGCTGTTGAGGCAGGATCCGGAATTTTAATCATTGCCAACAAGTGGGACCAGATACAAGGGAAAACCTCAAAATCCATTCTGGCGTATGAACATCTTTTTCGCGATTATTTTGCATTTATCGATTGGGCGCCCATTATGTTCCTGTCGGCGTTAACAGGTCAGAGGGTCCATACGGTACTTGACCGCGTGATGGCGCTTCAAGAGCAACGCGTACGCGTGATCGAGCAGACAGCGCTGGATGATTTTATCGCAAAAGCTCGAAAACGCCAGCCTCCCCAATGGATACGCGGGCAAAAGAAGCCGGTGATTTACGGCATGGAACAAGCTGATAGCTGTCCGCCAACCTTTCGGCTCCAAGTCAAGGAGCGATTCAGCATTCAAACAAACTATATCCGCTACCTTGAACGTCGGCTGCGAGAGGTATTTGGATTTATCGGAACCCCGATACGGATCGTGACGACTCAACCCAAAAAAGAAGTATTCGCGCGTACATGAGCATCAATACGTACATCTTGGTTGGTTTACGAAATCCGGGCGAAGAGTATGAATTAACGCGCCACAATGTCGGCGCTTTGTCGCTTGAGTACTGTATGGCGCAATGGCAGAAGGATGCGCGATATGAAAACGTAAGCAGAAAAAAAAGCAAACTCTACGAATCATGGACGTATCGGTATTGGATTCGCGATACTACTTCGATCGATATCTGTCTGGTGTTTCCTGCCACTTACATGAATCTGTCAGGAAGCGCGGTGAAGAGTTTTGTCGGCACGCAAAACGATGAAGCTGACAAAATCGGGAGCGTATGGGTCTTCCATGACGATATTGATCTTATGCTCGGGTCATTCAAAATTGCGCGGAATATATCATCTGCCGGACACAAGGGGGTGCAAAACGTGATCGAACAATTGGGCACCAAGGATTTTGTGCGTTTTCGTATCGGCATCCTGCCGGTGGAAGGCAAAAAGACGTCAACCGATGCGTTTGTCCTAAAGAAATTTGGAAAGAAGGAGAGAGAAGCACTCAATTCATCGGTGTTTCCATTGATTTGCGATGCGATCGGACTCGCGTTTGCTTCCGGTATCGATCGCGCGCAGAACATCTTTAACAAACGCGCAAACGAAAAACTTCCAGGATGCTCTTTGCCAGTGTAAGGAAATGGTCGATAACGACACTATCCTTAACTTATGACTAGAAGCAAACATAAGGAGGAATATGTATGCTTTCGTCACTGACAAAGAGAATCCTGGAAGTTTTGACTGTGTATCTCTATCAAAAAAAAATATCTTTGTCAACCGCCTAATTTCACATGACACTTCACGGATACGCTAAAAAAAAGACGGCCGCCGGAAGGTCTGGCGGCCGTTGTTTACGAAGATGAGTCTTGATCCGGTGTCATACCACCTCCCTCCTTAGTCGCTTGTTGGTTAGACAAGCATCTCGCCAAGCTTCACTCGGTCAACGATGAATTCTTCATCGTAGTGCTCGGGCGCAAACGCGACCGTAAACCGAAGTAGCTTGGGCCAACAGATACGGGATTTCCCCGGTGCCCGCGCAGGGACAAGATACGAAGGAAGGCGCACGCTGACACGCGCGTGGAGCCACGTCTTTGTGGCGTAGTTTCCTTCGATTTTGTCTACCGCGATCCGCACCGGATACAGCCGAGTTGCCAATCCGCATTTGGCGATGAGCTCCATCTCGAGATGGATGCGGAATGATGCCGTCAGCCGTTGACGTTTGTGGTTCAGGTTCACCCGTGGTACCGGGTGATTGCGGAGAAAGTGTCGGTGATACACGATCTCCGACAGTGATTCTGGTTCACGCATCCGACAAAGGATCTGCATGAACCGTCTGTACGCCGGCTGGGACATAAACTCGACCGTGGAGGAGACTTCATGCAGCAGATAGGGTAACATTTGGAAAATGAACTTTCTTGCCTTACACGAAAGCTCCTCCCTCTCCCGCTTTCGATTGATGCGGGACATTTGTTTTCCTCCTCTATGAAGGGATATCATCGTTGATATCCCGTTGTCTGTGCCATGATCCATTGACAGTAGGCAGAAATCGATCTACTCGAACTATGTTCCTATGGCAAAATATCGGCTTGTGCCCACTGTCAATACTCGTATGAATAAGACTCATCAGATTGTAAAAGATCGCGATTCCATTCTTTGATTATATGTTACCTCGGAGAGCTGATTCGCGCAAGCGAATGCACTGGTTATGATTCAAATCTATTGTGTTTAATTGAAAGTCTGGTAATCTATGAAAATCGGAGTTCGATCAAAGTGTTGAAGGAAGAACATGGGCGGAAAGGAGCCGAAAGAACGTATACGTCTGATATTTTGTACCATTCTTATTATGTAAAGATGATCGTCATGAAACCATTTAAGAGAAATAGAAAGACAGACACGGGAAGTGACCGCAAAAAGTTTGGCGGTCGAGATTTTAGAAAAACGACGATGTTTTCTGCGACATGCAGTCAATGCGGCAGTGCATGCGAGGTCCCTTTTAAACCCAACGGGAAAAAGCCGATTCTGTGCGATAATTGTTTTAAGAGAGCTGTGCCTAATGATCAGAAACGGTTTAGAGGCCCGAATTCAGATACGCCGAGATTTAATGATCGGCGTGTTCCTCGAGAAGAGTCGAGTACCTTTAGAGGCAGACGCGCAGATACACCGGGTGATGAATTAAGGACCATAAACGCCAAACTTGACGCGATTCTGCGGTTGCTTTCGTAAGATTGACGAATACTATCAATGACCGATCAAGGACAATTGAGGGCTCCACTCGTTGAACGCATCAATGGTATGATGAAAGCTCGATGGATTGTGAGCTCATGAGAGCACGCGTTTTTGCCGGCGGAAAAGTATGAACTCTGAAAAAGTATACGCGATTGCATTTTCTCATATCACTGGCATGGGAGCCGTTCGTATCGGTCGCCTCCGATCATATTTTCCATCGCTCGAAGAGGCATGGCATGCACCGGAAGCAGAGCTGCTCCGCGCGCTTCATGATGAGCAGATAACGAATCTGCTCATCGCACAAAGAAGCACGTTTGACATTGAAGCGGCATTGGCATTGATTGAGAAAGAGCGGATCAGTGTGGTAATGCGTGATGACGAGGACTACCCGCAATCCTTGGAAACGATTTATGATCCGCCATTTTTGTTGTATTATCGCGGTTTGCTTCCGGCACAAGAGCGGGAGCTGCTTACCGTCGTAGGAGCGCGTAAAGCAACGCCTTACGGATTGCAGTGCACGCACCGCCTGATCGGGCCTGTCGCGAGCAGCGGTATCGGTATCGTAAGCGGTCTTGCCTATGGCATTGACAGCGCCGCGCATCAGTGCGCGTTGAAGTATAAGGGTTATACCATCGCGGTGCTTGGCACCGGCATCGATCAGGCAAGCATGTATCCGGCAGCGCATCGTAGCCTTGCGGAAAGAATCATTGAAACCGGCGGGTGCGTCATGTCGGAATTCCCGCCTCGTACCGGAGCGCAAAAAAAACATTTTCCCTTGCGCAATCGAATCATTGCGGGCCTCTCACGAGCGATACTAGTCGTGGAAGCTGCCGCGCGGTCCGGGTCGCTTATTACAGCAACCTACGCGCTTGAGTCGTCGCGGGTCGTATGCGCGGTACCCGGCCCGCTGACAAGTCCGCTGTCGATGGGTACTAACCAGCTTCTCAAATCAGGCGCGCACGTCATCACGGACGCGGCGGATATCCTTCTCCTCTATGGCATAGATGGAGTATCGGATCTCTTGAAGCACGAGGCGCGGCATCCGCAATTGGAAGATATCGAGATCCGCGTGCTCTCGACTATAGGAGCTGAGCCGTCGCATCTTGATGAAATAATCCGATCAGCGAAACTTGACACTCGTATTGTCACAAGTACACTAATGATGTTGGAAATGAAAGGAGTGATCCGGTCCTATGACCGGATGTATTATGGGAAGATAGAATGAAACTTGTTATCGTAGAATCACCGACAAAAGCGAAGACGATCGGTAAATTCCTTGGGAAAGGATATACCGTGTGTTCGTCGTTCGGCCATGTGCGCGATTTACCAAAGTCAAAACTCGGTGTAGATGTCGAACATGATTTCGAACCGCATTATATCGTGCCGCGCGCGAATCAGAAACGCGTCACAGCGTTAAAAAAACTGGCGGCCAAGGCGGATGAAATATATTTTGCAACTGATGAAGACAGAGAAGGGGAAGCGATCTCCTGGCATCTGTATCATCTGCTCAATACGCCGCAAGATCGAGTGAAACGCATCGCGTTCCATGAGATCACGTCCGAAGCGATTCTTCACGC
This sequence comes from Candidatus Uhrbacteria bacterium, assembly GCA_016188385.1. Lineage (GTDB taxonomy): Bacteria > Patescibacteriota > Patescibacteriia > JACQRZ01 > JACQRZ01 > JACQSB01. Next base: position 173,071 of record JACPHV010000002.1, on the reverse strand, counting down.
CATGGCGCATCCGCGCTCGATTGATATGCATATGGTAGACGCGCAACAAGCTCGTCGTATTCTCGACCGACTTGTGGGATATGGACTCTCTCCGCTGCTTTGGAAAAAGGTTGCGAAGGGGCTTTCAGCCGGCCGCGTGCAATCGGTGGCATTGCGTTTGGTCGTGGAACGCGAGAGGGAAATCTTGGCTTTTGTCGCGCAAGAATACTGGACGATCGATATTGACGTGTCTCAAAAGGGCATCGAACAGCCTCAATTCAGCGCGAAGTTATTGCGTATCGGGGATACGACTTTGGACAAATTTGCCATTGCGCATGAGACGCAGGCGCATGACATTGTGCGAGTATTGGATTCCGCGGCATGGTCGGTATCCGATCTCCAGACAAAGGAAGTAAAGAAAAGTCCCTATCCGCCGTATACGACCTCGACATTGCAGCAAGACGCGAATCGGCGAATGCGTTTTGGAGCGAAGCAAACGATGATGATAGCCCAGCAACTCTATGAGGGCATAGCAGCGGACAAAGAGAGTGGGGGATACATCACCTATATGCGTACGGATTCGGTAACACTTTCAGAAAAGTTTCTTGGGGAAGCACGGAGTTTCATTAGCTCGCAGTATGGTGCGCACTATGCGGTCGGACCGAAACGTTACAAGACGAAGTCAAAGCTCGCGCAAGAAGCGCATGAAGCGATCCGTCCCACAAACGTTGAGCGGACTCCTGAAAGCGTACGGGAGTATCTGACCGATCAGCAGTATAGATTGTATGATCTCATATGGCGGCGGTCGGTCGCGAGCCAGATGCCCGACGCGGTGTTTGAAGCGACATCGCTTGATATTACCGCGCGCGGCGCCCACATCCAGGATCATGTATTTCGCGCGAGCGGTCACGTGGTGCTTCGAGACGGTTTTATGAAAGCATATCCGATCGAATCTGAAGAAATGATTCTGCCTCCTCTGCGGCAGGGTGATGAAGTGGCGATTCATTCATTGCAACCTCATCAACATTTCACCAAGCCGCCGGCTCGATATTCGGAGGCAGGTTTGATCAAAGTGCTCGAGGAAAACGGCATTGGAAGGCCATCCACATACGCTCCGACCATCGGTACGCTTGTTGAGCGCAATTATGTCCAGAGGGAAGATCGTCGAGTCAAACCGACGGATATCGGTATCCTGGTGACGGATCTGTTGATCGAGCATTTTCCCAATATCGTAGATTATCAGTTTACCGCGCGCATGGAGGATGAACTGGATAAAATAGCCGGCGGACAACAAGAATACGCGCCTCTTTTGAAGGAATTTTACCTTCCTTTTAAGAAAAATCTTGACGCTAAGGAGCAAGAGTTAGGCAAGGTTGTGGCAGAAGCGGAGCCAACAAACGAAACGTGCGATAAATGCGGCAAGCCGATGGTGATAAAAATGAGCCGGTATGGAAAGTTTTTAGCTTGCAGCGGCTTTCCGGAGTGCAGGAATTCACGTTCATTATCATCGGATACCGATGACGCGACTGGAGACGGATCGTCATCGTACGAGCCATGCGAGAAATGCGGATCTCCGATGGTACTGAAGGCGGGCAGATTTGGAAAATTCTTAGGATGCGGCAAGTACCCTGATTGTAAAAATATCCGTTCGCTTACGGATAAGAAACTTGGCATCACGTGTCCGGAATGCAACGAGGGAGAGGTCGTCCAGAAGCGCAGCAGAAAAACCCGCAAGGCGTTTTATTCCTGCAGCCGCTATCCGGACTGCAAGTACATCGCGTGGGCAAAGCCCGGTGATTCATTAAACACTTCGTCTAATTAACCGTACTGTTATGAAATTACGCATATTCGTCACGGGAGGAACTTTTGATAAGGAGTATAACGAATTAAATGGAGAGTTCGTATTGAAGGATACGCACGTTTCCGAAATGCTGCGATTAGCGCGCTGTCGAGTTGATAGTGATGTGCGCACGCTGATGATGATAGATAGCTTGTTTATGACTGACTCTGACAGAGAGATTATTTTGGAAAATTGCCTCAAGGCAAAAGAGGAAACCATTGTAATTACTCACGGCACTGATACGATGCCGGAGACTGCTTGGGTACTCGGTAAAAAAATCAAGGATAAGACCATTGTGCTGACGGGCGCGATGATTCCCTACACATTCGGCAGTTCCGACGGTCTTTTTAATCTTGGGTGCGCTATCGCATACTCGCAAACTCTGCCGCACGGAGTATATATTTCCATGAATGGAAAATACTTCCGTTGGGATAACGTCAAGAAAAATAAAGAGCGGGGTGAATTTGAGGAAGAAGAACGTGATGAAATCGCATAAAAAGAAAGCTCTGATATATTCAGGGCTTTCTTTTTCTTGCTGATCGGTTAAGAGGATGCGTATCTTTTTTCAACCTCTTGCCAGTCTATTGCCTTGAAAAATGCTTCCATATAATCAGCGCGTTTCAACCCATAGTCGAGCATAAACGCATGTTCGAATACATCCATAACAAGTAATGGGGTAGTGCCGGCCAGGTAGCCGCCATCATGCTCATTTATCCAGATATTGAATAATTCGCCGTTTTGCTTGTCAAAAGAAAGGATTGTCCAACCGATCCCTCTCATAGCTCCTACAGCCATAAAATTTTTTTTCCATTCTTCAATGCTTCCGTATATCGATGAGAGCTTGTCTTTTATCGTACCTTCCGGAACTCGGGAGACAGTTGTCATGTTGCCAAAATATAATTCATGCAATCGCATGCCGTTAAACTCCCATCCAAATCGGCGTTGGAGTTCGGCATACGCCGGTGTATTCGGCTCTTTGGTGGTGAGCAGATCGATAAGAAGATTTGTATTTTTGACATATCCTTCGTAAAGGGCGAAATGATTTTTCAGCAGCTCGTCTGAAAATCCCGGCGTGCCGAGAAGATGATCAAATTTTTTCGGTTCGTACATAGATTATATTTTCCCGACAAGATCGAGACCCGGTGTTAAGGTTGCTTTGCCAGGTTCCCATGAGGCGGGGCATACCTGTCCCGGATTTTGTTGCACATATTGCGCTGCTTTTATTCTGCGGAGAAGCTCCGTGGCGCTGCGACCGATGCTGTTGTCGTGCACTTCAAATGCTTTAAGAATTCCATCAGGATCAATCACAAATGTTCCACGCAGAGCAACCCCTTCGTGTTCCAAGTATACGCCAAACGCTTTCGAAAGCGCGCCTGCCGGATCCGCTGCCATCGGGTAGGCAATTTTTTTAATCGCAGGGGAGTTATCGTGCCATGCTTTATGGACAAATGCGGTGTCCGTGCTCACGCTGACGATCTCGGTATTCAACGCGCGAAAAGATTCATACTGATCAGCGAGCTCTTCTAATTCGGTCGGACAGATAAAAGTAAAATCTGCCGGGTAAAAAAATAGCACGAGCCATTTTCCTTTGAATTCACGCAGGCTCGTATAAGAAATCTTTTCATTCTGAAAGACATTCATCGCGATATCAGGGACCGGCTGTCCGATCGCGGGTATCGAGGAAACGTTGTGTCCGCTCATGGGAGTTGAATTATGATTCTTCGTACGGCTCGAAGACATCTTTGCTCACGCCGCAGACAGGGCATATCCAGTCGTCAGGGATATCTTCGAATTGAGTACCGGGTGCGATACCGCCATCGGGGTCTCCGATCTCGGGGTCATACACAAATCCGCATGGCGGACAAATATATTTTTTGGATTTCATTACTTTATATCATGAATTATCATGTTGTATTATGATGAGTCTCGCTGATACTGTCAAATTTGGGAGAGGAGAAAACGACACCTTAATCAAATCCAAATTTTCGCTTTACTCGAATCTCACACACGCTGTTAGGCGATGTATACGAGGGTGAGCGAAACGAAGCGCAGCGCCCCCTCGCGTTAATTTTTTCCCTACTTCCTCGTAATTGCCTCGATAAAAGAACTTTTGCTGAAATTTAGTGCAACGTTCCGAAGGAAAATTTCAGAGTTCTGGCTGGCTTTATTTTTTCAATATGAGCCAGAAATGTTTACATTGATATTTTTTTTCAAAAAATTCAGTTTCTTTCTCAACCCTTTGTTCTTCGACCCATTCAAAATCTTTATAGAAATCGAGTAGTTCTTCTCTATCAAATACTTTCTCGAATTTGCCAGTCGTTGGATGAGTAAAACTATTTTTTTCTTCAGCAGGATGCTTCTCCAGCATTTCTTTATGAAACTCGTCGTCCGTTGATAATGTATAGACTAGCAAGAAACCCTCGTTTTTTAGCACGCGGTAAAATTCATTTCTGGCAAAGGCCCTGCCCTCTGTCGATTCTATATCAGTTGAAGCAAAACAATCTATCGCAAAGTCAAACTGGCCGTCATCAAAATGCCATTGCTTTGTTGCGTCTTGGACAGTAAAGTTCACTTTTTTATCCACATTAGACTCTTTTGCGCGCTTTTTGGCTTCTGCAATGGCATTTTCTGAAAAATCAAAGGCGGTCATTTTGACACCCTGTTTGGCAAGCCAAATACTATTGCGGCCTTTTCCGCATCCCATTTCAATACCGGCGAGATTGGTTGAGGGGTTTCTTGCGGTCAGCCAAGAAAAAAACCTTTGTATACCGCTAGAAGCATCCTTCTGATCCATTTGGAGAAGAACAAAGGGTTTCTTATGTTCTTCCTCCCAAAGCTCTTTTTGTTTATCGTGTGAGATGCTCATACTGAATTTTTTGAATGTAGATAGATTTATAAATATTTCTGGCGATTTTCACCTAAAGCCAGCCCGAATTGAATATAACGTCCGCGCCTAATCCGATGTACGTTAGCATATGGGTGGAGCGAAGCAGAACCGCATAGATGCTGTTAGGCGATGTATTTTTTAACTTTTTTTCTCATCGACAAAATCAAAATGATAATGGTACTTCCATACAACACAACACTACCTAATAAAGAAAAATAAAATTCACCCGTCGAAGTTCCTGAACCATAATCTCTCACGCACGGCAACCAACGATCTGACCTAATTTGACAAATTTTATCTAGGATTGGAATTCCAATGAATGCTCCGGGGGCAAGTAGATATGTTAAAAACAGTGGCATAAATAAAAAAGTTAAAAAATATCTCGCCTAACGTTTCGGCATATACGATATTGCGCGGTCCTACAATAGTCGACAGCCTACACCCGTGCAATATGGGCGAGAAGCAAACCGTAGCCGTATATGCTGTGCTAGTTGGCGTAACATTATATTTTTCGTTCGGCACTAGCCGAACAAATAAAAGGGTAAATTAATTTTCAGGATCAATTGAAGTGATGTGGGTTTCAAAACATTTAAACTCAGACAATGCTGCTTGAACACAGGATAGATACTCTGGAAATACTGTAAAATTTCCTCGAAATTGAGTTCTGAAACTTTCAACAAATTCTTGACCTGGCATGCTTGCAATTATTTCTTTGTACCTTGTAATGAATTGATCAAATTGCAGATTTTCTAAACCAAAAAGAGATTGTCTTAATTCTGTAGCTCGCCCTGATTGGCCGATTCTTCTAAGATACCCGGGCAAAGCTCTTAATAACACATATTTTTCGACTAGTTTTGGTAATTGTGTAACTATTTCTGGTGCAGGTAAATCCGCAATTTGATTGAAAGAAAGAAGATCAAATTTATTTTCTTGATTTTTTCTTCCGATAATTTGAAGAGGCGGCGAGAAATGCGCAGATGAATATAGTGAATATAAATGCTGCATAAGACTCAGGTCATCCATCGAGGGTTCTACAACGCCATTTGGATGAAAATGAATCTTGCCTTTGACTTTTGCGAGTTGAGCATCGATCGCATGCACTTCTTCCTGTGTTCCTTCTCCATTTGCGATTCTGTCAAAATCCTCCTCCGTAAACTGAGGACAGAGATAATTAAACATTACGGCAAGCGGGGCCTCTATTCTGTGTTGTTCCCCTTGAAATAATGGTGACGAAGTCCGATCCCCAGTCTCGGTCTCTATCAGGAAGAAGAAAGGTTCGCCACCCGTTTCATTTAATCTAAAAACTTCTTTAATTCTGTCTTGCATGCCAGGCCATTTTGCTAACCTCTCTGTTATAGGGATTTCTTTTGGTGTAAATCTGTCTCTCATATTATTTGTAATGAAAATTAATTCACCCTTTTATTTTGGCGCTCTAAAGGGGATTCAAATAAAACGTTATTTCACTTAACGTCCTCGTCTAATCCGATGTATCTGGTTCTCTCCGGCGGCGGACGCCAGATATTTCGGATTAGGCGCTGTTAGGCGTAGTGTTTTTCGATATGATATTTAATATGCTATCATATCAATGAAATGTATCATTCAGATCAGGTGCCCGCATCCACGGGAATGACAAGGAGAACTATACCAAATCTTATTGATATCTTACATCATGAAATGCGGCTACACAATTACAAACCGCATGCCCGCACCTCGATTTTTTACGAGGCGATGGTACAATTGAGCCTGCAACAAAATATCAGATAGTACTTTCTTCCGGCTCCTTTCCCGGGAAGCTATGTCCACCAGTCTCAATTTCACTATGGAATTTGATGAAATTAAAAGTCTCATTAAAGAATACAAGCCTGATGCTGACACCAGCATGCTGGAGTTGGCATATGAATTTGCTGCCGAAAAGTATAAAGGGCAGGTTCGAAAAAATGGCGAGCCACTCATGGAACATTGCCTCGCGGTCGCCTATCGGCTTGCAAAGATCAGAATGGATGAGGCCGCTATCATAGGAGGTTTGCTGCATGAGGTGTTGGACGAAGCCGATGTTTCGATTCAGGAACTGGAAAAACAATTCGGCGATGAGATTGCCCGACTTGTGGCGGGAGTAAGCATGCTCGGTAATCTCAAATACCGCGGGATTGAGCGCTACGCCGAGAATCTTCGTAAAATGTTCGTAGATATCGCGCGCGACATTCGTATCATCCTGATTAAATTCGCCGATCGATATCACAACCTCGAAACACTGAACGCGCTCTCGTCCGACAAGCAATATCGCATCGCGCGCGAAGTGATGGAGATCTATGTCCCGATCGCAGATCGATTGGGCATCTGGTACATGAAAAGCAAGCTCGAAGACCTCGCGTTTCCCTATGTGCATCCCGATGAATTTTTTCAAACATCCGAAATCGTCAACCCGCATCGGATCGGTCGTGAAGCATATCTCGAAAATCTCAAGACAGTGGTCCTCCAACGCTTGGAAGATCATGGGATTACTCTTGCGGTGATCGAACAGCGCGTAAAAAGTCTTTACAGCGTCTATCGTAAAATGCTTAAAAAGGGTTCCATTTCCCTTGACGGGATTTACGATGTGGTCGCGATGCGCATTATCGTTTCCTCCATTGCTGATTGCTACGCCGCTCTCGGCGCTATCCATCAGCATTGGAAGCCACTGCCGCGCCGCATGAAAGATTACATAGCGCAGCCAAAACCTAATAATTATCGCGCGCTTCATACGACCGTATTTTGCGAGAAAGGGGAAGTGGTAGAGTTTCAAATCCAGACAGCGGAAATGCATGCCGAAGCGAAATACGGAATCGCGGCGCACTGGAATTATGATGAGGCGCGTAAAATCTCCCGATCCGTTACGAAAAATATCGAATGGCTGCAAGATATCGTTTCTTTATGGAATGAGGAGAACCCCGGCGGCGAAGAATCCATGCATGTTCTCACGCTTGATATTTTTAAGCATCGCATTTTTGTATTCACCCCGAAAGGAGATGTCATTAATCTGCCGGAGGATGCCACACCGATTGATTTTGCTTTTGCGATCCATAGCGACCTTGGCCGCAGGTGCGCTGGAGCAAAGATCAATACCCAGCTTCAATCCATTGATACAAAGCTGCGAAGCGGAGACGTGGTAGAGATAATCTTTGACAAAAATCGCAGAAGTCCCAGCCCTGATTGGCTTGCGTACGCAAAGACCGCGCTTGCTCGCGCGAAGATACGTTCGCAGCTGCGCGAAACCGAACGTCTATGAGATCAGTGACCCGCGGTATTTTATTTTATTCTTTCGTCGGGGCGTTTTTTTTTACGGCTGCCGCGATCCTTTTTTATGGATTAGGCTATCGATATAATCCCGCGAAAAACGCGATAGAGCGCACAGGCGAATTGATTGTAGAATCAACGCCGCCAGGCGCTCGCGTTATGCTCAATGGAGATCCGATTTTTCGGTTTCGCGATTTGATATTCGGCGCGATTGACTCACGTACGCCGATCCATAAGAAATACCTGCTTCCCGGCACCTATCATTTGGAATTGTTAAGAGATGGATACTCTCCGTATCGCCGAGATATATCCGTAACGTCCGGCACTGTGACAATCGTCACAGACCCCGTCTTGGTCTCCGGCTCGGAACCGCAAGCGGTATTTTCACACCCGGCTCTCGAAAAGATACTCGTCGCGGCTTCTGACAAATTCATCTTTTTAGCAGGAAAGAATGAGGTGATCGAGTATTCGTTGGATACCCATACCTTTAAGTCTCTGTATCGGTCGAAGAATGATGATGCTTTCGCAGGTTATCCGTCTCCTTCGCGTTCGCGCGCCGTCGTCATTTCCGCTGCTGGCATAGTGCTCATGGGTGAACATGATACAGGAAGAATGGTCTCGAAGGATCTTGCAGGTCCGATCAACCGCGTGCTCTGGTCCGATGACGAAAAGTCAGTATTCGTTTTGGCTGCGTCAGGCATTATTCGATTAGACGCTGACGGCGTTCTGACACCACTTGCCGCCGCAGGGTCTTTTACGGATATGGCGCTGTCGCGCAACACTTTATATGCGCTCGAAACTTCGCTCGCGGATACATCTCTCGTATTCATTGATGCCGCCACGGGAACAAGAATTGGAAGCCGCGTACTTGCTCCCGCCGATCGCATTACTTCTCTTGAGACCGTGGTGCCGCCCTTCGTGATCGGCAAAGACGCGGAGGGTGTGATAACGTCTATCGACACATCTGATAGCGCTCAAGCGCAGACGCCGTTTGCATACGTCCAAGGATTATTTGCCAAACCGCCATTGATCGTCGTCGTAGCTTCCGGTTTTGAAGCTGTGATTTTTGAAAAGACATCAGGTAAATCAATTCAAAGAAGACTTCTTTCCAGGCAATCGGTACCGATACAGTCGATCGCGATGTTAAAAAATATACCGTATGCCATTATGCTCTCCGGAGGCGTTCTTGAAGTCTTCGAGACCGCGCAGAGGCCTGATCGGAATCGGTATCAGGTAAGCGTTGAAGGACAACGCGTGCGGGATTTTTTTGTAGATGCCAACGGTACTCTTCACTATGTCGCCGAAGTTGATAGGGGAACTGTGTCGTTGTTTCGGCGCGCGACTCCGTGAGTCGACAGACGATCTGGTAGCTACCTGCTCCTATCGGCGCCGACAATGATGAGAAAATCACTGCTCGGCAGAGCTTGGAACTGCTCGCGGTCAGCATACGAAATCACAGCCGTAGGAAATACTGTTTTCAAATATTTCAGAGATTCGTTTTTCGCTCCATCGGTAAAATCAAACAGCAGTGTCTTATCCGCATCGCGGTTTTCAGCATTGCCCACATAATCAATCGTGAATCCTGATTCCTGGAGTATCGTGGCCGTGCGGGCTGCCAAACCTTCAATGAGGGTGCCGTTTTTGATGCTTGCAATCGGAGATTCCGATACATGCTTGCTGTTCGTTTCTTCAGGAGTATCTGCTAATGCCGTACTGATGCGGGCGCGCACTTCTTGGAATGTGCCATCGCGCGGTTGGAGAATATACGCACCGTCGACGCCGATACTTGATACCAATAATCCATCAGGTGAATCGTCAAACGATACGGTTTTCATTGAGCCGAAGTCAAGATTTTTTGACAATGAAATAAAACGGGCAAACTCCCAAGAGGAGATGTTCGTGGTTACGGTGTCCTTAAGTATTGCCATGATGTCCGATACCTTGCCGGGATTGAGTAAGACATCTGACGACGCCATTTTTTCCTTGATCGCGACTAATACTTTTTGTTGTCGTTTGCCTCTGGCAAAATCCGATCCCTCGTTATTCATTATGCTGTGCCGCGAACGTACGAATTTGAGCGCTGTTTCTCCATCCATAGTCTGTTCTCCCGCGGCAAATGAAAGAACTTGATATTTTTTATCCAGCGTTGGGTATTTGTAGTCGGTGAACCTGTTCTCGACATCTACGGTAATTCCTCCCAGAGAATCAATCAATTGTTCGAATCCGTGGAAGTCGATGCGTATATAATAGTGAATGGGGATGTCAAATGTTTTTTCAAGGATGAGTCGGGTAAACTCCGCGCCCCAGCCTTCCTGCTCCTGTTCGCCAAAGGCGTTAGCATTGTTAATTTTTCTGATGCCATATTTTTCCATTGGTACGGTAAGATCTCGCGGCACGGAAAACAGTGCGGCATTTTTGCCTTTTGGATTGATGCTTGCAAGCATGATCGTATCTGCAAGGTCAGGCCCTTCGTGGCCATCTCCTCCGATGCCAATGAGTAAAATGTTAATTCGATCAGATTCGCCTCGGAGAGTTTTGGAAAAACTCTCCGTGAAATGATTCAGCGCGTCAAGCCTTGCAAACGTGACAAACGAATTCCATGAGCGGGAAATATAAGAATCGTCTTTTTGCGAAGAATAGTAAGAATAGACTCCTGTCGCTCCGAGAAGGCACGCAAGCAAAATTGATCCAGCTATGACAATGCCTCGCACTCCTTCAAAGAGCGGAGACGCGTCCAGCAAGTCTTGGTTTTTTGGCAAGCCTGTCCGGCACTGGAGCAGGTTGATCTGAATCTTGTGCATAATTGATTTAATAGTATACCAGTGAGGAGAACTGCTTGCAAGATGGTAATAATTGTGCGAATATGGAGGTTCAAGCAGAATGTCCGTATAAGCAAGGTTCGCGCATCTGATCAGCTCGGCGCACGAGCAGACGCATTTTTCCCCATGGACAATTAGCTCAGCTGGTTAGAGCGCACCGTTCACATCGGTGAGGTCACAGGTTCGAATCCTGTATTGTCCATTGGGAATGGTGCGAGCGCTATCACGACAAAGGCAAGCGCGTGACAATATCCTTAATTTTGTGTATACTGTACACGAGGTGGATAACGTATGGAGTTAGGGGAAGCAACCGAAAAAAAATCTACAAAGTGGCAAGCGCTCAAAGAACAAGGTCAGGAGTTCCTGCGTGTTTTTATTATAGCGGTTGCCCTCATTCTTCCAATACGTTTATTTCTTATCCAACCTTTTTACGTCCATGGTCAATCCATGGAACCGTCCTTTTACGATTCTGATTATCTGATCATCGATAAGATCACCTTGCGCTTGAGAAAGATAGAACGGGGCGAGGTTGTCGTATTCCAATATCGCGTTTCTGATACATCAAAAAAATCCCGCTACCTCATCAAACGTGTCATCGCGCTACCAGGGGAACGGATACGAATCAGCGATGGTGCCATTACGATCTTTACGAAGGAACATACGCAGGGTCTTGTGTTGCGTGAAGATGTATATCATCCGCGTTCCATGAGCGGGCTTTATGACGATCGGGAGCTGGGCGAAGATGAATATTATGTACTCGGAGATAATCGGCCCGTCAGCGAAGATTCGGAAAATTTCGGACCGATTTCCAAAGAGAGCATTGTGGGACGCGTATGGGTGAGAGGGTTTCCATTCCAGCGGTTCGGAGTTTTTGACGTTCCCGCCTACCAATGATCACAAGTGAGGTTAACATGTAACGGTACACGACACATGCCACGAATAAAAAAAGCAGAAGAATTGATAAAACAAAGTGACAAGCCCAACCCGAGCATTACTCGGTTAAGCAAGCAACCCCAGCTTGTCAAAGGAATGAAGGATGTTTTGCCGCACGATCAGATATATTGGGAGCACATTCGATCAATCGTTAAAAAGATCGGAGATGACTATCTTTTTATGCGGATTGACACTCCGATAGTGGAGCATTTGAATGTATATACGGCTGGATTGGGCAAACAGACGGATATCGTGGAAAAAGAGATGTACAGTTTTACGGATCAAGGCGGAGACAATCTCGCGCTGCGGCCGGAGTTTACTGCTGGCATAGCACGCGCTTACATCGAGCACGGAATGGTTTCTTTGCCGCAGCCGGTAAAGCTCTATGCCTTCGGGCCGCTCTTTCGGCACGAAAAGCCGCAAGAGGGGAGATATCGTCAGCATACGCAATGGAATTGCGAAGTGATCGGCGAAGGCAAGCCGGTTGTCGACGCGCAGCTTATCTTGCTTGGATACAAATTACTGACGTCATTGCATATCAAACCGATTGTGCAGGTGAACAGCATAGGCTGCCGTTCATGCCGGATCGCGTACCGTGAATCGCTTGTTGAATACTATCGTGCCCGTCGGGCATCGCTTTGCGATGATTGCAAAAGGCGGCTGAATAAAAATGTGCTTCGACTCCTTGATTGCAAAGTCGAGACGTGCCAAAGCCTTATTTCGAAAGCGCCTCCGATCGTGGATTCGCTCTGCGACGCGTGCCGCGACCATTTTATCGCAGTACTTGAATGTCTTGACGAACTTGAGATTCCTTATCAGCCAAATCCGCATCTTGTACGCGGATTGGATTACTATACGCGCACGGTTTTTGAATTTTATGCGGTCATGAATACAAACGAATCCGATGTCCAATCAGCGCGGATGGCCGCGCTTGGCGGTGGAGGGCGCTATGATGACCTCATCGAGATGTTCGGCGGACTAAGCACTCCCGCGGCGGGATTCGGTATCGGCATCGAGCGAGTCGTGATGAAATTAAAGGAGCTTGAGAAAGCAAGCGGCACGAAGCTGATCCCGCGGCGCGCGGAACCGGAGATTTTCGTCGCGCAGCTTGGGGAGCAGCCAAAACGGCGGGCAATGGTTTTGTATGAAGATTTGTTACGGGAGGGTTTTACCGTAGCGGCGGAATTCGCGAAAGATAGTCTTAAAGCACAGCTCGAGATCGCCAACAAATGCAACGCGACACTGACAATTATTCTCGGTCAAAAAGAACTGCTTGACGGGAGTATTATCATTCGTAATATGGGGGGTGGAGAACAAGAAGTCATCGATATAAAAAAATTAATACCAACGCTTCGCAAGAAGCTTCATGGTGAACAACAGAAAGGAGGGTGACACATGCCGGAAGTACGAAGAAAACAAAAGGAATCGTTTGAGGCATTGCTGCGAAGATTCAATCGCCAGATACAGCAAAGCGGAAGGATATTGCAAGTAAAGAAGATTCGTTTTTATTCTCGGAAGAAAAGCGCGGCAGCAAAACAGACGACAGCGTTGCGCCGCAGGATGATCGAAGAAAAAAAGGAATATCTTAAGAAAATTGGAAAGCTCAAAGACAGATTTCCCGGAACAAAAGCGCTCATGAAGCTTTAAGTGATCAATTGTTTCCGCCTTTAATCATCTCTAAGAGCACCGAACGTGTCATTGAGCACTCATGCGCTCCTGATGCGCATTAAAAAACGCACATCTCGTTGGCCCCGCGTATTTTTGCAGGGGTGTCTTATCGCAGTGATTTTTTTTGCAGTACCGTTTATCGCGCACGCGCAAGAAGCGACTGGATTTGCGCGCGCGCTTGGCCTTCCGGCAAATGACGCGCGACTCATCGTCTTGCGCTTGCTACAAATTATATGGGTCATCACAACGATAATCGGCATCGCTTTCGACATATTCGGGTTTGTCCGTTTGCGGAGAGCTCGTGAGGACGAAGATCTCGCCGAGGAGGCATCGGCAAAACGATTTCTTATTCTTGGCACGCTTACCGCAGTCATCGGGCTGGTGCTTTTCGGTGCCATCACCTTTATCTATTCGCGTTTTGCGCAATCGTATGTTGCCCAGCCTCCTTCGACTTTTAGCCCGACAGACATCTCGCAGCCGGTCTATTTCGGTGAATATCAGAGCAGGCAATCCCGCATCGAATCGCACTATCCGGCGCGTGACGAGAAAAATGTTCCTCGTAATGCTAAAATTCTTATCACATTCAGAGAATCCATCCGTGCGCATAGTGTCCGTTCAGAAGACGGTTCGTTGCTTTCCGCAAGCGTCCGGATTCATCAAATCTCTCCTACTCCCACTCCCGATGGCCAAGGGGTTCTGGCAGAAGTGTCACTTACAGACGATGAGAAATCAATAGTGATCGCGCCAGTACAGTTATTGGGGATGCCGGATACGCAATCGCTTTACGGCATATCTCTCACCAGCGCTATCCTATCAAAAAACGGTGAGTCACTTTTTGGCAACACGGGCGGGTATTCCTGGCAGTTTCAGGTGAGCGGAGTTGTTGACAATGATCCGCCGCGTGTCACCCATGTGTTTCCTGCCATTGGGAATGCGGATCAAGAATCAACTGTTGCGCGCAACGCGCTCGTGCAAATTTCTTTTTCCGAAGCGCTCGACCCATCGCTTGTGAGCGGTGAAAAAATATCGGTGCAAAATCTTGAAACCGGAGCATCAGTACCCGGCACGATCCTTGTCGGCAATCAATATCGTACGGTGACGTTCGTACCGCGCGAGCTCTGCGGAACGAATAGCTGTAGAGAGTCCATATATTGTTTTCCCGAGAAAGGCGGAAGATATCAAGTATCGGTACGAGCTGCATCATTGGCGGATCAACGCACAGCCGAGAATCCGCATCGAGCATCCTACCCTTATGACGGAATCGCGGATGCGGCCGGCAACTCTCTTGATGGCGGAGGCAGGAATGGATCCGAACGCAATGATAAGGCAGACGGTCCGCCCGCTGATAATTTTGTTTGGTCGTTCACGATCACGCAGAATCTTGATTCAACGCCTCCGGCAATCGAATCTGTCAGTCCTTCGCGCGATAGTACGAAGGTGGACGTGAGCACGCCTATTGATATTACTTTTTCAAAATACATGGATCTGAATTCTCTTCATCAGGGTTCGATCTATCTTGGTATTGATGGAAGTTATTGGGTTGAGTCAGAACAATCAGCGACATCGACGCGCACGCGCGCGCGTCTGCGACATGATCCATTGCAAAAGGACACCCTTTATCAACCGGAAGTGCGGGCATCAGCGCGAGACGTTTTTCAAAATTGCTTTAATCCCTGTGTTGGTCCGTCTCCGCGTCCATAACGCACGTGTTCCTGACGATATGAAACGCAAGATTATATCACTCCTCATCGGCAGTATCACAGGCATCGCAAGCATGCTAGCTCTTATTGTGGTGTTTTCTTTCGTCGCAGCACAGCAGAATACGCAGAACGCCAATTCTGCGCCGACAATCGTGAAAGCATGGCCTGCGTCAGGCGGAAAGGGGCAGTACGTCACACTCGACGGTTCCGGCTTTGGATACGCCGTCGGAGAAGTTTTGTTCACCAAAAGCGGACAATCAGTTCCCGCGGATGTTGATTTTTCCGGAGAGTGCAAAAAACTCTATTGGCGCGACTCGTATGTAGCCGTGAAAGTCCCACGCGGTATTTCCGAAGGCAGCTATACGGTGGCGGTAAAAACAGCGGACGGTACCGTAAGCAACACAACCCCCTTTATCGTGACTGGCGCCGCTCCCAATCCGGGCATTTGCGGCATGGAGCCGGATAACGGACCGCCTGGACTTGCGCTTACCGTGTACGGAATCGGGTTTGGCAATGAAAAGGGCAGGCTCGTCGCCGGTTCCGTTGATATTCCGATCGGAGAAAATGAATGGTCTGCGAACAAAATTACCGCATTGATGCCGTCACTCGAAGCGACACCGACAAAGCTGCGAGTAATCACATCTTTTCGAACGATAAGCAATCCCATCAATCTTACATCCGCGTCCCGTTGCGCCGCGCAGAATTGCGGGGCTGGTCAGCAATGCTGCTCTGATGGATCCTGCCGTCCTGACGGGCAATGCGGACAGGAAGTCGTGGCGTGTCGATACGCATGGAATTTTTTTACCGGAGAAAAAAATGATATTGGCGGACAATGCGAAGTGAACGATCAGTGCTCATCGAATCGGTGCGAGGGTGGCGTTTGCGTCCGTGGCACTGGCGGGCTTGATGCTTTTTGCGAATTTGACGCGCAGTGTCGAACGGGTCTTGTATGCGAGTTGGGCGCGTGCTCGCTTTCCGGCAAAGATATCGGCCAGGCATGCACTGGCAATTCGGCATGCGCGTCCGGTACGTGCAAAGATGGCGTATGCGTTGCGGGAAACAAATCAATTGGAGATGATTGCCGTAACGATCGAGAGTGTTCAACAAACAATTGCGTCGGCGGCACATGCGGACAATCAAAACGCTGCGTTTCCGTAGAATCTATTATCCCCAAGCCAACAGAGCGAGTGTATCGCAATTCCGTATTCCGGGTGAAATTTAATCAGCTGTTGAAGGAGGATTCAGTCCGTCCAAATATTCGCATTGAGCCGGCAGTGCCGGGTGATTTAGAAATTGCTACCGTGGGAAGCGGCGATTCAGCAAAGACAGAGGTAGCGTATCGTCCAAGTCAGCCGCTTGCTTCCAGGGTGGCGTATCGAGTGGTACTCGGGGATTCCATCCAATCAGTATCGGGGAACGGATCGCTTGGGGTATGCACCCTCACGGTTTCAGATACATGCTCTACACGTGGCGTGACGTGTAAAAAAGAGGGTGATATCTGCAGCAACGGCGCGCGCTGCATCGGCGGAACGGCTATCTGTTCCGGAAAAGGGACAGTCTGTACGGGAGCAGGTTCAAAATGCCTTGATGGAGCCACATGCACGGGAACCGGTTCAACGTGTATCGGAACAGGGACGCAATGCACGAACAGCGGATCCCAATGCCGCGATCGAGCTGAATGCGCGGGTATCAATTCCCGCTGCGATGGGCTTGGGACACGATGTCTTGGCGATGGCTCGGAATGCAAGTCCGGCGCGGCATGTGTCGGCAAACCGCCGAAACGCACCGTACAACCTTCTGTGTGCGACAAAGCAAAGCAAACGTGCACAACAGTCGGTTCACAATGCTCAAACACCGCGCAATGCAAAGCAATTGATTCATCATGTTCCGGAGCAGGTACCGTATGCGAGGGCAATGGTTCCTCGTGCGTGAAAGGCGCAACCTGCACCGGCAGCAAATCGCAGTGTTCCGATCCCGGCACTACCTGTACCGGCAGTGAATCACGCTGTTCCAACGGAGCGAGGTGCACTGGCATTGATTCGAGCTGTTCAGGCATTGCGACACAGTGTACAGGCGGAGGTTCGAATTGTACGGCCGGATCTACGTGCAGCGGCCCCAAATCAACATGTACTGGCAGCAGCACGACATGCAATGGGGTGGCATCAAAATGCGAAGAGGGATCCGCGTGCCCCAATGCGAAAAAGAACCCGAACGCTAAAGACGGGTGTTCCGAGGGGCTTGTGAAATGCGGTGATGGGCAGTGCCGCAGTCCTTTGGATCCCTCCTGCAAGCCATCTTCATGCAATACCAACGGCATATGCGACAGCAGTGAGTCCTGCAACTGCGCTGATTGTTTTGGGAAGCAAAGTTCTTGCCAGACAGGATTTGCGTGCAACGCGGATACGAAGAGCTGTCAGGCTAAAGTAGTCATTTCCGTGCTGCCGACCGATAATGCAAGGTGTAGCGCCACCGTCCCCGCGGAAGTTACCATCGGGCAAGTTTTTTCAGCTCAATTGCGCCTTGAAAATACAGGGACTGCCAACTGGAGTTCGGCTGATTATGTGCTTTCGAGCCAACAGCCGCCCTACACCTCCCTTTGGGGAAGAACATCTGTTGTATTGCCATCCTCAATAAACGCTAAGACCTCTTCCAGCGTTTCAACTCAAGTAACCGCGCCCGCCGCGGCAGGTACCTACGCATTTGCTTGGCAAATGCGTAACAAAGATACTTGGTTCGGGGAGCGTTGCGTCAAGAACATTCGTGTCATATCGCCGCGCAACGGCGGGTCATGTAATTCAAACGGAAGATGCGAAGCAAATGAATCCTGCACATGTTCTGATTGCTCCACTCGGCCCGAATGTCAAAGCGTAAATCCAAATCCGCCAACTTGCGGTAATGGCAAAGTTGATTACGGAGAGCAATGCGACGACGGTGATAAAGACAATGAAAATGCCTGCCGCAATGACTGTACCGGCAAGCCAGGATTCTGCGGCAATGGAATGAAAGAAGGAGCCGAGCAATGCGACGACGGTGATAAGGATGACAAGAACGGCTGCAGTAATGTATGCAGCTCAAACGCGAACCAATGCGGCAATGGTAAAAAAGAAGGAACGGAGCAGTGCGATGACGGCAACGCGGTCAATGATGATACCTGCCATAATAATTGTTCGATAAATACAAATCGTCCAATCTGTACCGACGGAATTCGCGACCTCTATGAGCAGTGCGATGACGGCAACACTATTAGTACTGACGCGTGCCGCAACGATTGTACCGGCAACGCGGGTTTTTGTCGCAACGGCACATTGGAAGCGGGGGAGGAGTGCGACGACGGTGACACAAACGACGCAAACGCATGCTCGAATTCTTGCAAAGCGAATCCGGAAGGGTGCGGAAATAAGATTATCAATGCCGGGGAACAATGCGATGACGGCAACAAAGATGACACTGACGCGTGCCGCAACGATTGTACGATCAAGGGCGGTCCTTCGCCGCAGTGCGGTGACGGCATCAAACAAGGCACGGAGCAGTGCGATGACAAAAATCAAATCAATACTGACGCGTGCCGCAACGATTGCGCATCAAATCCTACCGGTTGCGGCAATGGCATTAAAAATGACGGGGAACAATGCGATGACGGCGATACTATTGATACGAATGCCTGCCGCAATGACTGTCGGTTGAATACCCCCGGCGGGCCGGTATGCCGCGATGGAGTCCGAGAAGATCCGGAGCAGTGCGACGACGGCAATTCAACACATACCGATGCCTGCCGCAATGACTGTACCGGCAACCCGGGATTCTGCGGCAATGGCATTAAAGATGGTACGGAGCAGTGCGATGACGGGGATACGAACGATGCAAACGCTTGTCGGAATAGCTGTACGCCTCGATCCGGTTTCTGCGGCAACGGCTTGAAAGAAGGGAATGAACAATGCGATGACGGAGATCGTCTCAACACCAACGAATGCTTAAATGATTGCACGCTGAATCGTACAGGTCCGCGGTGCGGCAATTCCGTCGTTGAAGGGAGCGAACAGTGCGATGACGGCAATGCTGTGAACACGGATGCGTGCCGCAACGATTGTACCGGCAACGCTGGTTATTGCGGCAACGGCGCCAAAGAAGGAACGGAACAATGCGACGACGGCGATCCTGATAACAGCAACGCCTGTAAGAATGATTGTACCGGCAACGCGGGATTCTGCGGCAACGGCGCCAAAGAAGGAACGGAACAATGCGACGACGGCGACCGTATTGATGGTAATCTGTGCAAAAACAATTGCACGCTGCGTGACGCGGCACTGCCATACTGCGGTAATGGGAAGGTAGAGGCCGCTGAACAATGCGATGACGGAGATACAGATAACAGCAACGCATGCAAAAATGATTGTTCAGGAAGTTCAAAAACGCCTGTCTGCGGCAACGGCGCCAAAGAAGGAACAGAGCAGTGCGACGACGGCGATCGGATCAATACGAATGCTTGCGCCAATGACTGCAAGCCGAACACGGGTTTTTGCGGCAATGGGATTCAGGAGACCGGAGAGCAGTGCGACGACGGCGACCGCATTGATGCCGATCTTTGCAGAAACAACTGCACTCTTCGAGTAGTGAGCGCGCATAATGCGCGCTGTACGATCAATGCTCCCCAGACTATCCGGATAGCGCCTGGCGAGTTTGATTCAGGCCATTCATTTACCGCGCGGATACGATTGGAAAATACAGGCACGAACACATGGAACGCGACAGGCACGCCCTCGTATCGTATCCGATCCCAGTCACCTTTAGATAATACTTTCTGGTCAAAAAGCGTGATCGCGATTCCTGTTTCCAAACCTAAAATCGCCCCGGGGGAGTTTCTTGAAATTACGACATCACTGATCGCGCCTGTCGTGACAGGGGTCAAACCATTGCATTGGCAATTGATGGAGGGTGATACGCCAATCGGCGAGATGTGCATGGCATCCGTCAATTTGGCGCCACAGTTTACCAATGACGCGCTCTGTACGATTCGGACATCGCAGCCTTTCTGCGGCGACGGTTTGCGGGAAGGTGATGAACAATGCGACGACGGCGACCGCATTGACGCCAATCTTTGTCGCAACGATTGCACGCTGCGTGACACGGCACTGCCGTACTGCGGCAACGGTAAACAAGAGGCTGGTGAAGAGTGCGACGGTTCCGATACGCCCAATAACGGGCGATGTCGCTCGGACTGCGTCCTTGATGCAGGGTATTGCGGCAACGGTATCCTTGATGCCGGTGAACAATGCGACGACGGCAACCGCGTTACTAACGATGGGTGTACAAATACATGTACGCGTCCGACGAGTACGTGCGGTAATGGAGTCCGCGATCGCACAGAACAATGCGACGATGGTAATACGAACAACGACGATGCGTGTTCCAATTCTTGCCGCGCGAATGCCGGCACCTGCGGCAACGGCGTAATTGAAGCAGGGGAGCAGTGCGACGACGGCGATCGCGTTACCATCAACGCTTGCACAAACGCGTGCAATACGAATCTCGGCGGTTCATGGTGCGGCAATGGAAACGTAGATCCGCAAATCGGCGAAGAATGCGACGACGGCAATCTCGATAACACAGACGCGTGTACGAGTGCGTGCAAGCTCAATACCGGTTATTGCGGCAACGGCATCAAGGAAGGAACGGAACAGTGCGACGACGGCGACCGCATTGACGCCAATCTTTGTCGCAACGATTGCACGCTGCGTGACACGGCATTGCCGTACTGCGGCAACGGTAAACTGGAGACTGGGGAACAGTGCGACGATGGTAATCGATCCAATACGGATCGTTGCCGCACCGATTGTCGTCTGAACAAAGGAGTGTGCGGAAATGGGATTAAAGAAGGATCGGAGGAATGTGACGACGGAGATACTGATGACACGAATGCGTGCACGAATGCGTGCCGAGCTCAAAATCTGCCGCTTATCACTGACGAACATAAAGATTTCCTGTTGGAATTTTCGCTTAAGAATGCGGGCACCAAGACATGGAATCCCGCGACACATATCTTTGCTCTGCGTTCGTCAGGCACCGTGAGAGTGCCCGAACTTGACGTTGTGCCGTTATCACGATCCATCGCACCCGGGGAACGCGTCACATTCGGCGTCCGTCCCTATACGCCCCTTGCGCAAGGCCGTGTCAATCTGATTTTACAAATGAAAGAAGGCAATTCTTGGTTTGGCGAACAGTGCAAGAAATCAGTATGGATCCAAAAATCCGCTGGTCCAGTCACGCCTGTCGCGGAGATTGCCGAAATCGCAACTGTTGAGATATTCATCAATACCGCCCTGAACGCTTCCACAACCGATTTGTTTACTTGCGCTGCTCTTACAGGATGTTCCGGTGATCAAGATACCGTCAGAAGCGGTAATCAGCATACCTATCGTATCAAGGCGTATTCGGCGGAAGGAAGCGAAGTCTCTCCTGTCAAGATCGAATGGTTTGCGTCCGGACCCACGGCTACGAGTACCGCTCTGGTTGATTTAAGTTCCTTGTCCACCCCCACAATACAGGTGACTCCGAAAAATCAAAATGGCACCTCGACTGTAACGGTTAAAGCGACCGGATCGAAAAATGAAACGGTACAGCAGAATGTACGAGTGACAATACAACTCGAGAATATCAATGATGAGGAACAAGATGTGGTAGAGCCCACACCGGTAACGCGCGCTATTTCCGCCATCCGACTCTCCACCAACGGCGACTATCTTCCTTCTGACGCGTTCGGCTGTATCGGTAATTCGTGCGCTGATGACGCGAGTTCAGCCATGCCCGGCAACCAGCACCGCATCGTAGCTGATTTCTTCGACGCGAATGGCAAAGCTCTTTCGGTACCCGATGAGCGGATTTCCTGGGCGCTTTCAGGCGCAACAAGCACAGTCGTCTTGTCCCGCGATTCCGGCAAGACAATTTTTGCCACAAATACGGCTGATCAGGGAAGCGCTACGCTGACAGTCTCCGTTTCCGGCTCGTCAGTGACAAAAGCGATTCCGATCGTAAACAAATTTCCTCGTCGGGAATGTCTCACCGCGAATCGTGCCGGTTGCATCGGCGGGCCCGATCAGGCTGGCAGAGCAGATGAAATCGCCGAAGCCGCAATCGAAGCGAATGATCGGCCGCTCGGGACTGATGTATTCACCTGCTTTGGAAATAACTGCCTCAATGACCGCGTTGCCGGTACTTCCGGCAATCAGCGCGTGTATTCATTGCGCCTGCACAACAAAAACCGCAGCTTTGCCGATCCGACAAACATAGCAAAGATTGAATGGTCTCTCATTCACGCCTCATCTTCCCGAAAGGCATTTCGCGATCTTGACCCGTCACGGAACAACCCGGAAGGGACTAAAGACTTCGATATTATTCTCACCAATACCGAAGTTGACGGATCCGCGACCCTTTCAGCGACTGTCACGCCCGTGACCGGTAAAGGGAATCCGATTACAGCTTCCATTCAGGTCATTAATCAGGTGCAAACATTTCTTGTCAGAGACATCCTAATCAAATCCAACGGCCAGTTTTTGAATCAAGACGCTTTCGGCTGCACCGGGAATAGCTGCGAAGATGACCGAGCCGCCGGATCAGCCGGCAATCAGCATGCGCTTGAGCTCGTAGTCACCGATGGTAGGCGCGTTCTTTCGATTGATCAGGCAAAAGTGCATTGGTCGCTTGACCGTAAAGACCTCTTTGATCTATCCAGCGAACAGGGCACCAGCAGAGTGAACGTTTCGGCATTGATCAATGATGCGGCGACAAGCACGGGCTCCGGTATTATCACTGCTCGTGTCGATGGTATTTCCGCCATCGCGTCTATCGCGCTGGACAACAAACATCCCTATCAGAGATGTACCGGGACGGGCACTGACAGGCAATGTGTTGGACATCCGGACAAACAGGGAAATGTGAATATACTCGACACCATTACAATCGACTCAAACGGCAGACCCATTTCGCGCGATGTCTTTTCATGCAGAGGCGACTCCTGTGAAGATGATCGTGAACAAGCACGCGCCGCAAACCAGCATACGTATGACGCGCGCATGCACGCGCAGAACAATCGTTTATTACCGCTTGATCAGATCAGGCGGATCGAGTGGACATTGAGCGCATCGAATGCGTTTGGTCCGCGGCCTCTTCGAGTTATGGGCACGAAGGGAGAAAGAGTAGTGATTGAAAATACTGATAAACCCGGCAGCGCGACTTTAACGGTGACTGTGCTTCCTGTCCAAGGGCCGGTGCGCACGACAGAAATCGTGCTCGTGAACGATACCGAGCTTGCCGACAGAATACGAGAGGAAGATGACGATGATGACAATGATGGGGAACAAGATGTGGTAGAGCCCACACCGGTAACGCGCGCTATTTCCGCCATCCGACTCTCCACCAACGGCGACTATCTTCCTTCTGACGCGTTCGGCTGTATCGGTAACTCCTGCGCTGATGACGCGAGTTCAGCCATGCCCGGCAACCAGCACCGCATCGTAGCTGATTTCCTGGGAACTTACGGCGAGTGCGGATGCCATGCGTTTGTCCGGGATCGGCCGTAGCGTTGAGCTTACGAATGCCGATTCCGAAGGAGAAGGACTGCTAAAACTTTCGGTTGCTAACGCGACTGGTACGACAACGCTAGAAATGACCGTATCCAACAAGCATCCGCGAGCCACCTGCTTGACCGGCGGCCGTTCGTCTTGTACAGGAGGGCCGCATGCGGCTGTATCTACGGACTCAACGCGAAGAGCGGCGATCGACGCGAATGGAAAGCCGGTGACTACGGACAGGTTCAGCTGTTTTGGCAATACTTGCGCCAATGACCAAAGCTCGCGTTTTATCGGCAACCAAAGAATATATTCACTCCGGCTGCATGATAAGGATAACAGCTTTATTTCTCTGGATGATATCGCGGGAGTGCACCCTATTGAGAAGATTGAGTGGAGTCTTTCGCCCGCAAATTCACCGATTATCATCACTCGCGCTTCTGATAATTCGACAAATCTCGGCGCAAGTTCTACGGAAGTGTATTTGACAAATAGCGGAGTAAATACCACGCAGCCCGTAACACTTAAAGCAATCGTTACAACCGCTAATCTTGATGGCGAAGGATCCGAGACGTTCAGCGCGGAGATAAAAGTAGAAAATCTCTTGTCAATACTCCAGGTTCGTTCGATGCGGATACGGTCAAACGGCCAATTCTTGCCTCGTGACATGTTTGGCTGTATCGGCAATGCGTGCCGCGACGATTCCTTTACTTCGGGTAATGATCAAAACAATCAACACGCGCTTGAGTTGGAAGTAAAGGATTTGCAAGGGAATGTTGTTGCGATTTCGGATTCTCTTGTGCGCTGGAAGGTCGACAAGCCGGATAGATACCGACTGTCAGACGAATCAGGAGCAAAACGAATTCACATCCGAACGCTGCTTGGCGATACGGCAACGTCCACGGGCACAGGAACCGTTACCGCGTGGGTAGATGGCGTAGCGGGATCCGCTTCGCTCTCGATTGGAAATAAACACCCATACCAATCATGTACCATAACCGGCTCAAACCCGGTACAATGCGTCGGCAGACCGGACAAACAAGGCAGCCCTAATATCTTTGAACACGTAATCATAGACAGCAACGGTCGACCGATAGATATCGACAGATTTTCCTGCACCGCAGATGACTGTGAAGACGATAGCGACAAGGGATCAGGAAGCCGTACGGGCAACCAGCATCGGTATTCGCTCCGCGTGCACGCGCAAAACAATTCTTTGATTGGGACGGATAAGATCAGACAAGTCCGATGGGAGTTGAGCGAGAGCCCGGCTTTTCGTGAAGTGCAAAAAATCGGTTCCGCAGGCAAGGAAACAGATTTGATCGTAGAAAATACAAATCAACCCGGTAGCGCGATACTTACCGTATTTGTTTTGCCTCTTGCCGGCACTGTCCAGCAGGCACAGATTATTCTCGTGAATGATGTAATCAAACCAACGGGTTCAACGCCTGTCGTAACACCGGATGAAACATGCGGCAATGGACAGGTAGATAGCGGGGAGCAATGCGATCCCACATCTTCGGCGTGGACAGCCGATCAATGTTATGCGTCAGGGCACGCGGACCAATGCACTATTAAAGATTGTTATCAATTCTGGGAGACGCCGGGTACGGCAGCCGATCCGTCCGGTAAATATCAATATCGGCTTTCCTACTGTGTCGCAAAGAAGGGATTAACACTGCCCGCATTAATGAGTGATCCGACCGAAGTCAAGGATCGATTCTCGGCAGGAAGCTCCACTCCGCTCGAAGAGTATTTTTATCGGTTTACCAACTCAACTGATTTAATTGTTATGCGCGCTTATCGCAATCCGAACAAGTTCTCTCCTGACGTATGGTATGCGCGTAATGAGCTCAATCCTAACCAACGCCCTTCGAATACCATAGTGAATGGATTCCCAGCGGTCCAAGACGGGACAGGATACTATATAAGCGTGCCTGTCCTGGATACTAACTCATCAATTACTTCCTATCGGATTTTGAATTTTACCACCAGCGCGAATCCTGCCGGACCGTCGCGCGCGGTCTTTACGGAGTTGATGCGTACCATTCGTCTGGCAACACCGCAAGATGATGCTGACGCGAGCGCGGCGTTGCGCCGTGATACGCAGCGATCAGCGCATATCAGCTTTATCCATGATCAACTTGAACAATATCGAGTGCGCGGCAAATGTAATCCAACCTGTTATCCGGCTCTTTCCGCGGGGAGTTATACATTGGGACAGACCATTTCCGGCTGGCCTTCGTGGGCGCAAGAGCTTGGCAAAGCATTGCGCGCTTCCATGCCGCTTGATCCGTCGCAAAGCACGACGACTCCTCCGATCGTGGATCGAGGGGATAATGTAAAAAATGTGTTGGCGTCAAAAAAACTTTCCGCCTATACGTATCTCCATACGCCTGCTTCAAATACTTCATTGGATAAGTACGAACTCTGCGGAGTATACGAATATCCTTTGTTATCTCAATCAAAACTTCGACGGCAGTGTACTTTGCAGTCAGGAGCAGATGACCCTTTTACAGGCACGGATACAAATTCAGATTACAGCAAATAAGAGTGTGCCGGCGATACTCACAAGACAAATTATGATATCTATGCTATACTATATATAAGGGTGCGTATTCTCACTCATAGTTTGAATTTATATGTTTGATGAAAAAAAACCGGAAGAGGCACTACCGCCAGAAGAACAAAAAAATGGCGAGCCTGTTGATATGTTTTCGCAAGAAAGCGGAACTAACTCCCCGCCTGGAGTAGCAGCCGATCAAGGGCAGGATGAACAAATCGAGGAGAGCACCACACTTGGAACTGAACGAGAAGAATCCACGGAAGAATATGAAGACTCCGGATCTGGTTCCGGCAAGCGGCATATGATCCTCGCATTGATCGCAATAGTCGCTCTAGTCCTGGTCATCGGCGGTGGAGTCGGTTTGATTTTTTTATTCAAGCCCAAGCAAGCGGAACAGCCTACCGTTGATCTTTTTTCAATACCTGTATCCGATAATGGGATACCAACGCTTGAAGATCAGCCTGTTGAAGATCAGGCGGGGCAACCCATAGGCGAGAATCAGATAGTGGAAGAGGAACCTCCGGTAAGCGAGGGATCGCCTCCGACAGGACAAGCAGATACGATCATAGGACAAGCAGATACGATCATCCAAGGAGATGAAAGCGCGCCTGTTATTATTGACACAGACGGTGACGGTCTTCCCGATGAGCAAGAGGCCCAGTATGGGACCAACCCGAACTTGTTTGATACTGATGGTGACGGGCTTAGCGACCGAGAGGAACTCATGGTGTATGGGACCGATCCGCTCAATGCCGACAGCGATAAGGATGGTTTTTTGGATGGAGAAGAGATTAAAAACGGATATGATCCGAATGGCGCCGGCAAACTCCCAAGCGTGTTGCCCATACAATAAAGTACTTCTGCAAAAGTCCATTTGTATTTCTCCCGATGAAAGTGTTTAAGACGCGAGCCATACATTCATGGCAGGTATGATTGATTCGTATGTTTGATTTATTAGAAGAAGAATTATCCACAAAAGAAGAATCCTCGCGCGCATCAGGAAAAACACCGCCGTCGATTGACGCTGTGGTATATGCGATGCCGGAGAAATTTCGTCGCGGTGCGACCAAATCAAATGCAAAACCGATTTTAATCATTGCGGTGATATTCCTACTTTTGGCGGTTACGGGAGGGATATTGTTTTTTGTGTTTTATGTTCAAAATGATGCGCCGCAATCCAGTATCTCGGTGGAGGAGGAACAATCAGTAGCAGTCGAGGAGCAGCAAGAAAAGCCATTATCAGAAGAGGATTCGCAGCAGCCGACAGAGGAGGAACAGGTCCCTTCCGATGAACCTTCAGCGCCTTTGCCTGAAACGGAAACGCCTGTGGCGCTTGAACCCGGAACAGAGACGCCCAGCGGTAGCGAGCCTCTTTCGGAAGAGACAATCCAAGAAGAAGCGACACAGCCGCAGTTGCCAACGATTGTTGCCGTGGATAGCGATCAAGACGGACTGACAGACACCGAGGAGAGGCTGTATAACACGAATAGTCAGATTCAAGACACTGACGGTGATGGATTTACTGATGGTGAGGAGGTTGAGCACTTGTTTGATCCAATCCGTCCGGACGGCGCTCGTTTGGAGATTTCTGGAAGAGTCACTCCTTATACAAATCCAACATTTTCATACTCGCTTTATTACCCATCGTCATGGTCTGCCCGCGCGGTAAACGATTCTGATCGTGAGGTAGTAATCAGTTCCGCTCTCGGTGAATTTATTTCCGTTAAAGTACAGGACAACCCACAAACTCTGGGGGCTATTGACTGGTACATAGCACTGGTTGATCCGAGTGCTGACACTTCGCAGCTTCAATCTCTCTCATTTAATAATTGGTCAGGAGTCATGGCGCCGGACGGGCTAGCCGCGTATTTTGTTAAAACCGATGAAACAGGAGGGGTGATTGCGCCCTATGTCTATTCTTTCCTTTATAATCAAAATACAAGCGCGCAGCCGCAGTTTCAGACCACATTCCGCATGATGCTTCGCAGTTTTGTGTTTACTGACCTTTCTTTTGTTCGATGATAGCCGTCCGAGTTGCGTGCGGGTTTTCATGCACACAGCTGATCCCTCGCACGTTTCAGAGTATTGAATGGTACAGAATCGCTGTTAAAGCGGCGAGAGGTGTATGTTCAATCTGGAATACAACCGATATTACGGTCATATTTGTTGATGGTAAAAAAATGCGTGCGATCAACAAGACATATCGTGGCCAGGACCGGATCACCGATGTGCTTTCGTTTTTGTATCCAGCCGATATGCCTGGTGAAACGGCGTACGGAGAGCTCTACCTCTGTCCGGAACAGATTATCAGGCAATCTGTTCGCTACGGATCAGCGCGTGGCTCCGAGTATGAACGCGTTATCGTTCATGGCATCTTACATATACAAGGATATGACCATATTACATCACCTGACCGACGGCGCATGAATCAGCTTTCGTCAAAGATTCTGGCTTTATTAGGAAAAAGTGGAAAGAGGGCCGTATGAATGCTTTCAACCGACTTTTTCGCAGCATACAATCTGCAAAACGCGGATTATGCATAGCTTTTTCAGAGGAACAGAATTTTCGAATCCAGACGGGTATCGCTGCTAGTATCGTTCTTGCCGCTCTCGTATTACGCATCAGCTCGGTTGAGTGGGCGATAGTACTGTTAACAATCGGCGCTGTTCTTACGGCGGAAATATTTAATAGCGTACTCGAACGCGTCATTGATGCCATGAAACCTCGCGTTTCCCCGGTCGTGCGATACATGAAAGATCTTTCAAGTGCGGCAGTGCTCGTATTAGCCCTGTGCGCGCTTCTTATCGGACTCATGCTTTTTATACCCCGCGTTATCCCTTTCGCTTTTAACTGATATTTAGTATACTGTTGATATCATGGATATTCGCGATATATGAAAGATATCACTATTACCGCACTTGATGTTGGGTCCAGCGCAATCCGTGCCGTTGTAAGCCAGATTTTTCAAGAGGGGACTGAGTATAAATTGCAAGTCCTCGGTGCTGCCGAACATCCTTCAGAGGGTGTCAATCGGGGATCCATTACCAGTATTGATGATGCTTCAGCGTCAATCAGCGCTTGTATTGAGAAAGCGGAACGGATGAGCGGGATTCCCATTGAATCCGCATTGGTCGGAATTTCCGGAGTGCATATTGTGTCCCAGACATGCCGTGGGATTATTGCTGTTGGCAAAATAAACGGTGAGATTTCAAAATCAGACGTGGATCGCGCTTTGGATTCGGCACGGACGATCGCAACCCCTCCAAATCATGAGATTTTGCATGTAATCCCGAGAAGCTCTATTATTGACGGACAGATTTCGACGAAGGATCCGATAGGAATGACAGGGAGCCGTCTTGAAGTGGATGCGCTTGTCATACAAGGTTTTGCGGCGGAAATCCGCAATTTTACCAAATGCATCTATCGGACAAATCTTGAAATAGAAGATCTTGTTTTTTCAATTCTTGCCACTGCCGAGGCTGTGTTGACGAATAAGCAAAAAGAACTCGGCGTTGTTTTAATCAATATAGGCGCTTCAACAACGAGTTTGATCGTCTATGAAGAGGGAGAGGTATTGCATACGGCCGTCATTCCAATGGGATCAGATCACATCACATCCGACATCGCGATCGGACTAAGGATCTCGATTGAGCTCGCAGAAAAAATAAAATTGGAATACGGAGATCTTATCGTCCGAGAAACTCCCAAAAAGGGTGAAATTCATTTGTCGGAATTCGATGCGATGGAGCAAGGCAGTGTCTCGGCTAAGTATGTGCATCAGATCATCGAAGCGAGAGTTGAAGAAATATTCGATAAGATTGAGCACGAGTTAAAAAAAATTGGCCGCAGCGGCATATTGCCCGGCGGCGCTATACTTACCGGTGGCGGGTCAAAACTAGGCGGTATCGTGGAAATTGCGAAGAAGCGTCTCAAATTGCCTGTTGCTTACGCGATGCTCAAAAATGTCGTTAATGTCATTGATCGCGTGCATGATCAGACTTTTGTGACGGCAATGAGCATCGCGCATTGGGGATTATTCATGCACCAGCAACGCAATCGCGGCAATCGCTCATTCATTTCCTTGGAGCATAGCTTTGATATCAGAAGCCGAGTAAAAAAATTATTCAAGTCCCTCTTGCCTTAGGCAGGCGACGGTGATATCATTGACCGCGATGAGTCATGAGATGATTCATCGCGTTTTGTTATCAGCAACTTAATGTCTAACGTAAAACGAATATGGAAGTGAAACCGTCAATTGAAACATTCGCAAAGATCAAAGTAGTCGGCGTCGGCGGGAGCGGCGGTTCAGCGGTGAACCGCATGGTTACAGCGAAGATTCGCGGCGTTGAATTTTTGGCCGCTAATACCGACGTTCAGGCTTTACACCATTCACAGGCGGCAACAAAGATTCAAATCGGAAAAAGCGTAACAAAAGGGCTTGGAGCGGGAATGGATCCGCAAATGGGGCAAAAATCCGCTGAAGAGAATCAAAATGAAATTCGGGATTCGTTAGCTGATAGCGATATGGTATTTATTACATGCGGACTCGGCGGCGGAACAGGTACCGGCGCGGCTCCGGTGGTTGCCGATTTGGCAAGAGATGTTGGTGCGCTCACAATCGCCGTCGTCACCAAGCCTTTTTCCTTCGAGGGTTCGTCCCGCAGAATGATATCGGAAAAGGGTTGGGATGAGCTTGCATCAAAGGTTGATGCAATCATCACAATACCGAATGATAAGGTGCTGCAAATTGTAGATAAAAAAACTTCAATCATGGAAGCTTTTGAAATCGTAGATGAAGTATTACAGCAAGGCGTGAGAGGCATTTCCGAACTAATTACTGTACCGGGTCTCGTGAATGTTGATTTTGCAGATGTGAAGGCGATCATGAAGGGCGCTGGCTCGGCGTTGATGGGCATCGGAGTCGCAAGCGGAGACAATAGAGCAGTGGAGGCGGCGAAGCTCGCAATCTCCAGCCCGTTGCTAGAGCTGTCAATCGAAGGAGCGAAGGGCGTACTATTTACGATTACGGGAGGTCCTGATCTTGCGATGCTTGAGATTAACGAGGCGGCAAAGATTATCACATCCGCGACCGATCCCGACGCGAAGGTAATTTTTGGGGCAGTCATCGACGAAAATATCGGTGATGAGATCAGAATCACGGTGATTGCAACAGGGTTCAGCGAGCGGGAGAAGGTGGTATCAAAAGCTCCATTTGAAAAGTCATTCGGCGATCGCGTGCCGTTTCCTTCAAGTTCATCAATTTTCGGCCAGCCTGTTACCAGGACAGCCGGATTAAAATCCGCCAAAGACCTCTCGAACCCTCCTCGGAGACATGAAGATGATACAGAAGTGCAAGAAGAAGATGAGATCGATGTCCCTGCCTTTATTCGTAAGAAAATGAACTAACATTTAGCGCATGCGTGAGGTACGGGCGGATCCACCGCGAGCAGTGGAACCGCTCTTTTCTTTTGATGAACAATTTGCTAGTATGAGTCTGTTGCACCTGCATCAGGTGTTTTTATATAGCTCATGATGTTTATATGAATGTATCGTCAGTGCTCGAAAGCATACTTTTTGTCTCACAGAAGCCGTTGACAGCGCAAAGGCTCGCAACTATTTCCGGTAGGCAGCTCAAAGATGTTCGTGATGCGCTTGATGAGCTGTACGATTCTTATCGTACATCCGATCGCGGCATCGTGCTCATTCGAAATGGCTCGGAATACTATCTGGCTTCCCACCCCTCATCATCTGATGTGGTCAAAGCATATGTACAGGAAGAATCAATCGGTGAACTGACAAGGCCTTCCCTGGAGACCCTGTCTGTAATCGCCTATCGTAGCCCTGTGGTAAAATCGGAAATAGAAAAGATTCGCGGAGTAAATTGCAGTCTCGCGCTCCGCAATCTTTTAATTCGTGGATTGATTGATGAAGATGCGGCCAAAGACAGCGATGAAAAGTCATATCGGTTGTCATTTCAGTTCTTGCGGCATCTTGGCATACCAGAGGTTTCAGAGTTGCCGGATTATTCACGACTCCATTCCTCCGAATGTATCGCAGGATTAACAACTCCCAACGATTGATCTAGAGGAACGTCATTTTATGTCATCTCTTCCCCCGTTGCTATTGGCAAATTGGAAAATGAATCTCTGCGTTTCTGAATCGCGTTCATTGGCACGCGCGATCGCAAAGTCCGTTTTGAATGCAAGGAAGAATAAGAGCACGCGCGCGAATGTGCAGGTCGTACTTGTTCCCAGCTTTACCGCTCTTGACGCGGTAGCCCGTGTGGGGTCGCGTTCCGGCGCGTTTTCCATCGGAGCGCAAGATTGTTTCTGGGAAGAACGAGGCGCCTATACCGGCGAGGAGTCTGTATGTTCGCTCCGAGAGATTGGCGTTTCATTCGTGCTCATAGGCCATTCAGAGCGCAGACAATATGTCAACGAATCGAATGAAGCGATTAGGAAAAAGATTGAGTGCGTCTCAAACGATTCAACAATGATCCCCGTGCTTTGTATAGGTGAAAATCATTCGCAAAAAGTATTGGGTAAGCGAAAATCGGTACTGCAACAGCAGCTCCTATCTGCTCTTAAAGGATTGTTCCAGCGCCGCTTAACCCGTGAAATTGTCATAGCGTATGAGCCTGTCTGGGCGATAGGTACAGGCGTTCCCGCGACGGCGGTTGACTGCGCGGAAGTATATCGCTATATTAGAGGACTCATGGAAAACGCATGGGGGGCAGCCGCCGTGGGACGCTTGTGTAGGATTATCTATGGAGGGAGTGTTTCTGAATCTACCGTTACTGATTTTGTTTCCAAGGATATAAGCGACGGGGCACTGATAGGCGGCGCGAGCCTTACCGCGTCGGGGTTTACACGTATCGTCCATGGCGTTATGGATTCGCTATGATATTGAACGTTATTTCGATTTTCATCATCATCATATGTATCGCCGCCATCGCCTATCTCGTTGGTAGGAGACTGCGGATTGTCGCATCTATTAATATCGATGCGCTGCCCCAAGAGCGTGAGGCATCTGTACGCAAACGCATATTGCGAGAACGGTTACTGCGTAGTATGCATGAGTGGCGTGAGATTCTATCAAGGTTTGCCATTCCTTTATTTGCTATACTATATCGATTTTTTCACCGTTCCTACGCAAAATTGCGAGCTGTAAAGGAATCATATCCGAGTAGTGAAGATTCCGGCGCTGCCGGCAAGAAAACAGTTATTCCAGACGATCTCATTTCTCGAGGTTTTGAATCTATCGAAAAAGAAAGTTATTACGACGCTGAACAAGATTTTATCGAAGCGATCAAACTTGACCCTCGGCGCGTTGATCCGTATATGGGGCTTTCACGAGTGTATCTTGAACAAAAGGAATTCAAAGAAGCGGAGGCTACGCTCAAGCATGTACTGCGTCTTGCGCGGCGAATCGACGCAGCTGATTCGAACTTTCCAAGCAGTCCGGAGTCCATCCAGACGGAGGTCTTGTATGATTTATGGGAAGTTTGTATACTCCAAGGACGGTCAGAAGAAGCCCTTTCGTGGATCTTGAAAGCGGTTGAGATGGAGGCGAACAATCCGCGATTTTTAGATTCGTTGACAGCTACCTATATTGCGCTCGGACGGCGTTTATACGCGGAGCAGGCACTTGATAGGTTACGCGCCGCCAATCCGGAGAATAAAAAGATAGTTGAATTTTTTGGACAAATCAGCAAGCTTTCCTATTGACATTCGCCAATTACCTTAACGAAAAAGCCTATGATTTTGACCAGCTCCTTGCTCTTCGCCGCAAAAAATCCTCATCGTACTAATAGTACGTCTGCGGTTTTTTACGCCTCCAGAGCTGCAGATCTGCCTCAAAATCAAACATTTTTTCTTGTTAACGCAATTGGTGAATGTCAATAAATGGGTCTCTTACGTAATGCCCACGTAGCTCAGTGGTAGAGCAACTCCATGGTAAGGAGTAGGTCAGCAGTTCAAGTCTGCTCGTGGGCTCCAATAGGGCGGTTACCGAAGCAGTCAAACGGGGCTGACTGTAAATCAGCTGGCTTACGCCTTCGGGGGTGCAAATCCCTCACCGCCCAATGAGTATCTTTGAAACGATCGCGGATTTGCACGGGTGCGAGAAAAAGCGACAACGGAAGCTTTTGGTGCGCAGCGCCGAGTACATGAGCCACCTTAGCTCAGCGGCAGAGCAACACTTTTGTAAAGTGAAGGTCCTCGGTTCGAATCCGAGAGGTGGCTATGGATGGATTTATACATAATAGATTCGTATGTCACAAGATCGATTGATCAAGCTGGAATGTACAGATTGTAAAACTGTGGGACCGCATACCTTTAAGAACAAGAAGAAATTAAAGGGACGCCTGGAATTAAAGAAGTTTTGCAAGAAATGCAAAAAACACGTCTTGCATCGAGAAACAAAATAGCATTACGTTCAGACAGTAATATGCGATTCATACGTTGTTGAGTATGTCTGCGCAAGCCCCTCTTTGAATTCAACGCATGGAAGCCAACCAAGCACAAGGTGTGATTTTGCAGTATCTGCGCAGGATGCCCGCGGTTCGATATAGGGGGGACAATGCCGTGCTTCAATATCGTATCTTTTTGTAATCTCGCGTATGATGCCATAGACATCACGAACGGAGTACTGCGTGCCGGTCCCGATATTGAACATATCTCCAAAACATTCCCTGGATGCTTTGAATCCGGCTATGATATTGGCGCGCACCACATCAGATACATGCACAAAATCCCTTGTCTGTTCCCCATCGCCGTAAATTTCCGGCTGACACCCTTGCGTGAGCAATTTCATAAACTTAGGTATCAGACAAGAATAGTCGCCTGCCGGATTCTGTCTTTGTCCGTATACATTAAAATACCGAAGCGATATGGTTTCCATACCGTAGAGTTGCGCGTAGAGCCTGCAGTATTGTTCCCCGATCGATTTTTCCAGAGCATAAGGAGATACAGGACATGGAATAGTTTTTTCGACAAGCGGCATGAGTTCCGTTTCTCCATATACGGAAGCGCTTGAAGAAAAGACAAATCGCTTAACGCCAAACATACGAGCTGATTCGAGCACATTAAACATGCCGCTTACATTGGATTGATTCGTTTCCCGCGGCTGCATCACGGAATAGCGCGCGCGAGGGATGGCGGCAAGGTGGAAGACCGCCGCAAATCCCTCACGAGAAAAAATATCCGTAAGATCACTATTGATATCAGCTTGGTATACCTTCAGGCGAAGCGAAGACGCGACCGCAGCAAGATTATCAGCAGACCCGAGGGAAAAGTTATCCACAACAACTACAGAATGGCCGAGACGGATGAGCTCTTCTGTGAGATGGCTTCCGATAAATCCCGCGCCGCCGGTGACTAGGCATTTCATGGTTTGGTATGCGAAAAATAAATACTAGAGCCAGCGATTTCTTATAAAAAGAAAGATGAGAGCAAGCGATACGGTCAGAACGCCAATCGTAATAAACAAAAATGCAAAAGGAGAATCGGCATATGGCAGCTGCACGTTCATGCCATACACGCTCGCTACCATCGTCGGCACGGTCAAAAGAACCGTGACTGCGGTAAGAAATTTGATTACCCTGTTAAGATTATTTGTCAAAAGAGTTGAATATGACTCGCGGATGTTAACAATCGTTTTTAAGTTCGACTCGGAGATTTTGATGAGCTGGCCATTATTGAGGAACAGATCTTCGATAAGGTCTTTATCAGCTTCATACAAGCGCAGGAATTTTCCGGAAAGAAGATTTTCCAGGATTGTGTTCGTCGGTACGAGCGCGGACAAGAAATCATTTAACACAGTCTCGAAGGATACGAATTGCATGATATCTTTATTGTTAATTTGTTCGAGCTTGATACTGATGCGTCGAATCGTCCTGCTGATGGTATGCAGAAATACATTAAATGTGAGATTGATCTGATAAAAAACCTGCAAAAATAATTTTGTTTTTTGGGTTGTATAAAAAGGAATCCCGCCTGATAAAAATTTTTCGAGCGGCGGGAAGCGTTGGTCTGTCACCGTAAGAAAGAAGTACTCTCCAATGACAAGCAAAATGGGGGCGGTGTGAATCTGGTCAGCATCAGGACTGAAGCAAAATCGCGTGAAGATATAGGTGGTGTCTTTTTCCGTCTCCATACGAGGAACCTCGTATATATCAAGCGCGTCTTTAAGAAGATCATGCTCAACGGATAGCATCTCGACGGTTTTTTCAAGTTCTTCGGGAGTCGGGTTTTCAAGATGCACCCAGGACCCGATTTTGAACTCATCGAGCAACTGCGCTTCCTTTTCCTTAATGCTTTTATAATATATTTTAATCATACATGCGGGGTTCGATTTCAACTTCTATTACATTACATTCTCGCGCTATCGTCAACTGCACAGGTAAAAAAATTGCCCCCGACCTCGCGGCAGGGGGCAGGCGGAAAGAAGTCAGGCTGCGTCAGAAGATTGACATGGGTCGCAAGAACTGACGACGAATTTTCCTTCAAATCTGGAGCAGACATATGGCCATACGCGGCCGTCGGGAAGGTGAAACGAAATTTGCCCGACCTGGAAGTACAGGTCTTGAAGCTTGTAAAAGAGGGTTGCAACGGTATTCACAGGCAGGCTGACAGGCCCGCCGTAGACATCTCCTTTGAGCAGAAATGCTCCGTGCCCCTCTTCGTTCGTTTCCTTTTCTCGACACCATCGCAGGTCGTAGCTCCACTCCTTTGGCGGAAATCCGAGATGTTCGAAGATCGAACTCACACAGTCTTTGAAAAAGTGCTCAGCTTCTCTCCGTAAGAAACGGTCCTCCTCATAATGCATTACCCAATCCTCCGTGGAGGAATCTTTTGGAATTCCTTTGAGATTCCTCTTCTTATAATCCGCTGAAGCGGAAAAACGTGCGCTGCATCCGAACAGCGAACAGGATATCGGGATACCCTAGTCGCTGGCAAGATGGTGGGCAAGAAGTGGATCCCGACCCCTATCAAGCGGCATATGCCGTACAACAGGGGCCGGGCAAGGAGAGTGTGGAACATTGCTACTTGCGGCCTCCGTGCCTCAATTGAACTTCTGACAGTACGATGCCGCGATAGAGCGTGTCTCGCGCCGAGAACACACGCAGCATCTTTCCGCCGTTAAATGTGATGTAGATCTTCGCGTTCGCGAATTCGAGCAGGCGTTGATCGGCAAACAGATCACATCTGATTTCAGCAGAGAGAGCGGTCTCAAATCTTACGATTGCCGCGGCAGAGTATTTGATTTCTTGAGCTTCGATGGTAAGGACGCCATTACGATATTTGAGATCAAAGGTATCCGGTCGAAACTGCAGAAATTTCATGAGCGCATGCACGAGCCGTGTTAAAAAAAGCTCTCCTCCTCTTTCCAGGTATTCCTCTTTGGTCATGCTATTCACCTCCTTTGAGAGGTTTTAGAGGAATGGTATGTAAAAGAGCGAAAAACAGTTATGAATACACACAGGTATAGTATACCATATTTCCAAGAAGTGGAACAGCGTGTGTTCTTAGCGGGCTTTTGGCTGCTGTTGCGTTGAACAATGGATGGTACCTAAACCCCAGACGTAATCAACAGCATCAATACCTATGATTCTTCGTGATGGAAAGAGCCTTGAAAACGTATCCAACGCCCGCGCATCCTTTGCGCAATTGAATGTCGGTACCAACACGGCAGTATTTGCGATATAAAAATTTGCATAGCTTGCCGGCAGTCGTTGCCCATCACAGTAAACCGGATCCGGCATGTCCAGCGCGACGATATGGAATTGCTCGCCTTTCTGATTTCGCGCGCGAGAGAGAAACTCAAAGTTTTTTTGAAGAATCGCCGCGTTTCCATCGCCGGTGTCGCGCTCCATCTGACAGATGATCGTGTTGCTGTCAGTGAATCGCGCGATATCATCAATATGCCCATCGGTGTCATCTCCTACGATTCCTTCGTCAAGCCATAGTATCTGTCGTATTCCGAGATACATGCTAAGGCGTTCTTCGATCTGTGGTTGCGTAAGTGATGGGTTGCGGTTCTTGTTCAGGAGGCATTGCCGTGTAGTGAGTAATACCCCTTGCCCATTCACATCGATCGACCCCCCTTCAAGGATCATGTTCGGATCGAGTCGAGGAAATTCAAAGAGCGCGGCAATTTTTTTTGGCACCCCCGCGTCAAGATCCCAAGGTTGGTATTTGTCTCCCCACATGTTGAAGCCCCAATCCGTAATATGGAGTTTTCCACCTTCGTCGTACACGAATATCGGGCCGAAATCACGCGTCCACGATGAATTCGTAGGGATATGGTGAAACACGATATCCGCTGAATTGCTTTTGATGTATTCCCGCGCCTCATCCGCCGCCTCCGCATCATTCACAAGGATAAAGACTTTTTCACCGCCTTCAATCAAGGCCCGTACCAATTCACCATACACGGGAGGGATCGACTTAAACTTTCCCGGCCAATGCTCTTCGTTATGCGGCCATGCGATCCATGTGCCCTCATGTTGTTCCCACTCCGCAGGCATTCGGTACATATGAGCATGCTTAAGATACAGGCTTTCGATCGCTTGATGGCGCTTGTTCGCATTTGATACGACGTTCGTCAAGGAAAGGCCAATCAGCGCGCATCTGATCGATAATCGAGAGGTCGCATTCAACAATGAGATCTTCGGCTTTGTCAGTCGATGCTTTTGCGATCAGCGTACCGTACGGATTGCTTACGAATGAAGTGCCCCAAAATTTCAGATTCGCCTCGTGTCCGACGCGGTTTGCTGCCGCAACGAACACAGTGTTGGCAATCGCGTGACCTCGCTGGATTACTTGCCATGCTTCATATTCGGCTCTATCCAATGTCTCCGCTTGCAAGCGCGGACCTGTAGGCCATCCGATCGCGGTGGGATAGAAAAGAATCTGCGCGCCGTTCGCCGCAGCAATACGCGCCGATTCAGGGAACCACTGATCATAGCATATGAGGGGAGCGATTGAGGCGTAAGGAGTGTCTATGACGATAAAGCCTGTGTCGCCTTTTTCAAAATAAAAATTTTCCGCGTATAAATCAGGAGGCAGCGAAGGAATATGCATTTTATGGTATACGCCCAGAATCTTTCCGGTCGTTCCGATGACCGCTATGGAGTTGAAGTATCTTCCATCTGCCGATTTCTCGAACAATGGCAGTAAGATAACGGTCTTTGTCTCGCTGGCAAGCAACGCGAAATCATCCGTCGCCGGCCCCGGGATTGATTCTGCAAGATCAAACAATGAAGAGTCTTTTGTCTGGCAAAAATAGGGATTCAAGAAAAGCTCCGGCAGGCAGATGATCTGCGCGCCGCGCATTGCAAGCGCGCGAGCATGTTCGAGCGCATAAGCAAGATTCGCATCTCGTTCCGCGCTCATTCTCATCTGGACAAGGCCGATGGTAGCTTTTTTGTTCGTGGTACTTTTCATGTGGCATCACTTGTATAGTATAGGTTGAGACTGCAGAAACATAGTTTCCCTGTCCGCCTAAACATTGCCTTCGGCAGTTCTACGGATATTTTTTCATCAATACTCGCCGCCCATCGGGCTGCTGGGAATTGAACCCAGTCTACACGGACTTCGTCCGTATGTAATTGTCTCGGGGATTTTTTCGGGCTGCTGGGAATTGAACCCAGTCTACACGCACCCGAAGCGTGCGTACTACCGGCATACTCCAGCCCGAAAAAATCTCCGAGGGCGAAGCGTGCGTACTATCGACACGCTCCAACTCGAAAGCTACGCGTAGAGAGGCTAAGCGTCCGCAATGAACTGTATACATGTGCCGCCACAATGCTCCGCCTCGAGTGATACATTGCGGAAGACTCCCACAATAATCAATAGGCGTATTATACGTAATACATGAATTATAGCAACCATAATAAGACGCATTGATTGCGCTATCACGGCATGATATAATTTATCCCATGAAAAGGCGTGCTATCAGCTTTAATTTTCTTGCACCTCAATCCGTATCAGCATCAGAGAACACGGAAGTAAAGTTGCGAGATGCACTTGATTTCCACTTGTCGATTATTGATTTGATTTGGTGTCATGCGATTGTAGGGATCAGGACACTTCAGGCGTCACACATACTTATCAGAGCGGCTTATGATTTGCTTACAGCATGTGTTCGAGCGTGCAGAGTCGGGATTACCCTTTTTTTTGCTTTCACGTTTCATATCCCGCTCTTGCTTTTGCGATTTATCTGTCGCGTGGTATCAGAAAGATTTGAATGCGCGCTGCGAGAAATCATCGATTCGTGGGATGGCGTACGCATAAGATCATTTCCAAACTTGATTGAATCACGCGTTTTACAGAAACGAATTCCGCGTATCAATGCATACTCCGATTATGTCCGTCTTCCCTCGATTCGATTGCCTCGTTTTTCCCTTTCGCCGGGTTGGCATGTGCACGTAGTATCATTTATCATCATTGCTTTTTTTCTCGCTTCCCCGTTTATTGTTTTAGGATCTTTGGAATCATTGCAGGATGTGCGTGATAAGACTATTTATTACGGAAAATCCGGATTCAATCATTTTTCCGCGGGAGTAGCCGCGCTTGCGATCAGCGATATGGGAGCGGCACAGTCTGGCTTTGCAAGAAGTTTCCAAGATTTTACCCAAGCGCAATCAAGCTTGCGCGCGGCAGGGGATCATGTGCTTGCGATCGCGCGTTTTATCCCGATCTACGGGAAAAAACTTTCCGATGCCGAGATTCTCCTTGAGGTTGGCGCGCAACTCGCATCAGCAGGAGCTCAAAGCGCTGACGCGATGGCAATTGTATCTTCCCCGGACGCCTTTGCCCCTCATCGGATTGAAGAAACCCTAGCGTCAGCCAACCAAGCAATCAGTGATATTGGGATTACATTATCATCAGTCGAATCAAAGTTGGCCTTGATTGATTCCGAATCACTTCCCGAAGAGTACCGTACTGATTTTACCCAAGCGCGAAATTCTAGCGCGAACATTCTTTCCTCGATCAACATGCTCCGTAATGTGCTTGAGCTGTCGCACAACGCGCTCGGCATCTCAAGTGATCGCCGTTATCTCGTTGTGATGCAAAATGACCGCGAGATCAGGGCTACGGGAGGGTTTATGGGCAGCTTTGCACTGCTTGACGTGAAAAAAGGGGCCGTAAAAAACATTGAAATCCCCGGCGGCGGAACATATGACGTGCAAGGACAGCTTCGTCCCGTTCTTGCAGCGCCATTGCCTCTTCGCATCATTAATCCGCGATGGGAATTTCAGGACGCGAATTGGTATCCTGATTTTCCGGCGTCGGCGCAAAAGATTATGTGGTTTTATGAAAGCGCGGGAGGCCCAAGCGTTGACGGTGTCATCACCATAAACGCATCGGTCGCTCAGCGCGTGCTAGATATCATCGGCCCCATCGAGCATCCAGATTCGGATCAGCCGATCACTGCCGATACTGTTATTGATATCACGCAGATGCACACAGAACTCGCTTATGACAGAAAAAAAAACAAGCCGAAGGAATTTTTGGGATCCTTAATTGATGGTGTGAGGAAACAAATTGAATCGCATCCGGAGCAGCATAGAGGAGAACTGCTTGCGCTTGTAATAGACGCATTGCTGTCCAAAGATATCCAACTCTATTTCAGAGATGAGCAGTCCCAGCAGATACTGCATTCTCTCCAACTTGATAACAGCCTG
Source organism: Candidatus Uhrbacteria bacterium (assembly GCA_016188385.1). Taxonomy (GTDB): domain Bacteria; phylum Patescibacteriota; class Patescibacteriia; order JACQRZ01; family JACQRZ01; genus JACQSB01. The sequence goes on along the minus strand of JACPHV010000002.1, from coordinate 131,154 downwards.
CCGCACGTAAAGAGCGATTATCTTATGATTGTTGATACGAACATCGGGGGAGGCAAGACGGATGCCGCAATCAACGCGGAAGCGTCCTATGTGATCAGCGCTGATGAGAACGGCAGCCTTACCGCAAGTTTGACGATTACGCGCTCGCATCACGGCAAGAAAGGAGATTTTTTTACCGGCAGGAAGAATATCAATCATGTGCGCATCTATGTTCCATTCGGCGCTGAATTGCTTTCGGCGGCCGGGTTTACTCCGCCCCCGCGTACGGAATTTGAAAATCCTCCGACCAACGCCGTACAGGACGCAGACCTTGTCGGCAGAGAATCTCATATGAGGATCGATGAGCACAGCGGCACGGTAATCTATGATTCGTTTGGCAAAACCGTATTCTCAAATTGGCTGCAGACTTCAGTCGGGCAAACCACTCGCGCTACCATTACCTACCGACTTCCATTCCGGCTGTCATCTTTCAAAAAAGGTGATCGGATACCCTATGATCTATTTGTGGATCGGCAGTCAGGATCCCGCATAGAATCTTTTGGATTCGAAGCGCGGTTTCCTGGTCAAGGAACCATTGAGTTTACTGCTCCGTTCGGCAAATCGTCCACTGACGGAATTATCCGGCATACGGTCGCGCCGTTTCTTGCCAGCACCCCGATAGGATTGTTATACTCATCGCTATGAACAACAAGACTGATAGAAAGAAGCGGCAATCGCATGATCCATTGCGAGCCTTTTATGAGTCATACGCGACTCCAGATCGCGACATGACCATCCTTGAGGGCGCTCCGCGTACGATTCCTCCGCTTCTCGCGATAGCCGCGCTCCTGCTTTTTGCATTGCTTGCCGGAGCAGCATGGATCGGCTACCAATATATGAACGGCGGAGATATCAATATCATCAAAACTTTTGGCACAAGCGACAATCGATTTATTGATGTTCGGTTTGATCTGGATCGAGATTCTGTGGTGGCCAACGGCACTGTTACCGCAACTCTGACGATAAAAAATGTAGGCGCCAATCCCATTGATCGACTAAGCGCGTCCATGACATTTCCCGATGGGTTCCATTACATTGATGCCAGTCCTGTCTTGCCGAAAAATGAACAGCATACATATTGGGAGTTGGGCGTGCTGAAAAGTAATGAGCAGATAGATCTGGCAATTCAAGGAAGGATGGTATCGGAGGATGAATCAGAAAAAGAATTCGAGGCATTGGTCTATTATCAGCCGGTGAATCTGTCATCGGAATTCAAGGCTCAAGCAAGCGCGTCGGTGCTCGTGAAGCGCTCGCCGTTCCGTCTCCGTATTGAAGGACCGCATACTGTGGAACAAGGCAAGACAGGAACGTATCAAATCAAATACCATGAAAGCGCCGAGCGCTACACCGTACCTGACTTGTCCGTAGTCCGGCCGTTAAAACTCCGCGTGATCGTACCGCCTGTTCTCCAGAACGTTAGCGCGGTCCCGCAACCATCATCCGCGGGATTCATATGGGATTTGAGCGAGTTGGAGAATTCTCGCGACTCGAATAATCCGGATACGAGGATCATCACGCTCACCGGCGGTTTTTCCGCGACACCAGATGCCGGGAATGGAATTACCGCGTCCATCGGATATGAAAGCGATATTGAATTTATCGTACTTGACGAGACACTGTTCGTCCCGCAGGTTGTGGCTCCGGAGGAGAAAAATCTCTCATTGCGTTTGTTGATCGACGGATCCGATGGCGTATCCCTTCCTTTTACGCAAACAGGAGACAATGCCACGCATACGATCGGAATCGAATTCGAGAATAAGGGCACAAAAACTTTTTTGGATACGGCTGTGCGTATCGTGATTCCCGCCAGTCCTTATCTTTTGCCGGTACCCTTTGACAGTCCGATGCAAGAGCCGCGGCAGATTGTCTTGGATGCCGAACATGGCGTGTCAGCAGATATTACATCGGAAGCGGTGCCTATCCTCGCGGCATTGGCTCCAGGAGAAAAGGGAGCTGTGAGTATTCGCGTGCGGACTCTTGATCCGATCACGTATCGATCGCTCTATGAACAGGGTGCTTTGAGCAATGTACCGGATACTATTCCGATTCGATTTTCAGCAGAAATCGGAGGAATACTTTCTTCGGCGGGCGAAAAGGAAATGCTTTCAAGGACGGTAGCGGAAAAAACAATAACGATTCAATTCGATTCAGACACTTCTCTCGCGTTGAGGCACGATGTGAGAAGCGATCCCGTTACCGCAACGACGTTTGAGTGGAGTTTGGAAAATACGCGCCACGCGCTCTCTGGAATCACCGTAAAAACAGTGCTGTCACCCGCCGCGATGTGGTCTTCACAGACTTTTGTTTCAGCGGGAGAAATTCGTTATATGCCAGATACGCGGGAGGTGGTTTGGTCAATCAATCGTTTGCCGGAGGGCGTAAGAGCGGTATCCGCCCGTTTTACGGTTGAAGGCGATCTTTCGTCCGCCTTGCCTTCCGTAATCGTTCATGCGAAGGATACTGTTACGGGCGGCACAGTTCTCGTCAATCGATAAGAATGGTATGGGGTCGGGAACGGCGGACCGAGCATTTTTTCTCCTGCAATCACGCAGTGTAGCGCGGCTTCTGCTCGGCATGACGATTTTTTGCACATCGCAAGGTACGGTGCGCGGGGGAGTAATAATTGAAACCGAGAGTTATCCCGGACCTCAAGACAAGGCGTCGCATGCTTATCAAGGAAAGCGGACCGCGCGCAATCAAGCAGAATTTTTGATCGGAGGCCATATCTATATTTACCTCGTGTACGGGATGTATTGGCAGTGCAATATCTCCACCGGCAAGGAGGGATGGCCGTCATGCGTGCTCATACGCGCAATCAATCCGACTGTCGGTCATGATACCCGGCTTTCGAATCGAGAACGAATACAATTGACCAACGGTCCCGGCAAGGTATGCAGATGGCTTGGATTGTCAGGCGAACAGTATGGATACGATATCACAAAGGGAAAAGAAATTTGGATTCAAACAGGCAAGGGAGAGCTCGCTCGCAGAATCAACCGCACGCCGCGAATCAATATTGACTATGCCGGGCGCGAATGGGCATCTCGTCCATTGCGTTATCTATTGGAGGATTACCAATCGTTTCTTGCAAAGCCAAAATCAAAATGGTACAAGTGAACGTATGGGAACGGCAATGATACATATATGCAGGGCATGAAGCTTTTCAATACGCTCACTCGGAAGAAGGAGGTTTTTCGTCCGTTGAAAGGAAAAGCGGTCGGACTCTACTCGTGCGGTCCGACCGTATACAACTACGCTCATATCGGAAATCTGCGCACCTATCTGTTTGTCGACACGCTGAAACGATCTCTCATGTACTTTGGATACCGCGTCAAGCATGTCATGAATATTACCGACGTCGGACATTTGACTTCTGATGCTGATATCGGGGAAGATAAGCTTCTTCTCGCCGCGCTCAAGGAGAAAAAAAGCGTATGGGACATCGCGGCGTATTATACAAAAGTTTTTCAGGAGACAATTACTGAATTAAACATTATCCCTCCGTCTGTTTGGTCCAAAGCAACCGATCATATCGAGGAGCAGATTCAGCTCATAGAAATATTGGAGAAGAAGGGATATACATACCGCATAAGCGATGGTATCTATTTTAATACTTCGCATTTCAAAGATTACCCGAAACTCGCTCGTCTGAATCTTTCCGACCAAAAAGCAGGCGCGCGCGTGAAGGAGAATAAAGAAAAACGCAATCCATGGGATTTTGCTCTATGGAAATTTTCTCCATCTTCGGATAAGGGAGAAAAACGAGAAATGGAATGGAAAAGTCCTTGGGGAATCGGATTTCCCGGCTGGCACATTGAATGTTCGGCAATGTCAACGAAATATCTCGGCCAGCCTTTCGACATTCATACGGGCGGAATCGATCATATACCGATCCACCATACGAACGAAATCGCTCAAAGCGAGGCAGCGGCCGGCAAAAGAATGGCTCGCTATTGGATGCACGCGGAGTTTCTTGTCATTGATAAAATGCGCATGGGAAAATCAGCCGGCAATTTTATCACGATGCGAGATATAAAGGATCGGGGATTTTCTCCGATGGATTATCGTTTTTTTTGCTATTCCGCACACTACCGGCAGAAGCTGTCGTTCTCTTGGGACGCGCTTGCCCAAGCACATGAGGGAATGTCAAATCTTGTACGCGATATAAAATCACTCACTCATGCCGCACGCAACGCGCCAAAGGGTTCCGAGAGTGCAGGAACGGCTGAATTTCGCGTTGAGTATGATGACAAATTCGACGCAGCGCTCGCGGATGATCTTAATATGCCGAAAACACTTGCGATTCTTTTTACATTCCTCAAGCGTATTCATGGGATGCGCGAGACGTACAGAGCAGGGGATTATCAATCGCTTCATCGCACATTGCTGAAATGGGATGCCGTTTTTGGTTTTGGGATTGAAAAGTACGGCGCAAAAGCATTGCCGGCTGGCATCTCCTCGCTCGTCAAACAGAGAAACGAGGCTCGCGAGCATAAGGACTGGAAGCGTTCCGATATGCTTCGCGTCAAGATTGAGAAGCGGGGATATCGAGTTGAGGATACTTCCGAAGGCACGAATGTAATACCCCTATGACCTTTGTTGCGCTTGCAGGCGCGGTGGTATTGATCAGTGTAGTGTTCACAGGTGTCATTCGCCGTATAGCCCTTCGCTACGCGATCGTTGATGCGCCGATAGGCGGCCGTAAGCTGCATACACAACCTACCCCGCTGCTTGGCGGTCTTGCTATTTATGCGGCGTGTACCGTAAGCATCGTACTGTATTATCTCTTGAGCCCTGACTCATGGATCGCTATAACCGATGCCCATGTTCATGGGAAGCATCTTTTTGGTATTCTGCTTGGCGGAGGTATCCTTGTTCTGGGCGGGATGTTGGACGATATCTACTCACTGCGTCCGCGGTATCAAATCCTCGCGCCAATCTTCGCCGCGATAGTGGTAATTTCTTTTGGTATCGGTGTAGACGTGATCACAAATCCATTTGGAGGAGTTATCCGTCTTGATCAATGGAATATCCTGTTGTTTTGGTGGAATGATTTGCCGCGCTTTGTTACGGTTTGGGCGGATTTGATTACATTCATGTGGCTCATGGGAATGATGTATACCACAAAGCTGCTGGATGGCTTGGACGGCCTTGTAAGCGGAATTACGGTAATCGGAGCCGTGATCATCTCTCTTGTCAGCATAGTATTTTTTGTGAATATGCCCACGGCAGTGCTCTCTCTGATAATCGCGGGAGCATTCGCCGGTTTCTTGATTATGAATTTCCATCCCGCGAAGATTTTTCTTGGAGAAGCGGGCAGCACATTGGCAGGGTATATGCTCGGCGTGATAGCGATCATCTCCGGAGCGAAATTCGCAACCCTGTTATTGATCCTTGGTATTCCGATCCTTGATGTCGCATGGGTTCTTGCCAGGAGGGTCATAGTCGAGAAGCGTTCGCCATTTGTTGGCGACCGAAAGCATCTGCATTTTCGGCTGTTGGATGCCGGTTTTTCCCATCGATCCGCTGTTTTGGCACTCTATTTTTTTTCAGCGAGTTTCGGAATCGCGGGGCTTTTTTTGCAGAGCGCTGAAAAATTGATGGCGCTCGGAGTAGTCGTTGCTCTCATGGTGGTATGCGGATTTCTCCTCTACCGCAGACAACAGAGCGCTTAACTATTATTCAATCGGATATGGAACAAATTTCACGTGTCGAACAAGAGCAGGCAACAGCATATTTTCTTGAGACAGTAAAACAATTAGGGGAAGCGTTTCAGAAGCAAGATCCTACCGCTCGCGCCAAACATCTCAAGGATATGGCGACTTTTTTTCCGAAATATCGCGATGAAATAACTGATTTGCACTCTGCGCTCGAAAGCGTAACAGAGGCACGAAGCGCCGACAAAGGACAGGAAGAATTGCATCAGAATATTGAAACTGGGTTTAAGGAGAAATTCAACGTGCAGGATGATACGGTCCGCTCCTTATTAACGGATATGCTTTATCTGCGGATTAAGAACGCGCAAGAGAAGATCATCAGTGGAAAGATAGGCATGAACGAGGTAGTCCAGTCAATGATGACGGACGCGCGACTTGATAGAAGGCAATTGTCGCATATGCCGTCAGGTGAGATTTTTGTCAAGGTATTGCTTACCGATTTTGTGAAGAAATCATTGCCAATAGAAACGGGCGAGGCGACTCGTCCTATTCAGCAGCAAAAAAAAGCCGCGTAGTACAACTAAAGATCCTTTCGGATATCAACAGCTTTGCGTAAGAGGAGCGCGGTCATGCATGTTGACAGATAAAAAAGTATCTGGCATAATGCGCTCATCATACATATGATTGATCTATGTACGCGGTAATAAAAACAGGAGGCAAACAATATCTCGTGAAGGAAGGGGATGATCTTAAAGTGGAGAAACTCTCCGGCGCCGTCGGAGAAGATGTCTCATTCGAAGAAGTGCTTTTGATTGCATCCCAAGACGGTAATGAGATCCAGCTTGGCGCGCCATTTCTATCCGGAACATCGGTAAAAGCGATCATCGTTGAACAAGGCAGGGCAAAAAAAGTGACCGTGGTGAAGTTTAAGCCAAAAGTGCGTTATCGCAGAAAAAGGGGCCATCGTCAAGAATATACAAAAGTACGGATTACCGCGATTTCCTAAACCTGTTAGGAATTGACATTCGGAAACGGAGCGAATTACAAAAGTATCTGCTAAAAAACATCTTTTCGTGCTCGTAGAGCTTCAGACAAAGTGACATCATCGGCGTATTCGATATCGGCGCCTCGCGGCAAGCCCCGCGCCAATTTGGTAACGCGTACTTTGTACGACTTTAACAGTTTGGATAAATACAGAACAGTGCTTTCTCCTTCAAGGTCAGGATTAAATGCTAATATTAATTCCTGTATTTTTATATCCGGCGCCGCGATGCGTTCGATAAGCTCCTTGAATCGGAGTTTATCCGGCGTAATGCCATCGAGAATATTAAGCGTACCCCCAAGCACGTGATAGAATCCGTGATATGCTCCTGTGCGTTCCACCGCGCTTAGATCATGGCTATGCGAGACTACGCATAACATGCTTTTGTCTCTTGCGGCCGAGCAGATGGCGCATGGATTTTTTTCCGTATAGTTATAGCATACGCGGCATAGCGTGATCGCGTCGGGTAGATTCATGATAAGTTTTGCGAACCGGATTAACTCTTGTTGAGGTTGGCGCAATAAAAAAAATACGAATCGTTGCGCGGTCTTTTCTCCTATTCCCGGGAATTTCGTAAAATAGTCAATCAAATTTTGTATTGAATGCGGATATGACATTGATTGCGGTCCTCATGTATAGATATGGTCGCTTTTGGTATTCATAATCCCTTAAAATGGCACTTGGAATAGCGGTTCGCCAGCTTGATGCTGTTGATCAAGGTTGCGAAAACTTACGCGCTTCTCATCCCAGTAGAGCTTCACCGTGCCCGTTGGACCATTGCGGTGTTTGGCTATCATGATTTCAGCTAGATGCTTTTCTTCATCAGTCAATTCTTCGAATCGGTAATTGCGGTCAGCGGCCTTTCGATAAATGAAAATGACAACGTCAGCGTCTTGTTCGATCGTTCCGGACTCTCGCAGATGCGATAAACGGGGAATGGCTGGTTTAATCATTTCAACTTGGCGAGAGAGCTGGGAGAGAGCGATAACCGGTATGTTTAATTCACGCGCGATAGCTTTGAGGCCGCGGGTGATTTCAGCAATTTCTTGTACTCTTCCCTCTGATCGCATCTTCCCCTCCATAAGCTGCAAATAGTCGAGAATGATGCAATCAAGTCCGTGTTCGCTCTGAAGGCGCCGTGCTTTTGATTTAATCTCGAGAATATTAGCGGAAGCTGAATCATCGATGAAGATCTTTGCTTCAGAAAGTGAATTCATTGCATGACCGATGCGAACAAAGTCATCCGAACCCTCGCGATCTTGTAGCTTGCCCGTGCGCATTTTCCACAGGTCAATGCCAGCCTCGGAACAAATCAGGCGGTCAACAAGCTGCTCCTTTGACATCTCGAGACTGAAGATGCCGATTGATTTCTTGGCGCGCATCCCAATACGGCGGGCGAAATCAAGCGCCAGGCTTGTCTTGCCTACGCTTGGTCGTGCCGCGATCACGATGAGATCGGATTTTTGCAGACCGGCCAAGAGATTATCAAGCTGCGCAAATCCCGTAGGAATACCGCGCACCCCCCCGCCTTCTTTATGAATCGCATCTATGCGCTCGAAAGCCTCATCAAGTATCTCTTTCAATGGAGAGAACGCTTGTTTGTTCGCTTTTTGCGAAACAGAAAAAACCAGCTCTTCTGCCTTGTCAAGGAGATCTTCTAAATCGTTATCTGTATAAGACAATTCAGCGATTCCGGCGGCAACTGTCTGAAGACGCCGCAGCGTTGCTTTTTTTTGGATAATACCTGCGTAATGCGCTACGTTGCTTGACGTAGGGACAACTTGCGCGAGCCCGATGAGATAGCTTCTCCCGCCGATATCTTCAAGCTGTTTGCGTTCATCGAGCCTGTTGCCAAGGCTTAGCAGATCGATCGGCTCATGTTTTTCATAGAGCTCGACCATAGCTTCAAATATCATCCCATGGCTGTTTTTATAAAAATCCGCGGGCGTGATCGCGTCCGCAATCCGATTGATCGCGTCTTTGTCGATAAGAAGAGCGCCAAGCAATGATTGCTCCGCTTCGATGTTATGCGGGGGGATGCGCTCGACTAATTCTTGATTGATAGCCATAGAAAAACAATGATTATTCTGCGAGCTCATTGTATCCCATTCTCACAGGAAGACAAGGTCAATAACTGTCCACACTATATCCCCAGCATTTACTGACTATCCATACATGGGTTAACAAGAAAAATGTATGATTTTGAGCCGGAATCAAAGTCCTGGAGGCGAAAAAAACCGCAAACGTATCCGTAGATACGATGAGGATTTTTTTCGCTGAAGGGCTTTGAAGGCGGCCAAAAGCATAGGCTTTTCGTTACCATATGTGCGGATAGTTCAGTAAATCCCTTGATGTTTTTTTTCAATAGCAATATACTAGTAATCAAGGATGGATTCATCCTATATCGCTATTTGGCACACTCCATGATCCGGCGCCTAGCGCATGTTCCGTCCATAGCTCAACCGGCACGTCCTTGACCTCCGCCCCGCACTATCCGCCCATAGCTCAATCGGCAGAGCAACAGCCTTTTAAGCTGGGGGTTCCAGGTTCGATTCCTGGTGGGCGGAGGTCAAGGACTTGAAGAAATAACGGCGGCGTAGCCGACAGCCTTCCACATCGACAATTTGAACATTAAATCATACAACCCATGCGTATGAGATTAAAACAAAACGGTTTTATACCGATTGTTAATTTACCCGGTGTCGGGTCGCTTCTTTCGCGCACCTACGACGTCTACAGAGCGTTGTTTAGCCAGCTTGCCGGCATTACCGCATTGATCGCGGCTAGCGGCTTTGCAAACCTATTTATCAGCGGAATCCTTTCTGCGCTGGTGAGGGAACAGCCGCAGTTTGTGCAATCATTCGTTTCATTGGTCAATCTTGGAATATTGGTTGCATTCGGATATCTATACAGTTATCTATTCGCTGCGGCGGCGTATCTCGTGCATGAATATAACAAGCGCGGCAAGATTATTTCAGTCAAGAAGGCGTTTGGCCTCGCCCGTCAAAGATTTGCGTCACTCTACTGGATAGCTATTCTGCTCGCGTTAGTGCTGTATGGCTCTTCGTTTACCGGAATCTTGCCGATCCTCTTCTCAATCTGGTATTACTTTGCAGTCTATATCGTCTTGTTTGAAAAGGAGCGCGGTACAGAGACCCTCGCGAAAAGCCGTTATTTATTGCACGGACTTTTTATGAAAGTGTTCGGAAGATACGCGGCTGCCATGGCTATCATGACAACTTTTTTACTCGCGATATATTATCTATCTCTGGGAATACCCGGCGGATGGATACTTGCTTTGTTTCTTTCGCTTGTGGTCTTATATTTTTCTTTCCCCTTTTTTATCGCGTACGGATATTTTCAGTATCGTGATGTAGAGGCTGTTGAGCGTTCGACGCCATTTATTGCATTTCGCTCTGAACGAGCCGCCGCCGCAGCGTGGTCAATCTTTGGTTTTATACTCATCATAATCGGGACACTGTGGGGATTGATGAGCCAAGATTCCCAAAAGAGAATTTCTGACGCCTTCACTGTGGAATCGGCCAAATTTATACTGCCGCTCATAGCCAACACGGAAGAAAATCTTGAAAAACTGAATTCGTTATTCAACAAGTTCGATACATCGCCTGCTGTGCCAAGCGATTTGAATGAAGATGAGTTATTCCCCGATTATCGATTACAGGGCGGTGATTATCCCTATTAACGCTATGGCGCTCATAGCCGCTCGTTTTGTATTGGCTTTAGCGTTACTCTATTATGTCTGTGCGCCAACCGAGACGCAGGCAGATACAAAAAAGAATATTGATAGCGACGGCGACGGATTACAAGATCATGATGAATTGCGTTACGGGACTGATCCGTTTAACGCAGACACGGATGGCGATGGATACAGTGATTGGATTGAGGCGCTCAATGGGTATTCACCTCTTACGCCGGAAGCGATCAAGCTGACAGAAGCCGACTCTGATCAAGACGGCCTTACTGACGCGTATGAGATTTCAATCGGAACAAACCCCGCAAAAAATGATACGGATGGCGATGGGTTTGACGACCGTACGGAGATAGAGGCAAGCTACGATCCTCGAAGCAAATCAAAAATCAAATTGAAAAAGAGAATAGAGGTAGCGCTTGACGATCAACGGCTTCGCTATTATTTAGGAGATATGATGTTAGACTCGGCTCGCGTATCAACGGGTAAGCCGGGTATGCCGACCCCGGTGGGGGAGTTTCAGATTGTGAATAAATCCGGCAGGGCATGGTCAGGACCGGCGCAGCTATGGATGCCGTACTGGATGGGACTAGGGGGGAATGGTATTCGCGCGGGTAAATACGGGATCCATGAGCTTCCGGAATGGCCGGGAGGCAGGAAAGAAGGCGAAGATCATCTCGGAACGCCGGTATCAGGCGGATGTATTCGCCTCGGGACAGATAAAGCGAAATTGCTTTATGACTGGACACCGATAGGAACAAAGATTATCATAACAAAAAGTTGAGACTGTTGAACCGTAGCTTCCTGTATTTTGCTACCGTCTTTAAGTAAGTCTGCATTCTTTGGGCATGATACGAACACGAATCGCACCATCACCGACAGGGTATTTTCATATCGGTACCGCGCGTACGGCGCTTTTTAATTATTTGTTCGCAAAAAAAAATAATGGTGTTTTTATCGTCCGCATCGAAGATACTGACATTGAGCGTTCAAAAAAGGAATTTGAGGATGATATACTTGAAGGCTTGAAATGGCTTGGCATACAGTGGGATGAGGGTCCGGGAACAGGCGGGGAGTGCGCGCCCTATCGCCAAAGTGAAAGAATGAGCTCCTACACTCCCTTTCTGCGCCAATTGGCGGATAAAGATCTTGTGTACCCATGCTATTGCAGCAAAGAGGAGTTAGAACAGGAGCGTGAAATGCAAGTACTCTCGAAGCAGCCGCCTCGCTATAGTGGCACATGCGCAGACCTATCCGCATCACAACGTGCCGCAATGAAGTCAAGCGGAAAATCTTCTACGCTTCGTTTTCGCATACCGCGCAACAGAGTGTTAAGCGTCGTTGATCATATTCGTGGGGAACTCACCTTTGATACCAATACGCTTGATGATTTTATCATTGCGAAGGATTTTGACGCGCCGCTTTATAATTTCGCCGTAGTAATCGATGATTATCAGATGAAGATAAGCCATATTATCAGGGGAGAGGAACACATATCCAATATACCGAAACAAATTCTTCTCGATGAGGCATTCGGATTTACCGTACCGGAGTTTGCTCATCTGCCATTGATCTTGAATCCTGACAGGACAAAATTAAGCAAGCGTCAAAATAAGGTATCGCTGCTTGAATATCGCACCGAAGGATACCTTCCGCAAGCGCTGGTTAATTTTATGGCGCTTCTTGGATGGAATCCCGGCAACGATCGCGAGCTATTTACATTGGAGGAGCTCGAAAAGGAGTTTTCTTTGGAACGCGTGAATAAGTCGGGCGCCATTTTTGATTTACAGAAATTAGAGTGGTTCAACGCCATGTATATTCGCGGGATGAGTCTTCCCGAATTAACTTCATGGTGTATCCCGTATTTGATTGAGGAAGGGTATATCGTAAGAGAAGGGGAGAGTTATTCGGTTTCGACAGATGGACGACGGTTATCTCAAACAGAGCTTGAATCGATCGTCCGACTTGAGCAAGAACGTATCCACCGTTTACGCGAGATACCTCATCGTCTTTCCTATGTATTCACGCAAGAACTGGAATATGACGCCGCGTTGCTTATATGGAAAAAAACCCCAGTCGAGGAAATCAAGCAAGGACTCCTTATCGCATATTCATCACTTCAAAAAATTTCGGCGGATGAATATAGCCCGGAGAATCTTGAAGATCAGCTGAAAAAAGAGATTCAAAGTGCGGGCATGAAAAACGGTGTTGTATTATGGCCGTTGCGGGTTGCGTTAACGGGTTTGGCGGCAAGCCCGAGTCCGTTTGAGGTCGCTTCAGTGCTGGGCAAGAAACGATCAGTGGAACGCATCAAGGATGCCGAAAAAAAATTGCAATTTGAGACTGGTGAAAAATAGCTTCCCGCTGATATTTTACTACAGTCTCAATTTATCGATCACCATGTATTGTTATGAAGGTATTAGAACGGATCATCGTATTGAGCGCATGTGCTTTTGTCATGACATTGTTCGGAATTGCCATCGTGAGCGACGATGTCGGTGCGCAGGGGACATCTCATGACATTTCCATACTGGAATTAAACGAACAGATTCGCGACAAGCGCAGCAGAGTCTCATCCTTGCGTTCGCAAATTGATACCTATGAACGAGCTATTCGCGCGCGACTTCAGGAGGCCGCATCCTTGCAATCAGATATCGCTAACATTGAAGATGGCGTCAGAAAGACGGAGTTATCTATCGAAGCAGCAGCAGAGGAGATAGCGCAGCTTGGACTCGAGGTGGAACAAGCAACGGTTCAAATTCAAGATAAAGAGACGGATATCGCGTTGTATAAAGAGCATCTCGCTGCCTTTGTACGACAGATCCATAAGCAAGAACGCCGCGATTATCTCGAGCTATTTTTAACGAATGAACGCTTTTCTGATTTTTTTGACACCATCCAATATCTTGAGACCGTAAACGGAGAAGTATTCCAATCGCTTGAGCGGCTTAAAGTCTTGAAAGATCAATTGCTTGCACAGAGAAATACGCTTGAACAGAGCAAGGTAAGGCTGCAAGAATTGCGACAATCGCTTGAAGTTTCAGGAGATCTGCTTAAAGAGCAAAAAAAAGCAAAAGAGGTACTCGTGTTGCAGTCAGTCCTTTCGAAGGAAAAATATGAGCAGCTTTTGATAGAAGCTCGAGCCGAACAAGTCGCAGCTGATAGCGAGATTTCAGAGTTGGAAAAATCAATACGCCAGCGATTGGATTTGTTTGACAATAAGCCCGTTTCACTTTCTTGGCCGGTTGACCCTTCACGCGGCATCACTACCTACTTCCGAGATCCCGATTATCCGTTCCGACATATCTTTGAACATTCCGCAATTGATATCAGGGCATATCAAGGAACACCACTGAAGGCCGCGGCAAGCGGTTATGTCGCGCGCGCGAAAGACAACGGTATGGGCTATAGCTATATCATGATAGTCCATGACCAAGGCCTCGCAACGGTCTATGGGCATGTAAGCAGGATTATCGTTCCGGAGGACACCTATATTAAAAAGGGCGATATTATTGGTTTTTCAGGCGGTATGCCAGGTACGGCAGGAGCTGGCAAGCTCACAACTGGCCCGCATTTGCATTTTGAAGTACGCCTTAATGGTATTCCCGTTGACCCTCTGAAATATCTTCCTTAAGAGACCTCTGCAAAAGTTCATTATGTAATTCTTCCGGCTCCTTTCCGCCCAATTTCCTTCCAAGAAAGGCGCTGAACTTGTCGGAATACTCCAGTATTCCTTCGCGTTCATCATCCTTTTTGGAACGAAATTGAATCGCAAAGGACCTGGAAGCTCTTTTTCAGAAGTCTCTTAAGCTGCTTTGCCGGGTAGGCGATATTCAAGAAAGATTTGCAACATTCAATGTATAAGGCGGTTTATACATTGAATGTTATAGAGAAAGCAACATCAAAAATTGTGCGACGCATAAATTCAATATACATGATGGGGGATAGTGATCCGTTGACATGTGGGTTGTTTCCACTGCATACTTACTTTTCAGGAGGCATTGTTCGTTGAAGAAGCAATGGAAACGATATCGCGCAACCAAGTTTGCCCGTATTCGGTCGTGGAGGAGGATACTCGATGTCTCGCGGAGAATACTGGATTTCAGCCATGATCCTAACAGTCGTACCGGCAGTCCTATTCATACCGCGCAGGGACCCGAGCGAGTCACTGCAAAGCTTAGCAAACAGGATATCGACAATTGATTCGGCCACATGGACAATTATTGCGGCAGTAAGCGGTTTAACAGCATCGGCTTTGCTGTATCTCACAGCAGCGATTGCGCTGCGACAGATACTGGACGCATGGATCAACGATCGGCAGCGCAAGAGCTGCCAGAAAGGGGGCGCCATGGAGGCGAGGAATGAGGAGAACGCCAACGGATTCAACACAGGGCAAGGGTATAACCAACACAAGCCGGTCAAGGACACGGGTCCCTTGGACCCGGACGATCTAAAGATGCTCGAGTCCTGGGAGGGCGAAGGCGGCAAATAGAGGACATATCGTGTTTCATTTTATCGTGATAAGGGGCTGTCTATGACACCCCTTGTTTTTATCTCAGGCTGGTGATTATGTCATTTTATTGGATACCCGCCTTCGCGCGGGTGAAAAATGATAGGTTCGGCGGAATTCTTTTGCAATCTGATATCGGTTATCCACAGAAAGGAGCTATGAAGGGGTTGTTTTATGGTGTATTATACTTCGTATAATGTAGGTAAATTGAATTTGTGTTAGCTATGAACGCCTGGGCAGGCAAACCAGGACTCGAGCATCTTGAGAGCGATAGGGTCTTTCTCATATGTAGAATATATGCAAAAACCAACACCCGCATATTATATTGACTTTCTTGAATATAGCGAGGTTGAAAAAGGATTATCATTAAATACCATAAAGAATTACGGTAGATTCTTGAAATCATTTATTACATGGTTGAAATTAAATAATCTTGCAACGATTACCCCAAGAGAAATTACCGCGGAGCATATACAGAAATACCGATTATGGCTTGCGCGACGTCCAAACAAAACAAGAAAGTTATCTCCCTCGCTCTCAAGCTCGACGCAAAGCCGTTATTTAATCGCGCTTAGGATGTTTTTTGCATTTTTTCATGAAAGGGATATAGAATCGCTTCCGACTGAAAAAATTAAACTACCAAAGGAGCGGCGTGAACGGCTGATTAAATTTCTTGACGGTACGCAGGTTGATAAACTTTGCCAAATGGCTAATCCAAAAACGAGTGCAGGGCTTCGTGACAGAGCAATTCTAGAGTCGCTCTTCTCCACAGGTCTTCGTGTTGCGGAACTCGCGGCTCTCGACCGTAAGCAATTTGAGGGCGTACTTCATGCGCCGGATTTTGAAGTGAGTATTATTGGCAAGGGCGGATATACGCGAACAGTGTATTTTTCACAGCAGGCTTTGATGTGGGTGAGAACATACCTATCTTCGCGTAATGATGATTATGAACCGCTCTTTATTAGGTTCAAGGGCCCTCAAACTGACTCAAAACGCCTTACAACGAGGGCAATTGAGGGTATTGTCCAAAAATATGCAAAAAAAGCAGGGCTTCCTTTTTTGGCGACCCCACATACGCTACGGCATAGTTTTGCCACAGATCTTCTCACGCAGGGCGTTGATCTCCGTACTGTTCAGGAGTTTCTCGGACATCGCAATATAGCGACGACTCAAGTCTATACCCATATTACATCGAAACGCTTGCGTGATATTCACAGAAAATTTCATCATGGAGGTAAAACGACTTGATTCAAATACATTCTAATCGTATCCCCTTTCGTTTTCCATGAAATAATGAAGACCTTCATGTGTCGCACAATCAATGTGTTTGTATGAGCATCTAGAAATTACTTTGACAAGATGGAACGATTTTTATATCAAAATGAGGCTGTAGAAAAATAGCTTCCCGGTCATTTTGGATGACGTTTGAGATCAAAAATAGTGCCGCAACTCGTCGGAATACTGGAGTATTTCGACGAGTGAGAAGCCATTTTTGGCTCAAACGGCGCCGAAAGGAGCCGGAAGAAAGTTACGTCTGATATTTTTCTACAGTCTCAATAACAGCGGTGCTATGTCTCCTTCAAAAAGCCAAGGATGATATCCTTCATATCAGAAGAAACATAATCGAGATTGGCTGCCGCTTGGCAAGAAACCCATTTCAAGGAATGTGTTTTTTTGTCAAATAGCATCCGCGCTTCATCAACAACATCTGCCTTAAAATATACGCAATATTTCATCATGGAGCCTTCACGCATAAGATGCACCGCGATCGGCTTCGGTTCAGTAATCGTAAGGCCCGTTTCTTCTTTTATTTCTCGTTCTAGAGCCTGCTCCCAGCTCTCCCCTTCTTCGATACGGCCGCCGGGCAATCCCCAGGCAATGGCAGAGCGGAGCTTACGCAATAATAGTAGTCCGCTTTTGTTTTTTAATAAGATATACTGTCCGATATGAGCTAGCAAATGATCTGCAATCATGGATTCTTCATTAGGATATTAAAATAACCGTTTTGTCTCCCGTAGACGTTTCATGTGTTGCACATCCTGCCAGCGTTCCAGCGCGCGATCAACATATCCCGTAATTTCTTTCTTAAATCTATCTACACTGAATTGCATCGCATGGCGGCGTATCTTTTCCGGATTATATTTCGTGGCATCAAAACGGATGACGGCATCAGCGAGGGCGGGCCAATCTTGATCATAAAAAAATGTACCGGTTAGCCCGTCGACAATCGTTTCCAAAGCTCCGCCCGCGGCGAGCGCTATTACCGGCCTGCCGGAAGCCATCGCTTCAATCGCGGTAATTCCGAAATCTTCTTCTTGCGGGTGAATATACGCTATGCATTTACTATAGAGATCAGCACGCTGTGCATCGGTGACGGCTCCGAGAAACTCAATATTTTTTTTCCTGGAAATTCTTCTAAGTTTTTGTTGTTCGGGACCGATCCCGAATATTTTAAGCGGCAGTCCCAGATTGTTAAATGCCTCGCATATCATATCAAATTTTTTATATGAGACAAGCCGGCCGCCCGCTAAAAAATAATTATCAACCTTTTCGGAAATATAAAATTTATCAAGCGCAACAGGCGGATAAATTGAATCGCTTGTCCTTCGATAATATTTCATAATTCGTTCTTGGACGGTTTTTGAATTCGCGATAAAGTGATCAACGCGATTTGCAGCCAATTGATCCCATAAACGTAATTGAGAAAGCAAAAAAGGAACCCCTTTTTTAATCAATCCGGGTATCTTAAGATCATTTGTGTACGCATGCGAGTCTGTCCACAAGTACCGAGTGGGGGTATGGCAATAGCATATGTGCATTGTAGTTGATTTTGTGATCACTCCTTTTGAAAATGCCGATGAACTTGAGAGTACAACATCGAATTTGCTAAGATCATGAAGCTCGGTCGCGGTTGTCATCAAAGGTAAGAGCCATTGATAACGAGACTTGCTGAAAGGCACGCTTTGTAGAAACGAAGTACGTATTCTCGATCTGTCGATAAAATCATGAAACCGGCTTTCATCATAGATAAGTGTATAAATAGGTGCATCAGGGTATAAATCAGAAAATACCTTCAAGACGCGCTCAGCGCCGCCTATTTGCACGAGATGATCATGTATTAATGCTATCTTCATAATTGACACTGCATACGCACTTATACGTTAGAGCGGCGTGTGAGCACCGCATACGGAGTTTTTAACAGTATAGCCAGATCGAGAAGGAGCGACCAGTGCTCCAGATAATAAATATCAAGACGTGCTTCATCCTCAAAATCAATATCGCTCCGTCCGCTGATTTGCGCGAGTCCAGTTATGCCGGGTTTAACGCGAAAGAGTTGATAATGCGCTCGTCGATATCCTTCAACTTCAGACGGCATATGGGGCCGTGGTCCAACGAGGCTCATATTGCCCTTCAATACGTTAATGAATTGCGGTAGCTCATCAAGACTTGTCCGCTCCAGAAATCGTCCAACACGAGTCCTTCTAGGATCATCCAATACCTTGAAAACAGGTCCGTGACGCACGCTCCGATTCTGCACCAGGCGTCTTTGATACTGTTCAGCCGCGCCGTCTTTATCGTACTGCGGGCCGGTACAATGCTGTTGAAACATTGATCTGAATTTATAGGTATCAAAGAGCTTTCCATCCTGACCAACACGTACATTTCGATAAATAATAGGCCCGGGAGAATCAAGTCTTATGGCAATTGCGACAAAAAACGCAATCGGAAGGAATCCTGCTGTCAACACTAAGCCGATAAGCATATCAAAAGAACGCTTCATAATCCTACCCCACCCATGGAGCCGCGTGCGCTTAAAATGAATAAGCGGGACGCCAAGAACAGTTGATATCTCAATATTTTTTTCCCCGATCATATCCGCAGAATACCTGATGCTTACATGATGGATGTCTGCAAATTCGATGAGCGCTCGCAGTTGATTCGATTCAAGATTTGCATCGATAACAATTATCCCATCCAATGAACCATGCGCGGCCACTTGTCGCAATCGTTCAAAGACCGCATCAGTGAGTCGTTCCGCATGGAATGCGAGACGATATCCGAGCCATAGACGTCGCTCTATTTCACTGATAAATTCTTTCGTACGCTTATCGGATCCTATGATCGCGACTCGTTGCGAGCCAATTGAATAACGGAACAAGATAAGACGAAAAATCCGCAACAAAAGGCGTCCTGTGATCGTAAAGGCGATAGCAAGGAGCCATGCAGCCAGTATGATGAATCGCGAACTGAATAATTCTTGAATAAAGAAAATAAAAACAATGACAAGCATGAAGCTCGTGGAGCATGCAGTAATAATTTTTGACACTTCGTTTTGTACGCGGTCGTGCCCAAAATGATAAAGTCCTGATAGTGCGTAGATCAGGATTGTAAATATGCCTACGCCGATCGCGTAGCTCGTATAGATCGACGGAGGTATCTGATAGATTACCGGTTGAAGATCCGTGAGCGCTTGAAAACGTAAAAAATAGGCAGCGTATCCCGCTGCCAGTAAAAATACAAAATCAAATGGCACCAATAATGCCGCAAATAGCAGGTCGTTTTTTTTCATACAATACTTCCACGCTTCTTCTATTGACCTCTACGCTTATTTCAAACCAAAATATAATTACTCACTCACAACACGAAAATAGAGCCTATAAGCCGAATTCTGTATCATGTTCATTCAAGGGTTCATACGTAATAAATTGAGTATCCAAATCAACATGACAAGGAATGATATCATATTTACTCGGGGTACTCAATTTCCATCACGCTCATTACTTCCCGAATTATACATGCTGCGGTCATCTCTCTAGCCCGATTAGGGAAAAGCGTGACGACTTTACTGTCATCAGGTAATCCCCAAGGGGGTTCAAGCGAGCGTATTGAGCTCTTGCATCAGGTAGGTGTTTGCCAAGCAGCCGAATCACTCCGGCTCTGGTGCGCTCTTACCCATAGATACGGTCAACACAAATCAGGTACCGATCGTATATAAAAGAACAGAAGAACAAAGCGAATCGAAACCATGTATGTCTTGTTGACAAATAATCGTATTCCATGATCAGCTCTTGATTGAGCTTCCACACCATTTCACCCTTACCCCGGATCGGGGCGGTATCTTCCTTCTCGAATCTTCCTCGAGAGGTCCTTCGTTTCAGAAAGACTTTTCTGTTGCTCCCCATCAATATAATTGCTGGGGAATCCTATCTCGATTTTGGAGATAGGACACTTTCCCGTAAGCATCATGCAGTAGTTTGCTGTCCGAAATTGCAACGTGCCAATAAGCACGCTTCATATCCGCAAATCAGCACCGCTGCATTACGCCTAGGTCGCCATTAGCGACTACCCTGTCCCCCCGTCAAAAACGGAGGGGATGTTCGGACTTTCCTCCCACGCCATAAAGCGAAGGTGATCGCACAGCCTATTTTCGTGTTGTCAAAGAATATGAAAGAAAGTATAAGGCAGTACTATGCTTCCGTCAAGCGAATATGGCTGTCAATGGCGCTATTTACAAGACGATCAGCGTGTTTGTTCAACTCCCTTCTTATGTGAATAAATTGAGCAGATTCAAATAGTGTCGCGAGATCCCTTACCTGGTGAAAGATTTGACCGAGAATGCGATTTTTTACGCGATACTCTCCATTAAGCTGCTTAACGATTAATTCGCTATCCAAATAACAAATCACGGATCGCGCTTTGAGCTTTTGCGCGATCAACAACGCGTGCAGCAATGATCGATATTCTGCCTGATTATTAGTTGCAATGCCTATATATTGAGAATATTCAATCTCTTTGCCGGTGGTTGAGTCGAGTATAACCCCCCCGATGCCAGCCGGTCCCGGGTTTCCTCGCGCTCCGCCATCCGTGTGGATTAATGCTTTCATAGTAGTACTAGGGCCTTGATAGTGTGCGAATCGTGAGTTGCGTCTCCCTCGTCATACGCCATTCATGAACATCGATTTCTGCGATGACGCTTACGCTCTCACCTTCAAGCAGTTCGAGCTTGTCAATTCGAGAGGCATGCGAGAACGCTATTGCTTTGCGGGACGCCACGCCGTCGGAGAGGAGCAGTCTTATATGCTGCTTTTGCGAGCCAACTCGTTCCATAGCCTGAATTGTGACGTTTGAGATACGAAAAATGGGTTTGGGATTGCCGATGCCATGTGGCTCAAGAAGCTGCAATTGTTCCGCAAGATCTAAAGTAATATCAGCCAAACGAATCTCCGCGTCAGGCGATCCCTCCAATTCATGCGGCTGCAAAGAGACTTCTTTGTCCGCGTGATCATGGATTGCATTAACGAACAGATCGGTATCAGTAGTTGGCTTAAGAGAAAAACCCCCGGCGGCAGCATGGCCGCCAAAACGTAAGAAGAAATATTCGAAGCGATGAAATATATTGGTGATATGAACCGAAGCAATACTCCTCGCCGCGCCGACCCTTCCTGCTTCTGCCGCCGTCACCAAGATAACCGGCCGTTTGAATTCATTCATTAAGCGTGACGCAACTAACCCGAGTATGCCCAACGGCCATGAGTCCCCTATGCCGATCAATATTTTTTTCCCCTCTTCGACTTGGCGGGATACTGCCATGCGAGCGGCGCGCACAATGGTTTCCGTGAGCTTTTGCCGACGAACATTCGTATGCTCTAACGTCTGCGCCAGCTCTTGCGCCATCTCTTCATCAGATGTCGTGAGTAATTCAAATGCGATTTTACCATGTTCCATTCTGCTCGCGGCATTCAGTCGCGGAGCAATGCCAAAGCCGATCGAATGTGTTGTGATTTGTTTTTCGGAAAGTCGAGCGCAAGAAAGCAAATGGCGGAGACCGAGACGCTTCGTTTTATTTAATACGATGAGCCCGTACTTGACGATCGCACGGTTTTCATCGAGAAGCGGCATGCAATCCGCAACGGTTGCAACAGCTACAATGTCAAGCATCCATTTTTCAAATCCTTCAATCGAAATGTCCTTTTTTAAAAATATATCACGCACCCAGGGGCATCTTAGGAGCGCCTGAACGACCTTAAACGCAACTCCGGCGCCGACAAGGTGTTTGCAAGGATAGCGATCCGCCCGCACAAGCGGATGGATGATCGCGTATGCTTGCGGCAGCATATCAACTGGAGGGATCTGATGATGATCGGTTATGATCACATCGATCCCTCGTTCGACTGCAAACGCGACTTCAGCCGCATTGGAAATACCGGAATCGTCAGTGATTACAAGAGTAGATCCTGCGCGGTGGATTAGCTCAAGCATTTTTATTTGCAGCCCGTAGCCGTCTCGTTCGCGATGATTGATTACAACATCTACCCGCGCATCCAGCATTCGCAGCGTATCAAAAAGCACAGCCGTGGCGCATACGCCATCAACATCATAGTCGCCATAGATCGTAATTAATTCATTTGAGTCGATCGCGGCGCGTATTCGATCGATAGCACGCTGCATATCATCAAATAAAAACGGGTCACCGATATCACGCGTATAGTCGGGATGCAAAAAACGATGCTGCTGCTGCTCATTCACGTACCCTCTCGAAACAAGAATCCGTGACACGAGACTGTGAATCTCGTCTGGGGAGCGCATCGGCGAGATTTGAGCTAGAACGACTTCATTTGTTCCCATGTCGCGATCTCATCATGAAAAAAACTATCATAAGCGCAATACCGGTACCGACCAAAACCGCTATACTCGAATAGCTTATTGGATCCGTGAATAGTCCAAAGAATGATCTAATTTCATCCCATGGCTGCTTGATAACTGTGGCCGATACTTGTGCTTGCGGCTGCATAGCGGCCAAATTAAAAAAATGGAGTTGTAAGGGAGGTAATTACCATGCTCGCGGTGACAATCACCGCAAGAATGATAAACACAATTTTTTGCTTTTTTTTGGACATACTATGACTGGTTAGATGAAAGTACGCTATGAACGTTTGAGTATTGAAAGATAGGCCTCGGTTGGAATATCTACATGGCCGCCCGCTCGCATACGCTTTTTCCCCTTTTTTTGTTTTTCGAGAAGTTTCTGCTTGCGCGTTACATCCCCTCCATACAGTTTTGCCGTCACGTCTTTACGCAGCGGAGCGATGCGGTCGGAAGCGATCACCTTCCCCCCTATTGAGGCCTGGATGCGTATCTCAAATTGTTGTCTTGTCAACAACCCTTTGAGGGATTCAACGATCTTTCGCCCAATATGATATGCCTGATCCCTGTATACGATCGATGTAAGAGCCTCAACCTCATCGCCGGCAACAGAAATGACAAGCTTGGCAACGGTTGCGGGCCGATAATCCGAAAGCTCATAGTTAAGCGATGCGTATCCGGCAGACACGCTTTTAAGTATATCATAAAAGTCAACAAGAATCGATGCAAGTGGTATATCAGCATGAATAATAACTCTGCGCGCGACTGCCGCATCTGCGGTGGTCAGATATTCCGTATTGCGGTACATTCCTTTGCGCTCCGACAGCAGCTTCATGATCCCGCCGATCGATTGTTCCGGTGTAATGATATCCGCGCGTACCCAGGGTTCTTCGATGGATTCAATTACGTCCGGCAATTCACTTGGACTCCTTATGATAGAAGCTCCTTCCGCGAGCGTCCTGATACGATATGCCACTGACGGTACCGTAACAATAAGATTAATACCGTATTCGCGCTTCAGACGTTCCTGCGTAATTTCCAAATGAAGCAACCCTAAAAATCCGCAGCGGAACCCAAAGCCCAACGCCGGAGAATGTTCCGGTTCGAACACTAAGGCCGCATCATTTAATTTTAATTTTTCGATAGCTTCACGAAGTTCACGCGTCTGATCGCCATCCTTTGAGAAAAATCCCGCGAATACCATTGGCTTTGCTTCCTTATAGCCTGGAAGAGCAGTCGTCATGAGATGTTCGGCAGAGATGATCGTATCGCCCACACGCGCGTCAGATATATTTTTCAATCCCGTGACGATATATCCGATCTCGCCGTCCGCAATTACATCTGTCGCCGAATAATGAGGTTTGAAATAGCCGACCTCGATTACATCCATTTTCGTCCCCGTGCCCTTATAATACACACTACTGCCTCGACGTGCCGTACCGCCAAAGAGACGCACATACGCAACTACTCCTCGATACTCATCATAGACAGAATCAAAGATGAGCGCCCGAAGATGCGGTTCTTTCGATTGTGCCGGCTCGGGTATGCGTTTGCAGATTTCTTGCATTAATAGCTCTACTCCTTGGCCGGTCTTCCCTGATACCTCAAGGATTTCATCGCGGCGGCATCCGAGCAAAGTCATGATTTCAGAGGCGACTTCATCGGGTCTTGCGCTTGGCAGGTCGATTTTATTTAGAACCGGAATGATGGCTATATCTTGCTCAAGGGCAAGATATAGATTCGCAAGCGTCTGTGCCTGGATTCCTTGTGTAGCATCCACAAGAAGAATCGCGCCCTCAACAGCCGCGAGGGAGCGGGAGACCTCATAGGAAAAATCCACATGGCCGGGCGTATCGATCAAATTGAATATCATAGTACCATGCGCGGACATGTATTTCATTCGCACAGGCTGCAATTTGATCGTGATGCCGCGCTCACGCTCGAGATCCATTTGGTCAAGCAGCTGTTCTTTCATCTCCCGTTTTGAAACAGTTGATGTATATTCCAGCAGCCGATCTGCCAACGTTGATTTCCCATGGTCTATATGGGCGATAATGCAAAAATTACGCAGGTTCATTCCCCGGATTTATGAGTAGGTTTGACAAGTATGCCGACATCGCGAACAGATGAAATTTGTATGGCGGGTCGAATTGTTATCGTATAAAATAAATCTGCCGGTGCAGCTGTGACGTCAGACAAGAATCCGATGAGGAGTCCGCGAGGAATATCATTCTCGAGCCCTGATGTAAAGACCATCAGTCCGCGTTCCGCCGGTTCGGTAATAGGGATCAATGATAGCTGAAGTCCGGTCTGGAATTTTCCTTCCACAACACCCTGTATAAAAGTGTTTGAGGCGCTTTCATAGGCAGCAAGCGTCTTATTTCCAGGGCTGTTCAAGAGTTTCACTCCGCTTATCGCATGTTCCGAATATCCGATTCGTCCGATCAACGTACCGTCATGAGCGACAACCGGTAATCCTATTCTCAATCCATCTCGTGTACCGCGATCAATCGTGATCATGCTTTGAGCAGGATCTGTCGTTCTTCCAATGATATGGGCAGTGACCATCATCAGATCCTGTGTATCTCGGAACGAGAGCATGGATTTGAGTTTATTATTTTCATCATGCAGGAGCTTGCTTTCGATCGATTGAGCAATGCAGCGATTGCGCTCTTCGCGTAAAGACTCCACTGTCTCTTGGGAAGTATCAGATGACAACAGCTCGATAAGCGGCGGAAACGAATCAGCTACAAGCCGGACAGCCGTACCAATCGATTTTTTCGCGATACTTTCACCAGTATCAAAGAGCGGTATGAATACTGCTATAGCCGCCGCCCCAATCAAAAAAATCCATTTCCACATACAGTATCATGATCTATAAAGGATATCGCTGTTGCGGCTCCATTGATGCCACGCGTTTGAGCAAATCAATATCATCAAGCAGAATAGCGGTACCTCTCACGACGCATGTGAGAGGATCTTCCGCTATGATAACCGGTATGCCGGTCGCTTCAGCGATTAATCTATCCAATCCTTTCAAGAGCGCACCCCCGCCGGTAAGAAGTATGCCGTTCTCCGCAATATCGGCAACAAGCTCCGGTGGCGTACTTTCGATGGTGCTGCGTATACTGTCTACGATCGTACGCACGCTTTTTGAAAGCGCATCACGAATTTGCAGTGAATCGATAATGATTTCCTTCGGCAGGCCGGTGAGTAAATCGCGTCCGCGCACTTTCATATAGAGTGGTTCGGTAGGATGTTCTGCCGTGCCGATCTTTATCTTAATGTGCTCTCCGGTGCGCTCGCCGAGCAAGACATTAAAATAATCTCGCGAAAATTTAATGATATCATCATTCAGCTCGTTGCCGGCAATCTTTAATGAACGGGAAGTGACAATGCCGCCCAGCGAGATGACAGCGATATCGGTAGTCCCGCCTCCGATATCCACGACGAGCCATCCTCTCGAATCTTGCACCGGCAGACGGGCTCCGATGGCTGCGGCCATGGGTTGCTCGATTAGGTACACTTCGCGGCCGCCGGCGGAGTGTACGGCATCTTCAACCGCTTTGCGCTCCACTTCGGTGACATCCAATGGAATTCCGATAACGACGCGGGGGCGAGGCGAGAAAAGAAATGTCTCTTTATTAACTTTTCGAAAAAAATATTTAAGCATTTTTTCAGAAACCTCAAAATCAGAGATTACCCCGTCAACCAAGGGTTTATTTGCGACTATATGAGCAGGCGTTCTACCAACCATTCGATATGCTTCTTGTCCGACAGCTAATATCTGGTCGGTTCGGATATTTACCGCCACTACTGAAGGTTCGTTTATTACTATCCCCTTTTCTTTTGTATAAACGAGCGTGTTCGCCGTACCAAGATCGATGCCAAGATCGTGAGCGAATCGCCCGAAAAATGATTCAAGAAATGAAATCATACATTCATTTTTCAATGAGTGAACGGCCGGTCATTTCTTTCGGCTTATCGAGTCCGAGCAAATCCAAGATGGTCGGCGCGACATCTGAAAGCAAGCCGCTTGGTTCGATTACGCTCAAATCTCTCCCGATTGGATCGATAAAATCAAGAGATTTGCCTTCAAGATCCCTTGCGATTATGATACACGGAACCGGATTATTGCTGTGTTCTTTATTGATTGTGCCTGTCTGAAGATCAAGGAGTTGTTCCGCGTTGCCGTGGTCGGCTGTAATGAGTAGAGCACCTCCTTTTTGAAGCACTGCCGGTATGATACGCTTGAAGCATTCATCCATCGTTTCGATCGCGCGAATAGTGGCGTTCATGTCTCCCGTATGCCCGACCATATCGGCATTTGCAAAATTGCATGCGATAAAATCGTATTCGTCATCCTGGATCGATGACAGTATGACATCGGTAATCCGGTGCGCGGACATCTCGGGTTTTTTAGCATAAGATTCGACCGCCGGAGAAGGCACCATCACTCTTTTTTCGCCAGGATAGGGTTCTTCGCGTCCGCCATTGAGAAAGTATGTGATATGGGCATATTTTTCAGTTTCCGCGGTATGTAGTTGCTTGAGTTTATGAGCACTAATATACTCCGCAAGACAATTTTTTAACGATTGAGGAGGGAACGCGACCGATACGGGGAAGTAAGCATCGTATTGAGTCGCGGTGACGATTGCAAGCGATGCATAGCGATGATGTTCAAACTTAGCAAAATCGGGATTACAAAAAGCTGATACAATCTGCCGCATGCGATCAGCGCGGATGTTAAAAAATAGGAGACCATCCCCTTCTTGAACTGTCGTCGGAGGATGTTCGTCATCCGCGAGAATGGTCGGAACAAAATTCTCATCGTAGATGCCGGAATCATAGGATTTTTTTATTGTCGCGACCGGACTGGCTGCGGACGTTTTGCCTTCTCCTCGGGCAATCACTTGATATGCCGCCTGTATGCGGTCCCAATGGTTGTCGCGATCCATGGCATAAAATCTGCCGGACAGTGTTGCCACCCGCCAATGCGTACCTTTTAGGTATTCCTGTAGTCGCTCAATATGCTGGATACCGCTGGCATACGGAGTATCCCTGCCATCTAGAATCGCGTGCAAAGCGAGGCGTGTAATGTCCGCGGATTTAGCGGCTTCCAAGAGGGCATAGAGATGATCACTATGCGAATGTACCCCTCCGGTGCTTACGAGCCCTACAATATGCAGAGTACCCCCGGACTTTTTTACATGTGAAAAAATCTGCTGGAATGCCTTGTTTGTCTGGAACGTATGTGTGCGAATCGCCGCATGTATCCTCGTAAGCTCCTGATATACGATTCGTCCCGCCCCTATATTCATGTGCCCGACTTCCGAGTTGCCGGATTCTCCCCACGGCAGTCCTGTTGCTTCGCCTGAAGCTTGAAGCGTTGTAGCAGGATATGAACGAAGAAGTGAATCCCAAAAGGGCGCTCGGGCCTGCGTAATAGCATTTGCGCGCGACGGTACGCTCACTCCCCATCCGTCTAGTACTGCCAGAACGACGGGGCGATGTTTCAGAACTGATTGTTCGGCCATAATCTTAATTGAGTCTGTAGCAAAATATCTGAGGTTACCAGTCTTTCAGCTCCTGTCCCGGGAAGCTATATTTCATCAGTCTCAAATTTCCTGCTCGATCTCGATAAGTCGATTATATTTCTCCACCCGCTCCGATCTCGATAAGCTCCCCGTTTTGATATAGTCGGAATTGGTTGCTACCGCAAGGTCAGCGATGGTGGTATCGCCTGTCTCGCCGGATCGATGCGATACGATTACCGTATAAGAATGCTTCTGCGCCAGAGATATACAATCAAGCGTTTCTGACACGCTGCCAATCTGATTAAGTTTTATCAAGATAGCATTTGCGACTCCCTTGTCAATTCCAGCCTTGAGCCGTTTGATATTGGTGACAAAAAGATCATCTCCCACCAATTTAACCTTGTGACGTAGCTTTTTTGTGATACGCGCCCAACCGGCCCAGTCATCTTGATCAAGGGGATCTTCTATAATGTATAACGGATAGCGGGTTTTCCAATCATCGATGATTTCAATCATACGATCGGACGAAATCGGCTTTTTATCGTGTTCGAGCGAGTATAGTCCTGTGGTAGAATCATAGAATTCCGACGCAGCTAGATCCAACCCAAGGAGGACATCTTTACCGGGCAGATATCCGGCCGTCGTGATTGCGTTCATGATCAATTTCAGCGCGCGTTCATTTGTTCCAATGCGGGGAGCAAATCCGCCCTCGTCTCCAACGAGCGTTGAAAAGTTCTTTTTTACTAGCAATCTTTTTAATGCGCTGAATACTTCAGCGCCGATACGCACGCGTTCACGAAGGGACGGCCTTTGAGGTATAATCATGAACTCTTGGATGGAGAGCCCACTGTCGGCATGTTTGCCGCCATTGAGAATATTCATTGTCGGATAAGGCAGCCGATAAGGCGTTTTTGTTCCGAGCTTTGTGTGAGAGCGCAAATATCGGTAAAGCGGTTTTTTAGTCGATGATGCAGCCGCGTGCGCGCATGCGAGTGATACGCCCAGGATTGAGTTTGCTCCCAGACGTGATTTGTTTTCAGTGCCATCCAGACCGATCATTGCGCTATCAATTGATCGCTGATCGCGAACATCATATCCGCGCAACAAGGGTGCGATTTTACGATTTACATTACGGACGGCTTTTACTACACCTTTGCCGTTAAAACGTTTCGGATCATTGTCGCGCAATTCAAGCGCCTCATGGATTCCGGTTGATGCCCCCGAAGGCACGGATGCCACTCCACTCACGCCATTATCCAATTCCACGCGCGCACGAACAGTCGGATTGCCTCGAGAATCCAGAATTTCATACGCTGATACCGATTTGATGCGATGCATAAAGGTAACATTAATTCATAATGAATGTAGTATACATCAGAGTGTTCGAATAACAAAACTCCCGGGCGGGAGCTTTGTACGACTCTCAAGACTTATGAGACCTCTGCAAAAGTCCATTATGTATTCACTTTCGTCTCAAAACCGCGCTGAACTTGTCGGAATACTCCAGTATTCCTTCGCGTTCATCACAGTTTTGAGTCGGAAAGTGAATCGGAAATGACCGTGAAGACCTTTTTCAGAGGCCTCTTATGAAATTTAAGACTTTAGAATCACTGACTTACTTTTACTGCCATTTCCACGAGGCGGCGCGAGTAGCCCCACTCATTGTCATACCACCCTACAACCTTTACAAAATCACCATCAACGACTTTCGTAAGCGACAGGTCAGCCACTGAAGAAAAGTTGGTTCCGATAAAATCCGTTGAAACTAATGGTTCATCCGTGAAGCCGAGCACGCCTTTGTATTTTTTCTGTTCGGAGGCTTTTCGAAGAGTGTCATTTATGATATCGACTGTTGTATTCGTCTTTAGTAAGAATACAAAATCTGTGAGCGACACATCCATGACAGGCACACGGAACGCAATGCCGTCAAAGATGCCCTTCAGTTCGGGAATTGCATCTCCAGTCGCGATAGCAGCTCCCGTGGTTGTTGGAATGATACTCGCATACGCCGCGCGCGCTCGGCGCAAGTCACCCTTTTTTTGTCCGGGAGGAGAACCGTCAACTAAATTTTGTTCAGCGGTGACAGCGTGAATCGTTGACATCATTGCTTTGCGCACCCCGAATGTTTCCACCATAACAGACGCGATCGGGGCGATGCAATTTGTCGTACAAGAGGCGTTATTGATGAGAGTCTCATTAGTATAGAGCTCGGCATTCGCGCCAAGCACATAGGTAGGCACGCTTCCGCCCTTAACCGGAGCGGATACAATGACTTTTTTTGCTCCTGCCTGCAGGTGTTTAGACGCGTCATCTTTGTTTGTGAATCTCCCTGTGCATTCAAGTACAACATCAATATCAAGTTCTTTCCAAGGGAGAAGGAGAGGGTCTCGTTCTCCTATTACCTTCACTTTAACACCCTCGATATCAAAATCGCTTCCATCCAATGTCGCTTGATGCTGAAATGCCCTAAATACGGAATCGTATTTTAAGAGGTGGAGAAGAGTGGAAGGATCACCAGGATCGTTGACCGCTACAAATTGGATATCGGGATTATCAAAGCCGGCACGGAAAGTGGTACGGCCGATGCGTCCGAATCCGTTAATCGCAACACGAATTGGCATAGCGCATGGGTTATGATTAGAGTGAAAAGCGGCAAAAACGTTTCACTTGAATATTTTCTCCCATTTTAGCGATTACATCCGTAAGCAAATGCTCAATAGTACTATCTTCATCTTTGATTGATTGCTGCTTGAGCAGACAGACTTCCTGAAAATACTTATCCAATTTGCCGGCAAGTATTTTTTCTCTGATTTGTTCAGGTTTATCAGCCGGCAGCTGCTCGAGATAGATTTCCTTTTCTTTTTCTATTACCTCCTGCGGCACATCTTCGGGCCTGATATAGAGTGGATTCGTCGCTGTAATCTGCAACGCAATTTCATGCGCGAACTGTTTGAATTGTTCATTACGCGCTACAAAGTCCGTTTCACAGGAAATCTCTACAATTGTTCCAACGCGTCCATTGGTATGAACATATGCGTACACGATTCCTTCATGGGTTGCCCGCCCCTCTTTGTTTGCCGCAATTTTTTGTCCCCTTTTTCGAAGATAATCAACGGCGGCATCAAAATTACCGTTGGATTCCTCCAAAGCTTTTTTGCAGTCCACTATGCCTGATCCTGTCAGCGTTCGTAATTTTGTCACTTGCGATGTCTCTATCATAGAAATATGCGAATTATTTTTTTATTGGTTCCTCCGGGACAGCCACCTGTGACGATGCGGCTTTTGCCTCGCTCTGTCCCGCCATAAGGGCCTTTGAGAGAGTATGTGTGATTAACGATATTGCTTTTACCGCATCATCGTTTCCGAAGATCGGATATGTGATTTCATCGGGATTTACATTCGTATCAGATATTGCGATGATGGGTACGCCTTGGCTCAACGCTTCTCGGAAAGCCGTGCGGTCTTTTTTTACATCAACTATATATACAGCGTCAGGTTGCTTGGAGAGATTCTCGATTCCGCCGAGTATCTTTTGCTGATCATTAATGTGGCGAGCGATTTCGAGCTGCTCTTTTTTCGTATATTTTTTTGCAAGTTCACCGGAATCTCGCTGCTCCTTTTGCTTTTTATACGCTTTGATCATTTTTGAAATCACGGAAAAATTCGTCAAGCTTCCCCCTACCCATCGGGTAGTTACCCAAGGCATTCCACATGATTGCGCAGCTGATTGTACCGCATCCTTTGCTTGGCTTTTCGTACCTACAAACAATACGGTACCCCCTCGCTTGCCCAGATCTTTGAGAAATACGCAGGCTTTCTCAAGCGATGCCAGAGATTTTTCAAGATCAATAATATGTATTCCGTTGCGAACTGAATAAATCGCGCTTTCCATCTTCGGGTGACGTTTTGAAGTCTTGTGGCCAAAATGTACGCCTGATTGAAGCAATTCTACGACTGTTGGCAATCCATCCATAACAATAATCTCCTTTCATCCTCTATTCGGCGTCGCACGAAGTCTCCATCAACTTCATGACAAGGAGGTAATAGCCGAATATGTAGGTTCAATAATTAGAATGTATGCATTTTACCTTATACTTGAAAACTGCGCAAGAGGTATATGAGACAGTAGCAACATATCAGATAATACGAGTCTTCCGGCTCCCTTCCGATCAAGAATTGACCGGGAAGTTATTATTCTATGGGTTCATATGTGCTGATTTCGGCTGTTGCATCATCCAGCGATGCCAACTATTGCAATTTGTTTCATGGTATGTAATACTTTTCCATGTTAAGTAACAATGATACTATGAAGCAAGATATACATCCGGAATACCATCAAAACGCTAAGATTTCATGTGCCTGCGGCAACGAGGTAACTGTCGGAGCAACGATAGAGGAGATTTCCGTGGAAGTGTGCCGCGTATGTCACCCTTTTTATACCGGAAAGCAAAAGCTCTTGGATGCCGCCGGACGTTTGGAGCGCTTTAAAAAGCGCGCGGAGAGCAAAACCGCGATTGCTAGTGTACGCAAAGGGAAGAAGGCAAAGAATGTTGTGCGTGCCGCAAAAAGAAAGCAAAAAGAAGCTGCGGAATAACAAGCGCACGTTGCTCAATTCAGACCCGCTTGCCAGAGGTTGCGAGAAATACGCTTCTTTTGATGTGCGGGTATTGTTATGTTAACTATGCTTACCGATAAAACTATCGAATCAATTAAAGCTCGGTACTCGGAACTATCCGGGCAACTGTCTGATCCGGATTTTATTAAGGATCAGACAAAATTTCGCGCGGCACGCAAGGAGTTTGCAGATAGTACATCAGTTATCTCGCTTGTTGAGGAGTATCAAAGGTTATCAGCACAAAGGGAGGAATTGCGCGGACTCGGCACCGCCGATGATGATAAAGATCTCTTGTTGTTGGCCCAGCAGGAGATTGCTACTCTTAATGAGCGGATCGCTTCCCTCGAATCAGACATTTCCGCTATTCTCAATCCGCCTGATCCGCTTGACAAGAAAGACGTAATCGTGGAGATCCGAGCCGGGGCAGGTGGTGACGAAGCGGCATTATTTGCTTCAGAACTATTTAGGATGTATACTTTATTCGCATCGCAACATGGATGGTCGGTTGCGCTCATATCGGCAAATCGTATCGGAATTGGCGGCCTGAAGGAGGTAATTTTTGCTATGAAAGGTCACAATATCTACCGTTCGATGAAGTATGAGAGCGGTGTGCATAGAGTACAGCGCATTCCGGAAACAGAAAAAAGCGGGCGCGTACATACCTCGACTGTCACTGTTGCGATACTTCCTGAAGCAGAGGAAATCGACGTATCAATAGATCCGAAAGATCTGCGTATCGATACCTTTTGTGCCGGGGGGCACGGTGGCCAATCAGTCAATACAACGTACTCCGCGGTGCGGATCACTCATATACCTTCCGGTATCGCAGTATCATGCCAAGACGAGCGGTCGCAGCTTCAAAACAGAGAGCGCGCCATGGAGGTCTTACGTGCACGACTCTTTGCTTTGGAACATGAACGCCAAACGCAAGAGCTTACTGAAAAGCGGAGATCCATGGTAGGAACCGGAGACCGATCGGAAAAAATACGCACATATAATTTTCCTCAAGACCGTGTCACCGACCACAGAATCAAAGAATCATGGCATGGATTGACGGATATTATGAACGGCTCGATCGAACAAATCATCGTAACCCTTCAGAAAGAGGAGCACAATCAGAATCAGTGAATTTCACAGGACGCAATCTCTGAAATCGAGACTGGTGAAAATAGCTTGCCGGTGATTTCCGAGCGGACTGTTTCAGTGAGCTCTCACATATCTATATTTAAGTGACTATGGCAGTATTATCAGACAAAAGCATGCGGGAATTACTTGAGTCGCG
The DNA here is from genome assembly GCA_016188385.1 of Candidatus Uhrbacteria bacterium. Classification (GTDB taxonomy): domain Bacteria; phylum Patescibacteriota; class Patescibacteriia; order JACQRZ01; family JACQRZ01; genus JACQSB01. Next base: position 97,119 of record JACPHV010000002.1, on the reverse strand, counting down.
AATACTCATCATAGATCCATTCGACAACGAATCTGTGCAAGCAGCTTCGATAGACCTGCGATTAGGGAACCATTTTCTCGCATTGGAGCAGAATACACTTGAAGTAATAAGGCTTGATGAGCCTGTGCATTATCGTGAATTTCATTCAGAAAGCATCACTATCCCCCCCCACTCTTTCATTCTCGCTACGACTCTTGAATATGTCGCGCTACCCGACACGGTTACAGGAGCAGTCGAAGGGCGCAGTTCTATCGGAAGACTCGGACTATTTATCCAAAATGCCGGATGGATTGACCCAGGATTTCGCGGTACGATTACCTTGGAGCTTTATAACGCAAATTCGCTTCCAATCAAGCTTGATGCGCGGCGCCGCATTTGCCAACTCGTCCTCTATCAGATGGACAATAAGGTCGATCGGCCCTATGCCGGTAAATATCTTGAGCAGCGAGGCACGACAGGAAGCAGAGTTTTTCAGGACCGGGAGATCACTGATACGCAGTCGCGTTCAACGTAGCACATTTGTCATGAACATTCGCGACGAGCTTGCGCGCTCGACACGTACTCTGCAAGATGCTTCCTTCGTGTCATCGTCACTAGACGCAGAATTGCTTCTCGCGCATTGTATTGGAAAGGAACGGGCGCATATACTTGCGTTTGGCGAGCAATTATTGACAGAAAAGCAGCAAAAATCATATCGAGATTTGATCGATAAGCGCGTGCGCAATGTGCCGCTCGCGTATCTTGTCGGAAGCAAAAATTTTTTTGGTCACGAATTTTACGTTAACAAATATACCCTTATACCACGACCGGAAACAGAATTGCTTGTTGCGGCGGCTGTCGAATATCTGAACGAACACAGCGATTCGAGACTTTCCGTGCTTGATGTGGGCACGGGGAGCGGATGCATTATCATATCAATCGCGCTTGCAGTACAACGGAGTGGATTTATGATGGGAATCGATCGCGTTAAGCGCGCGCTCGAATTGGCTAAAAAGAACGCGGAAAAACATGGAGTCGCAAATCGCATCCTGTTTAAACGATACAATATGCTTTCACTGGTAAAGGACAAACGGTTTGATATCATCGTGGCTAATCTTCCCTATTTATCACCAGTTGAACTCGTGGAAGCTCGACGAACAAATCTCGAGCTTGCCCATGAACCGCAGATCGCTCTTCTAGGAGGGAAAGATGGGATGTTATTCCAGAAGCAGCTCATTGCGCAAGCGCGAAAACGATTGAAGCCGAATGGCGTAATTTTTATGGAAATCGGCGATACGCAGGGTACAGAGATTGAACAAGTTGCCCACCAGTATCTTGATCCTTGTTCGGTTGAAATTAAAAAAGATCTCTGTGTTCGAGACCGTATGGCAGTGATTCGCACAGGCGCGGTTTCACCTGTTATGCAATCGCCTGCTTGAGAACGTCATTGATTTGCTCGTCGAATTTTTCCGTCGATCCGTTGTTGTCAATCACAAAGTCAGCGATTGATTTTAATGATTCTATCTGTTGCTGGGGTTCGCCGGAATCCATTCTCAAAAAATCCTGATAAGCCAGATCAGCGTCACCGACATTTTCGTTTCTGCTCTTGCTTCGTTCGTAACGCACTTCAGGAATCACATCGATATATACCAATTTGAAATGCGGATGTTTGGATAATGTACTCATATCCGTCGCCCTCCTGACACCGTCGATAATCACTATATCGCGAGTAGACTCAAGCGACCGTTTTTCAACTGCTTTGGCAAGCACGTCTTCACCATATGTTGCTCGCAAAAAAGTCGAAAGCGCGTCAATGTTATCCCTGCTTTGCGGTACCGCGTACATATCGAGTATGTATCTGAGGGAATCCGAAAATCTGATTTGTTCAGCATCAAATCTCTTAAGGATTTCTTTTGTCATTCGACCCTTTCCGGATGCAAGACGTCCCGTAATTCCGATCATCACTCTAGGTCCGCGGCCGCTTTCGTTGCGTCGCATTGATTGCATGGTTTAGTAAGTCAAAATTGTGAGACTGTAGTTTCAATTTACTGCGTCTTCGGCGCGCTATTCGGTTCTGCTTCTTCCTTTTTGCCCCTTTCCTCCACTTTAATTGATTCGATGTCTGTATCAGTCTTTCCTTCAAGGGATATCTTCAATTCTTCTTCAGATAATGGTGCCATCACAGACACAACGATTACATTTTCATCGTTAAGTATATCAATGCCGAGGGGAGCGATAATATCTTTGATGCGTATGGAATGCTCAAAATCCTTGATGACCGATATATCTACCGCAATCTCGGGTACAAGATCTGTCGGTAAGCATCTCACTTCAACATGATCGATTCCTTTTACCAGGATCCCCCCAAGAGCCTTAACAGCTTTCGATTCCCCGATCAGCCTGAGCTGGATTTCAGCAGTGAGTTTTTCCTTGAGGTTCACGCGGTAAAAATCTATATGAAATGCTGTATTCAACCGCGGATCACGCTGAACATCATGTATCAATACCGCGATAGGTTCTGATCCTTCAATTGTTACATTAACAAGCTGTGATGCCCCGGCTTCCCGGTATACTTTATCGAATTCTGATTTTTGAACCGTAAGCATTAACGGTTCAATTCCATTCCCATACAAAATACCAGGGATGAATCGTTGCTCGCGAAGGGCTTGGACTGATTTTCCTGTCACAGTTCTTTTCTCCGCATTAAGCGAATATGTTGCCATATACTGATTTTAGAGTGCTTATTTTGATATCGTGAGACTTTTGAAAAATATCTTCCCGGTCATTTCCAGGGCGGAAAGGAGCCGGAAGACTCGTACGATCTGATAATTTGCTATAGTCTCATCATTTACCATATACTCCGCAAGATGTCAACTTTTTTGCGCACCTGTCGGTGAGTGTATCGCAATACTTTGCACGATCCCCAAAGAGAGAAAGGCAAGCAGCATCGCGCTTCCTCCATAGCTCAAAAATGGGAGAACAATGCCTGTGAGCGGCAAAAGGCCCAAATTTCCTCCGATATTAATAATGAGATGGATAAAAAATAATGCGGCTACTCCAAAAAGCAGATACAGCGAAAAATCATCATTGATCTTTGCCATAAGCGCGAACAAACGTTGAAAGAAAACGCCCCAGGCTATAAGGAGTAAAAGAATTCCAAATAAGCCCAGTTCTTCCGCGATTACTGAAAATATGAAATCTGTCTGTGCTTCAGGTAAAAAACGGAGCTGGGTCTGGGATCCTCTCCCGAGACCCTTGCCGAATAATTGCCCAGAGCCGATAGCTATCATAGCTTGGCGTACGTTGTATCCCCTTGATTGCGTCTCGGCTGTTGGATGAATAAAAGCCAAGATCCTGTCCTTTTGGTAATCATGCAGGAGAAACATCCAAGATGCGAATATGCATACGGACGCAAGCGTTCCAATATAGAGAAGATATTTTTTTGATATCCCGCTCACCAGAATCATTGTGAACCAGATAAATAGTATGATCGCCGCGGAGCCTATATCCGGCTGCAAAAGCACAAAGCCTGCGGGCACGGCCGCAATGAGGCCGCTTACGATAATGTGCCGCAAATGGTGAACCTGCCTTGTAAAGATTGAAAAGTATCCTGCCAAAGCAAGGATTACGCCGATTTTTGCGAATTCTACGGGCTGCAGAGTCAATTCACCTAAGGCGATCCATCCTTTTGTCCCTCTGACAGTGGTTCCGATAAATAGGACCGCGATCAAGCTTGCCGTTGAGGCGAGATAGATCAATGCACTTACGCTGCGAAAAAAAGTATGGCGTATAAAGCTTACGGTTAACGCCGCAACCATGGATACGACAAAATAGATACTCTGTCGCTCAAAATATTTCATCGCATCACCTCCTCTGCCTGCCCCGATGCTATAGAGCGAGCTCAAACTGATGGTTGCAAAAAAAATCACAACAATAAGTAACGGAATATCCAATTGCTTCAGCCGATGTAGCATTACGCGGGTTGGTTATACTAGCGAGATCGATACGCTGATGGGTCGAGAACATTGATATGCGGAGAAATTTCGAATGATGTTGGATGTTCGAATGAATGAAACCATCTCACTTCTACCGGCCGTATCTCTTCGCGCTTGATATCCGCGATCTTCACGAGCGATGCGGCAACTATGGTATCTGCGGATTTGGCAACGATCGGCAATAGAGCTTCCCAGTAGGAATAAGGCGTATCGTTTACAAAATCAAAGTGCAGTGAAGATATCGGCAACGCACGAGCGAACTGTGTTTGCGACGCCGGTGTGTAAGATATATTTTGAGAAGCGAATCGATTGCGCTGGATGAGCACTCTGCTATTATGGGATGAAACATAGTGCCAGCGTAACCGATCGATCACGAACTGCACGGATGATCCGCTCTCTCCATGTTCCGCCAGCTGAAGTATGTATTGTTTGGTCTGTGGCAGAATAAAATCTTTTCTCACCACAAGCGGAACGCCTCCAAGCTCAAAATGATACTCAATCTCCGCCCACCAATTCTCGAACGTATTATTCAGAAGAGCGTACAGATCGACTGTCTCCCCGCTTGCAGGAATTACGCCCCTGTTGAGAAGATCAGGATCCGCCAATTGTACTGCTCGAGGGAATGACGATACTTGGGCTACCATGTTTTGGAGATTGATGCGATTTTGTTGATAGGAAAACAAGTATAGATTGGCGAATGACAACAGCGTGAAAACCCATATCCCCGCAATACCCACGATCCACGCGACAATGATCCGTTTGCGGATATCGCGCACATGCGTGAGAAGCCAATAACTTTTTTTTAATTCTTCGCCGGAGAGGCGGATATCATGAGGCATATATTTTGCAGTAAATCGTGAGGAAAGTTTCTATAAGAAAGTATTGCCTGATAGATTACACCAGTCTCATTATACAAATGAAAACCATTGAAATCCAGTGGGATATAGTGTAAGATATCCACAGAATTCGCGCCAATGAGCTTATTTATAGGTTTTTAGAAAGCATATGCCAAAAAAACGTCTTGCAGAACATGATTACGGGGCAAACAAAATTACCGTATTGGAAGGATTGGAAGCTGTCCGCAAACGCCCAGGCATGTATATCGGTAACACAGCTGAAGCCGGGTATCATCATATGCTCTGGGAAGTCATTGATAACGCTATTGATGAAGCGATGGCAGGGTTTTGTAAAAGAATTATTGTCACATTGCTGCCGGATGGCATGGCATCTGTCGAAGATGACGGACGCGGCATACCGACTGAAATACACAAGCAGACAGGCGTTTCTGCGCTTGAGACTGTGATGACCCGCCTGCACGCTGGCGGGAAATTTGGCCAAGGTGCATATAAAGTATCAGGCGGTTTGCATGGCGTTGGGGTATCTGTCGTAAATGCGCTATCAACGACATTGATTGCGGAAGTGCAGTATAGAGACAAACTTTATCGGCAGGAATATACGATCGGTAAACCCACGAGTAAGATTAAAATGCTCGGTAAGGCAAAAGGGAGCGGCACAAAAGTGACATTCAAGCCGGATACATCAATATTCTCCGTGAATGAATTCCATTGGCAGACGGTTGCTGATCGTTTGCGGCAGCTCGCTTACCTGACGAAGGGAGTGCTTATTACACTTGCTGATGAACGGCCTCAACCGCATGTATCGCGTTATTGTTTTTATTTTGAGGGTGGGATTTCATCCTATGTGAGATACTTGAACGCGAGCAAGGAGTCGAAGCATGAAAGTGTATGTTATGTCGAGAAGCAATGGGAAAATAGTATCATGGTTGAAGTCGCGTTGCAGTATACGGCTGATTTTAAGGAGCTCGTCTATGCGTTTACTAATAATATCCTCAACCCGGAAGGAGGAATGCATCTCGTAGGATTTCGCACCGCACTTACGAGAGCGTTGAATTTATATGCTCGCGCAAAAAATATCCTTAAAGAAAAAGATGAGAACCTCACCGGAGACGATGTGCGCGAAGGTTTAACGGCGGTAATCAGCATTAAAGTTCCGGAGCCGCAGTTTGAAGGCCAGACGAAATCGAAACTCGGCAATGTCGAAGCCCGTACTGCCGTAGATTCGATATTTTCTGAATCGTTGACAGTGTTTCTCGAAGAGCACCCTCGTGACGCTGACGCGATCATTGGAAAATGTATCCTCGCTTCCCGAGCTCGACTTGCCGCGCGTTCTGCCAGAGAGAATGTGTTGCGAAAGGGAGTACTTGAAGGACTTACCCTTCCTGGCAAGCTCGCTGACTGTGCCTCACGCAATCCCGCGGAATCAGAGCTATTCCTGGTAGAAGGTGACTCTGCCGGCGGGAGCGCAAAGATGGGTCGCAACCGTCATTCGCAAGCTATCCTACCTCTCAAGGGGAAAATTCTAAATGTTGAAAAAGCGCGCTTGGATAAGATATTGGGTTTTCAGGAAATCAAATCCCTCGTAATTGCGCTTGGTACGAATATCGGTGATCAGCTTGATATCGATCAATTGAGATATCATAAAATAATCATTATGACAGATGCCGATGTTGACGGCTCGCATATTAGGACATTGTTGTTGACATTGTTCTATCGCTATTTTATCGAATTGATTACACGAGGTCATTTGTATATTGCGCAGCCCCCTTTGTACAGAGTACAGCTCGGCAAGTCCGCGAGGTATGCATTTTCCAGTGTTGAGCTGCAGGACACGCAGCGTGAATTGCTTGCTGTGGCTGAACATAAACGTAGCGTGAAGAATAGCGCAACAGATCCCATAAATCATGAAATCGATGATGACGAACAGGAAGCAAACGTAGCTCCAAAAATCAATGTCCAACGTTTTAAGGGACTTGGCGAAATGAATCCTGACCAGCTTTGGGAAACGACCATGAATCCTGAATCACGCATAATGAAGCAGGTGACGATCGAGGATGCCAAACGAGCGGATGAGGTGTTTGATATATTGATGGGGAGCGTAGTGGAGCCGCGCAAGCGTTTTATCCAAGTACACGCGAAATCAGCCAAAAACATAGACATATAGGCTATTCTTGACAGGATTTTCCCATGGTGTATTATTTATACCAAGAAAGGCTCGGACAAGAAGCCTTTTTTGAATACGAGAATATCGTACATAGCATATGAATTTGCAAACGCAATCAAACCGATTGATCACCTACTTCCATGACTCGTATGTGGAGCTCAAACGCGTAGTATGGCCCAATCGCAAGCAAGCGATACAGCATAGTGTCATGGTTGTCATTTTAAGTATTGTTGTCGCCCTATTTCTCGCAGGTCTCGATATAATTTTTTCACAAGGAATGGATCGGCTGTTGCAGGTCTCGATCTAGACATCTAGTATGCCAAAGCAATTTCCCGGACAAGGATGCAGGTGGTATGCAATACATACCTATTCAGGATATGAGGAAAACGTGGTGCGTAATCTTAAACAGCGCGTTGAGTCGATGGGAATGGAAGATAAGATTGTCAATGTACTCATTCCGACTGAAAAGCGCATTAAGATTAAAAACGGAAAGCGTAAAGTTGTCACCGAAAAGATTTTTCCGGGATATGTACTTGTGCAAATGTACGTTGATGATGACTCCTGGTATGTAGTGCGCAATACTCCAAACGTCACCGGATTTATCGGTACTGGAACAGTCCCGACGCCGGTATCAGATGATGAAATGGATGGGCTGCTGAAGCGAATAGGCGCGGAAGAACCGAAATATAAGATTGACATTGAACCAGGCACGCATGTACGCGTTGTAGATGGACCGTTTAAGAATTTCGAGGGAGAGGTTATCGATATTGATGAAGCGCGCGGCAAGGTAAAAGTATCACTGAATGTTTTCGATAGAAAGACGCCCGTCGAGCTTGACTTTTTGCAGGCGAAGAAAGTATAATACCGCAACATCAGTACCTATCATTAAAAATGCGTGAGCGTTATGGCGGCACCTAAAAAGATTAAAACAGTCATCAAACTTCAAATACCGGCAGGCAAAGCAAACCCGGCGCCTCCAGTCGGGCCGGCTCTTGGTCAGCACGGATTGAATATCGCAGATTTCTGTAAAAAATTTAATGCGGAAACAGCTCAAAAAGGAGATGAGCTCACACCTGTTGAAATCACTGTATATGAAGATCGTACATATACATTCATCCTGAAGACTCCTCCCGTCTCGGAGTTGATCAAAAAAGCAGTTGGTATTGTGAAAGGGTCGGCGAAGCCCCTTACGGACAAAGTAGGAAAAATTACAAAAAAGCAAGTAAGAGAGATTGCGGAAAAAAAGCTTCCGGATCTTAATACGCTTTCAGTAGAATCTGCAATGCGCACAGTCGAGGGTACGGCTCGCCAAATGGGAGTCGAAGTCATTGAAGGATAAAAAGCGGCACACCACTGTCGTTTGAACCACGAACATACTATGACTAGAAAACAATCCAAATCATTTCAATCCAGGCTGAAAGCAATTGATCGCGCTAAGAAATACTCGCCGGAAGACGCACTCAAGATCGTTAAGGAGCTGTCGTATGAAAAATTCGACGCGAGCATTGAGATTCATGTAAAGACAGGCATAGATCCCAAGAAGGGCGAACAGGTCGTTCGAGGTTCGGTGGTGCTCCCGCATAGTACCGGTAAAAAAAAGCGAATTGCGGTATTTGCCGAAGGCGATCAAGCAAAAGAAGCAAAAAAACTCGGAGCTGATTTGGTAGGCGGTCAGGAGCTGATTGATGAAATAAAAAAAACCGGTAAAGTGGATTTTGATGTTGCGATCGCGACTCCGGATATGATGAAGGGATTGGCTGGCATTGCTCGTATTCTGGGACCGAGAGGATTGATGCCTTCACCCAAAAATAACACCGTTGCCGCAAAGGTGAAGTCGGTGATCGATGAGGTGCTCAAAGGCCGTATTGATTTCAAAAACGATTCGGGTGGAAATGTTCATTGCGTAATAGGAACGCGTTCAGTGGATGCGGATAAATTGTTAGCTAATTATCACGCATTTTTTGATGCATTGCGCAGGGCTCGCAGCTCAACTGTAAAGGGTGTATTCATAAAAGGAATTTCTCTATCATCGACAATGGGACCGAGTATTTCGGTCGCGGTATAGCATATGTATACAACAATCATCGGACTCGAGATACATGTGCAGCTTAGGACGAGATCGAAGATGTTTTGCCGGTGTTCTAATGAGGGCGAGTTGCGTCCGCCCAATACGACGGTATGTCCGATCTGTCTCGGCCATCCTGGAACATTGCCGGTTGCGAATCGTCAGGCGATCGATTGGGCGGCAAAAACCGCATTGGCGTTAGGATGCGAGATCCCACACATAAGCAAGTTTGATCGAAAGAATTATTTTTATCCGGATCTTCCAAAAGGATATCAAATCTCGCAGTACGATCAACCAATCGGGCTCCGTGGTTTTTTGGATATAGATATTGATGAAAAAAGATCAGCAACGCATCGCAAGGAAGCTCGGATCGTGATCCGTAGGCTGCATCTGGAGGAGGACGCGGCGAAGCTTGTACACTCGGCTCATAAAGATGTGAGTCTTGTTGATTTTAATAGAGCATGTACTCCGCTTATGGAAATTGTGACGGAACCGGATCTCCGTACGCCGGGGGAGGCATACATCTTTCTGCAGGAATTAAGGCAACTAGTGCGGTATCTCGATGTATCATCCGCTGATATGGAAAAAGGTCAATTGCGCTGCGACGCGAACATTTCTCTGGAATTTGACTACGACGGAAGGCGTGTCGCAACACCTATTACGGAAATTAAAAATCTCAATTCATTCCGTGCCGTTGAGCGATCACTCACGTATGAGGCTTCCCGCCTCTATCAGGAATGGCTGGATGGCGGCGACGTGCGTACGCGAACATCGAAAATTACGGTGGGATGGGATGATACTGCCAGCAAGACCATTCTTCAGCGGTGGAAGGAAGAGGCGCATGATTATCGGTATTTTCCGGAACCGGATCTGCCTCCGCTGACTTGGAACCAGGAACAATTGGATCAACTTCGCTCTTCATTGCCGGAGCTGCCTGCAGCAAAACGAGCACGATTTATTGCACAATACGGCATATCTTCCGCGGATGCCGTTATTATTGTCAACGACAAGCCGCGAGCTAATTTTTTTGAGCAGGCTGCGTCTGAATTAGATGAATGGCTTGCATCACTTGCAACTGAAGAGGCGAACATAACACGAGTAAAAGCCTATACAACACTTTCCTCCTGGTTAGTGAATAAACTCGAATCAATCCTGTCTGACGAGCAAGCATCAATTGCGGAGTTGCCGCTTACCGCGGAGAATTTTGGTCAATTGATCGCTCTTATCATGAAGAACGCGGTTACGGGCACATCGGCATTTCGAATCCTTGAGGTTATGGTTAGGACAGGCGGAGATCCGATTCAAATAATGAGAGCGGAACATCTCGAGCAAATCTGTGACGAGGGTTCACTGGAGGCGGCATGTGATTCCGTGATAGCCGCAAATCCTAATGCGGTCATGAATTATCGCAACGGCAAAGCAAATGCCATTATGTTTCTCGTCGGATCCGTAATGAAGGTAATGAAAGGAAAGTCGCAGCCGGAGATGGTGCGTGGAATACTCGAACGTAAGATTCAATTGAATCGGGAATAATCGATAAACCTTTACCAGGTGTCGTTCAAGAAATGTTTTATCATTATGCGTGTGTGCGTGATATCATCGGGAGCTACCCAATGCACATCAGGGAATTTTCGATACCATACCAATTGTCTTCTGGCAAAGTCATGGATCGCGTATTTTAAAGATTGAACCAATTTTTCTTTTTGTTTTGGACTTTCACCTTCCGCTAGGTAAGAAATAATTGCCCGATATTCCAGGCCAAGGCTTTGGAGCCATCGCGCGCTTACCCCATTTTTCAATAATGTCTTTACTTCGCTGATCATTCCCCTTTTCATTCGTTGGTCAACCCTTCTATCAATTCGGCGATAGAGCTCAACACGGGGGCAATCCAATCCGAGCACAAGACTTGTGTATCTGTGCTCGGATTGCTTTTTCAGATCCGAAAATTTTCTTTTGCTCACATGCCATACTTCAAGCGCGCGTATTAGACGGCGTGCATTATACGGTCCAATGTCTTTCGCGGCGTTCGGATCAACGGCATGCAGCATTTTGTGAAGCAATGATACGGAAAATTTTTCATGTCTGGCTCGAAACCGCTTATCAGGCGCAACGGCAGGCATTTGGTAGTTATCGAGTACCGCGCGTACATAGAGCGGCGTACCTCCTACCAAAAAAGCATTCCGCCCGCTCTTTATGATATGCGCAAGCGCTGAATCCGCGGCTTTTTTGTACTGCGCGAGCGATACCGTTTTCCCGGGGTTTTTCCAATCAATAAGATGATGCGGAACCCTCCGTAATTCAGCGCGTGTCGCTTTTCCGGTACCGATGGTAAGTCCACGATACAATTGACGAGAGTCGGCAGAAACAATTTCACCGTTGAATAATTGAGCTAACTTCAAAGCTAACGAAGTTTTGCCGGATGATGTCGGTCCTATGATGACGATGAGCTTATTGCCGCTACGTGATTCGAGAGGAAATTTTTTTCGCATATTGATCCATATAACACCCATTCAATGGCACGGTCAATACGGATATCTTGTATCGTACCTACATCTGATGCATGACCGCGAAAGATTACACGTTTCATTTCACGGGAGTTTCCACTGCAGAGTCCTTGCTCAAATGAGTCAACAAGTACTGAAACGGTTGTGCCGGCATAGACTTGATTTTTTTTGAGTACAGTCTCTTCCATAATCTGTTGCACGATATCCCAGCGTCTCTTTTTATCCTTTGCCGATACGTCATCTTTGTACATTCGCGAGGCAGCTGTGCCGGAACGCACTGAATATTGCGCGAGGTAGGCAATATCAAAATCACAGCGCCGGTATAAATCGCATGTCATATCAAAGTCATCCTCTGTCTCCCCTGAAAAACCCACAATGATATCGGTACCAATCGAGATTGTCGGAAGCGCCGAACGGATTTCGTCTATCTTACTGATATAATATTCCCGTGTATACGGACGATTCATCCGTTTTAATATGTGATTGCTGCCAGACTGCGCGGGAAGATGAAGATAATTGATATTTTTTTTCATCGTGAGCGCATCAATGGTCTGCGAATCCATGTACTGGGGGTGTGGAGCTGTAAAATGGATTCGTTGTATGCCCTCAAGCTGATTTAATTCCCACATCAGGGCGGCAAACGCATTCTTTGCGTATTCATACGGATTGCCGCGCGAAAAAAACTCTTTATCAGGGGGGTTGTACAGATTCACTGTCTGCCCTAAAAGGGTTAATTCCAAACAACCATTCCTTGCCAGTGTGCGAGCCTCTTCCATTACTTCGGCGAGAGGGCGGTCTTTTTGGCGTCCGCGCGCATATGGTACCACGCAATACGTGCAAAATTTATTGCAGCCGTTAGAAATGGCTAGATACGCCTGGAAACGGTTCGCGTATGATGGGAGTATCGACAGATAGTGCCCAAATTCACCTGCTTCCGTCTGATTCGGATCGATCAGATCGGGCCGCAAGCCGCTGATCATTCGCGGCAAGTGAATAATATCAGTCGTTGGAAAAAAGAGGTCAACCAGCGGCAATCGTCTACGAATATTACCATCATGATCCCTTCCCGCCATGCAGCCCGTGAGAGCTATGATGCGTTTTGGATCCGCTTGCTTCAGCTGCTCAAGCGAACGATGGATCCCGTAGACACGATCTTCGGCCTTTTGACGTACGGAACAGGTATTAAAAATCAATACATCTGACTCATATTCATTGTCAGTCGGTTTCAGTGAGCACCGTACGAGCAATGATTGTATGCGTTCTGAATCCGACTTATTCATCTGGCAACCAAACGTAGTGATCTTAAATGTACCCGGCATACTGTTGAATCGCAAGAATACGGTTATCAGAGATCTGCCGATCTCATCATGATCTTGTCGTTCACCATGGCGATAAAATCCTCAATGGAAGAGGAACTCGTTTCCCTTGACCCGCGTTTGCGCACTGAAAGGTAAGTTAAGTCTGCTTCTCTGTCGCCAATCACAAGCATATAGGGTATTTTTTGCGACTCCGCCTTTCTTATTTTCTTTCCCACAGTCTCATTAGATTCGTCAGTATGCGCGCGTATTCCGCGCGAGCGTAGAGTGCGCGCGAGTGAAATTGACGGGCTAAGATGCGATTCACCAACAGGAAGCAGAATCGCTTGAATCGGAGAAAGCCATAGCGGCCATTTTCCGGCGTAATGCTCTATAAGAAATGCGATAAATCGTTCATGCGTCGAGAGCGGAGCGCGATGAATCACAAACACATCATTATTTTGCAAACCATCATGATCCCTATACGTAAGTCCGAATCGTGATTTTGCGGCGAAATCAAGCTGTATGGTGGACATAGTTTCTTCTCGGCCGATTACTGAAGTAAACTGGATGTCAACCTTCGGTCCATAAAATGCAGCTTCATTTTCCCGTTCTACATAGTCCACGCCGAGTTCACTCAATACATCCCTGATCACTTCTTCCGAAAATTTCCAGTTTTCAGGCTCATTGATATATTTTTCCGTATGCTTGGAACTCCAACGTGACAGCCTAAACCAATAATCATGAAATCCAAATATGCGGAAATATTCAAGAATCAAATTCAGGACATCTTTGAATTCAGCCTTAATTTGATCTTTTCGGCAATAGATATGAGCGTCATTCATCGCAAGAGAGCGCACTCGCAACAAACCCGCAAGCGTACCGGATAATTCATTGCGATATACGGTGCCATATTCCGCCAATCGAACAGGCAATTCACGATAACTATGTTGCTGGTGACGGTAGATTATATGATGGTGCGGGCAGTTCATACCTTTCAAATAATACGTGCCATCATCCATTTCCATAGGTGGATACATACTCTCCTGATAATATGGCAGATGACCTGATGTTTCAAAAAGTTCCTTTTTGGCAAGATGCGGCGTCACGACCCTATGATATCCGCGATCTGTTTCCATTTTGACAGCCATGCGTTCAATTTCATCCCTTATCACAGTGCCGTTCGGAAGCCATAGCACAAGACCTTTTCCCACGGTTTCGTCGATAAAAAATAATGATTGTTCCTGCCCGATTCTCCTATGATCATACTTTTTTGCTTCCTCCATCCGCTGTATGTATTCCTTAAGCTGTTTCCCTGTTTCAAAGGCGGCACCGTAGATTCTGGTAAGCATGGGGTTTTTCTCGCTCCCGCGCCAATATGCGCCCGCGAGATGAGTCAAGGCAAATCCCTGCGGATCGATTTTTTTTGCTGATTTAACATGTCCGCCGCGGCATAAATCTTCAAAATTTCCCCATGTATAAAGTGTCACCGGTTCTCCTCGGGCTTCAATATCATCAATAAGTTCTTGTTTGAATTCATTTGAAGAATAGATTTTCTTTGCTTCATTGGCAGATAATTCGCGGCATGACGCATGCTCCCATGTTGATAGCAATAACCGCATTTCATGTTCTATTGTCGGGAGGTCATCTGATGAGATTGGTTTTTGAAAGGCGAAATCATAATAAAAACCATTCTCGATCGCAGGACCGATAGTCGGTTTTGCGTCCGGGAATATTTTTACGACAGCAGCAGCCAACAAGTGCGCCAGGGTATGACGCAAGCATTCAAGGTCTCGTGATTCATTCTCTGTGTTATTCATATTTACTCATACTACGGCACCAGTGCTGAAAAATCAAGACGGAATGTAGAGTGGCATCCGCGAGAGTTCTCCAAAACAGCCTTGAATGGTACGAGGCTGTGATTATTAAAGAAGCGCCTCGATCCCGTTTACCGGTACGGGCGCAAAACAAGCATCGCTATTTTTCAAATAATATGTGAATATGGTCAATCAACATTGGAGTCCTCTGCACCCAAAATGGATAAAATCTAACGTTGACAGAGTCAATATCGTCATAGACGTCAAAATATTGCATTACTTGCTCCTTAGTCAATCCCGTTAAATTCGCTCTATTAAATTGGCTTGTATCTTCGCTTCTTATTTTAGCGCCCTCCGTCCTGGCGCTGATAACAGCTTCATGTGTCGTCGTGTCAAACGATTCAAGCGTGTAGAAAATCAAATCGGTTTGGGAAAAAATAAATTCATGTCCCGGACCAAGAGTCGCTTGCATCCTTTGCTTCAGTTCATCGATGATATCCTGCTCGTCAAAAACAATCCCGCGCGCTTCAACGGCAAGCGATACGGTAAAGCGATCAGTTTCGTCGCCAACCTTGTGTGATACTTTTATGTCCTTTTCAGCAACGTCAATTAATGTATAAGGTCTTTTCGGACGGAATCCAGCATCCGGAATATCCATAAGAAGCGCGAATTTCTTTTTCAGTTTATCTAATACTAACGCCTTAGACCGATCAATATCTTCTTGGCTCATGATGAACACTTCTTCATCTCCGGATGATTCAATCCGCAATTTGGTACCGTAAATTTTTTCCTGCAATCCGCTCCATAATCCAGGAATCGTTAAGCGACTTGCATCTGCTTGCTCAATTGATCCCTGTTTGTCGGCTACCACGGAAACATCTACGCTTCCGCCGGCAGGAACGCTCACAAATTCACCTGTACGAAAAAGAACGTTGTTTTTCGTAAGAAGCCGAGTTGTCGCTCGAAGAGGCTGATCCTGCGAAGATGTATTTACGATAGTGATAGTGCCGGATGCCTTACGTGTTATATGGCGCTTTTCCGTAGGATTATAAGTGCCATCACCGTTTAATTCAATCACGATAACACGTCCTGGAATTGCAAGCCGGTTGAGCTCGCCGCCTCCTGATGAGCCGACAGTGACCGAAAACTCATCTGTCACCGGTACGCGTTGAGGGACTATGACAATCGTAGCCCAGCTGAACGTTACATAAAAAACAGTTCCTGCGATAGCAACCGATAGTACTATGAATGAAATGGCGATATTTCGATATAAGGAATTCTTTACTTTAGAGTGACCCATACAATGTTTGGCGCTTGTGCCGGTCATGATATAAATTGCTATGCAGAGATTGTTTGTTCGGTTTGAGTTTGATTTTTTGATAATATTGCGGAAAGCGTGGCAACAAAATCATCGTTGACTTGGCGAACTCGCGTACAGATGACTTTTACGTCCTCATCTTTCAGCGAAATCCGTCCCTCGACTACGATGATCGAGTCTTGCCGCCAAGCGTGTTCTGTTTCTGCCAGGACAGTTGGAAATACGATTACTTCCAACGATCCGGACAGATCTTCCAGCCTCACAAAGAGCATTGAGTCATTCTTTTTTGTATGAATCTTCTTGATACTAGTAATAACCCCGCTTAATTTGACGACTGAATTGTCACGCAATGTCTTTACATGCTCGCTCGTGACGACAAAATGCTTCATAATGTTCTGATATCGGTGGAGCGGATGTTCTGTAAGATATAATCCCAGCAATTCTTTTTCCCAAGCGAGCAATTGGCGCTCATCGCGTACTGCCGGCTCTTCCAGACAAAGTGTCGGCTTCACGATATCGGTTGCAAAAAGCCTCCCCTGTTTCGAAGAGCAGTATTTTGCAAGTTCTCTATGGAGGTCAAGTATCCTGTCACAATTATAGTATAGCACTATTCGATCGCCAAATCTATCAAGCGCGCCACAGCGGATAAGACTCTCAATAGACTTCTTGTTTATCTCGTTACCGGGCAATCTCTGCAGGAACGCTTCCAAGGATTCAAATTGTCCGTTGCGTTTCCGTTCCGATACTATGGATTCAACGACATGCTCTCCGAGATTTTTGATAGCCAAAAGTCCGAACCTGATTTTAGTGCCTGACTGCGAATCTTTGCTCGGTACGACGGTAAATGTCTCGAAGCTTTCATTGATATCCGGCGGCAGGACCTCAACTCCCATAGCCTTGCATTCTTCGATCTCCAGTGCGATTCTGTCAGAATTGTCTTTATCAGAAGTCATAAGCGCAGCCATAAATTCTGACGGAAAATTTGCCTTCATATACGCAGTTTGATACGCGATAACTGCATAGCAGGCCGCATGGCTTCTGTTAAAGCCGTAGCCGGCAAACGGCTCGATAAAATCAAAAACCTGCGTCGCGATGCTTTTTTCGATCCCATTTTTTATAGCTCCCTCGATAAATTTTGCTCTCTGCTCCGTAAGCAACTTTTTTATTTTCTTTCCGACTGCTTTACGCAAAACGTCTGCTTCGCCGAGTGAAAATCCCGCTAGATCCTGCGCAATTTTCATTACTTGTTCCTGATAAATCGCAATTCCGTATGTTTTTGACAGTATGGGACGTAATGAGTCATGAATATAGGTAGGCATGGTACGTCCGTGTTTGCGGTTAATATAGTCAGGAATCCATTCCATCGGACCGGGACGGTAGAGCGCAACCATTGCAATAATATCTTCAATCTCCGTTGGGCGAAGCTTTTTCAGGTATCGCCGCATGCCGCCACTTTCGAGCTGGAATACTCCGGTGGTACGCCCCTCTTTCAGAAGCTTAAATGTTTTTTTATTATCAAGCGGAATGGTGTCATAGTCTACTATCATTCCATGAGTTTTTGCGACAATATTTTTTGCATGCTCCAAAATAGTCAGATTGCTCAATCCAAGAAAATCAATTTTAAGCAAGCCAAGATCCTCGATCGCGTGGAGAGAGTATTGTGTCACTAAGCGACGATCCTCCAATGAAACATACTGGCATGGCGCGTATTGAACAACAGGTTCTTTTGTGATTACAACTCCGCACGCGTGAATGGAGGTATGGCGCGCGACACCTTCCAATTTTTTTGCAATGTCCAATACTCTTCTGCTGCGATCGTCTGACTCATACGCGACACTGACTTCACTTATGCTCTCTATGGCATTCTGAATGGTTAGGTTGGCCGGAAACATCTTCGCGAGACTATCACAAAATGAATACGGCAGTTCAAGGACTCGGCCGACATCGCGTATTGATACGCGAGCAGCCATCGTACCAAATGTAATAATCTGCGCCACATGATCGCTACCGTATTTCTCCTCTACATAGGAGAGTACTTCATCGCGTCTTGTATCGGTGAAATCCAGATCAATATCCGGCATTGATATTCGCTCGGGGTTAAGGAAACGTTCAAACAGAAGATCATAGGCAATCGGGTCGATATTTGTTATGCCAAGAACATACGCGACTAAACTCCCAGCGGCGCTTCCGCGGCCTGGGCCGACTACAATCCCCTGTTTTTTCGCCCATGCGACGAAATCGTGAACAATGAGAAAATAGGAAGCAAAACCAGCATTTGTAATCACTGATAGCTCATACGACAGACGCTTTCGCATCTGATCGGTACCTGTATCGCCATATCGTCTTTGCATCCCCGATTCACATAAAGCATGTAAATATTCTTCAGTGCTTATCGTTGCGGGAACTTCAAAATACGGTAATACCGAAGTGCCGAATTCGATTTTGATATCGCACATATCAGCTATCCGCAGTGTATTTTCTATCGCGTCGGGTACATGGGAAAACGCCTCGCGAATCGCGGAACCATCTGTAAATGAAAAATCCTCTCCGAGCATGCACATACGATCATTATCTGACAGTGCCTTCTTAGTCTGGAGGCAGAGCAGGATATCGTGTGCTTCCGAGTCGTCTGGATCCAAATAATGCGAATCAGCAGTTGCCACCAGACGCAATCCGTGCTTGCGCGATATTGATATAAGCGCGTCATTTACTATTTTTTGTTCTGGCAGGTTCGGGTGGTTCTGAAGTTCGAGAAAAAAATGTTCGGTTCCGAAAATTTCAAGGTATTGACGCAGGATAGGCTCCGGGTCATTTCCTCGAAGGATTGCCTGTGCCAATTGTCCATTAATGCACGCAGAGGTTGCGATGAGACCGTCCCCAAATTCGCGAAGGAGCTCAAAATCAATTCTCGGCTTATAGTAAAAGCCTTCCAAGTGCGCTTTTGTAATCATCTTTACTAAATTATGGTATCCTTCAGTTGTCCGTGAAAGCAAAATCAGGTGAAAGCGCTCATCATCAATCCGTCCCGCTTTTTTATGCCTTCCGCGGGAAGTAACGTACGTCTCAACGCCTATCAAAGGTTTGATGCCGGCATGTGCGCATGTTTGGTAAAATTCAATCGCGCCGTACAATACCCCATGATCCGTCAGCGCAATTGCTTTCATGCCGAACTCCTTGGCGCGCGCTACCAATAAGGGAATCTTGCCGAGCCCATCCAGTAAACTGAAATGGCTATGTGTATGCAGATGAACAAAGTCCATAGTTACTCTGAAATGCTAGCAGAATCATTTCGTGAACTTTTCTTTGGCTTTCGTTTTGATAAACTATTTTTTTCGGCGATTTGCTGAACAATTGTTTTTAGAACTCCGGCAAACACATCAACTGTTGCCTTAAGTCCGCATAATTTTCCGGCAAGATCATGGAAGGTTTGTAAAAATCGTTCAGTTTTATCTTCGACTAGATCGCAGAGTGAATGAATACGCTTCAAAATGACGATAAGATGGTAAAGCGCGATTGAGACGAATACCGCGACTATTATGATCGCAGTCGCGAGCACAGAGTAAAGAAAATCGATGATTGTCATAACAAAGAAATTAAATTATTCTTTAGCGCTAAGAACAAAAGTATAATCATACGTATCGCCGCTCTGATCAACGGTAATAGTGACGGCTGCGCCCGGTTGATACTGCTGTATCACATCGCTCAATGATCGGTTGATGTCAAGCTGCTCCTGATTTACGGCTCGTATGATATCACCTTCGCGTACATGGATCACGTTACCTTCGATTGTTGTCAATTGATACGAGAGCGCTTTCTTTCCTATAATCCGCGCGCCTCTCTTCGTATCCGCTGTTTGTCCGGAAATCGTTGGCACCCAAGACGCGTCTTCGTATGCGACACCAAGACTCGGGCGTCGAGCAACCGCTTTTGAAAAAAGGGCTGGCAGGACAGTACGGATAAAGGCTCCCGGGACTATACCGCGTGCTTCAGTAAATCCAATAAACTTTCCATCACCTGAAAAAACAGCCAATCCTTGCTGTTTGCCGGTGAATTGCTGCTCGTAATTATGTTTCTTTCTTATTTCGTATGTTTTGATGCCCGTCAGATACTTATCATCTGAATATCCCAGGCCTGTAATAAGAAGAGGCTGGACTGTTTGAAAACCGTATACGAGGACTCCCGACAGATTATCTGTGAGTCGGCTTTTATCGAGGAAATCCACAGCCTTAAGAGCTGTTGAATCAGACTTCGCATACCAGATTTCAAATGCAGGATCCTGCGCGATTTCGCTTACACGCGAAATACTGTTGCGGTTATCAACGATGCGAATCTGCTCGTTCGAAACAGGTATTTTCCCGTGAAACGCAATCCATCCATCAGATGAAAGCACTACGCCATACTGGATGCGTATGCCATCGCCATGTTCAATAATCAGCTTTACTAAACTTCCTCTTACGTCTGGAATGTGCTGTGCCGCTGAATCGTATGATACGATTATCGGTTGCTGGACAACACCTGGTTGCTGGGATATGTTTGCTTCACTTAAAAGAAGGGTTCCCGCGATGACCGCACCGAGAACACCACCCAATATGCTTATCACGATTGATGATGCCAATATGCCGAGCGTATGCTTCATAAGTAAATCCTATCTCCAAATACTTGCAACCATTATCAATACTAGCATGATAACGGCCGCCGGCAAAGTGTATTTCATCCGGTAATCAAGAAGCGCGTCGAATAGAACGATCGATGCAATTGCCACAAATGCCGTCATTGGCAAATAGGAAAGCGGTAGCCATGTCAGTGAATAAATAATTTCAATAAGACAGACGGCCGCAACCGAAATGAGAATCAAGATGGTACTCCACTGCAGACCGCGTTCATGGAAATATATCGATACAACAGACAGAGAAATAGCTATATAGGGGATCATTGTCATCCAGATTGGAATGTCAAGAAAATACAATAACGCGAATAGCAGAAGCGAAAGCATGAATACGAGCGCAATGAGCAGCATACCAAAAGCTCCAATAAAGATCGGCGACGTAGTTGTCGCATCCTTGGATAAACCGGCGAGTCGTGATGGGAGGGCGTGAAGATACGTACCGACAAAAATTGCATTTCCTGCAATGACAGAAACGATCGCGAATCCATTATCGACAAACATCAGCGAACCGGCAGTAGAAATAAATAGAAGAATTGGCGGCGCAGATAAGGCAGCGCCCGTCATTCTTGCAATAGATGAAGGAAATAGAAAGTACAGCAATACATCGGATACGACAAATGCGGCGATCGCGCATAAGATGTAATACGACTCGAAAATTACGCCGATCGATAAAAGTAACGTTTGGATGAGGGGGATACCAATTACAATAAGGCTTCGCGCTTGTTTCATGGGAGAGAGGCAGTGTTACGATGACTGATAGAGAGCATAAGTTTGGCGAGCGGTATTCGACCAATCGTATAGCGCGGCGCGATCAAGACACGCCGCACGCAATCGATTTCGCATGCGCTCATCATTATGAAACTGCTGGATGGATTTCACCATGTCATTAACATTGAGCGGATCAAAGTATACGGCGCAATCCGCAATGGTCTCTTCGTACACAGGCAATCGAGATACAATCGATGGCAACGCGTATCGAAGGGCTTCCACGGTTGGCAACCCAAAACCTTCTGCCAGAGACGGAGAAATCAAGCCGAGCGCATTGGCATAGAGCCATGAAAGCTCTTCATCAGTTACCATGCCAAGATGAATGATTGATGCGGCAAGTCCCTTGTTCTCGATGAGCGACACGATACGATCGCGAAATACATCTTCCTGTCCGCAAAGCACAAGCGGGATGGGGAAACCTGATTTTTTTAGAAAACTCCACGCTTCGACTAACCGCTCAATATTCTTATGCGGATAAGAACTTCCGACTGACAAATAAAAAGGTTTCTTGATGGAATCAGGCCGCTTAGCGTGCGCTGACGGCCTCATAACGCCATTATAGATCACGGTAATACGTTCTAGTGGTATATGCAAGCGTGCATTGATATCATTTTTAACCGATTGCGAGACAGATATGATATGCAACGCGCGGGCAGCCGCGAAATGCAACACAACTCGATATGCCGCGTAGATCGCTTCATACCTGATGCGCGATCGCGTACTCGCCGCAATACGCGCGGAGATCGGTGATGTGAGCATAGTCAGATCATGAATCGTCACGATATACGGAGTGAAATTGAAGAGCGGAACGTTAAAATGCGGAAAATGCATTAAATCAATCCGATGCTTTTTGATGAGAAACGGCATTATGAGCTGTTCGCTCAACGAATACCAAGGAACAAACGCAGGTACCTTATGGAATCTGGGATTCAACGGCTGATACAGATTCCACGCAGTTTTAGAAAGAAAAATCATGTACTCATTCGTATCTTCCATTTTTTCAAAGGCGGCAATGAGCTGCTGTATATATCGACCGATACCATATCCGTAATGATAAAGTCTCGCGTCAATGCCGATTCTCTTTCTTGTTCTCCCCGCACTATTTAGATTCATACGCTTCTTTAATGGTGTTGAACGTCCGAATCGCAGCGTCGTCCCATGAATTCTTCCAAGCATACGCAGCGCCTGCATTTACAAAATGATCCGCGATGGCGGGGTTACAGATATCCATAAGCGCCAAGGCGAGAGAATTCACATCGTATGGATCAAAGGGATAGAATGCGTCACGGCCGATTTCAGGAATGCTTGAGCAAGAGGACGCAAGTACGGGAGTACGCGCGGCAAATGCTTCAAGGATTGGAAATCCAAAACCCTCATACCGCGAAGGATATACAACCGCCGATGCATGCGATAGTAAGGCTCGATAGTGATCACTTGGTACCGTTCCGATACATAAAACACTGTCAGGGGTGTTATTCCCATGCTGAATTCCCGTAATCAACAATTTCATTTTACTTAATGATGCGCTCGATTGACGAGCGAGACACCAAGCGTCAAGCAGACAGTCAAGATTTTTCCTGCCCGCGCCCATGCCTGGCGCTATCATATATTCATCGGATACACCAAGCTGATCACGGGAGAACATTGCGCCAGAATCGACCTGATTAGTATTCGCGTGCGGAATTGCATTAACACGATGCGGATCTACGTCGAATTGCTCAATAATTTCATCACGTGTATGGTCAGACACGGCAATAATGCGTGCTGACCGACGGATAAGCGAAGCAACTCCTATATATCTATGCCATAACCGTGATCGCCAGGAGAATGTTTTTGGATAATGATGAAATGACAGATCGTGAATCGTGAGCACGATCGGTATATTGCTGCTTACAGAAACAAAATTTATATTCGGCATAAACACTGCATCAGGTATCACGCCGGTAATTTTTTGCGTAATCTCATCAAGTGTTGGGCGGCTCAAAACGCTGCTCGAGATATTAAAAAGCTTATTGGGGAACGTAGATTGTACGGCAATACAATTGGATGGATAATGCCTCATTTTCCACGGATATGTGTTTTTGTACCCGTTAAAAAATAGGAGGAACATGTGTCCACGATAACGATGGGCAAGAGCAGAAATAATTGAGCTGACGTATCGCGGGATTCCCCCGGCTTCATCGGACAGGCATCGCGCATCAACGAGGATATTCATTGAAATCGATAATAAACTTTATTCCCAAATCGAAGATCAACATAATCAATTTCCCGTTTTCGATCGCTAAGTTTTTCATTGAAGAGCGATTGCAGCCGATCAAATTGCGCCTGGGGACTGGCAAGCGTAGTATACCGCGCTTCCCAGCCGTATTTTGTCATAGCCGCATATTCCGGCTCATTGTCCTGTATCCTAAAAAAGATAGCCTTGATTTTAGTGGAATCCATCAAGCGCTTCATTTCGCCTATGTGGCCAATTTGGTCCACAGATAATGGCTGTGATGACAGCTTAAGCCGCGTGGAGTCATTGTCAAAATAGAGTAACGGTATTGAGGGCACTTCATGGTCAAGTGGTTTTGAGAGCGATCCTCTTCCGCGTTGCTCATATGCTAACATGAATGACGGATAAAATTCGATAGACTCCGGATCAATCTCTCGCGTAATAGCGCCTCGTGTCGTAATGTCGTAGAATGATCCGCCTTGATAAGCGATGAGACGAAACGGCTTCGCGACAATCGAGATTTCAATGGTTGAGGGATATCGCTTTTTCATCAGTAATTGCTCAACCTGAAAAGTATCACGCAAGAGCGTACCCGCGTCATGAGTATCAAAAATTAACATATTGCTTCTTTTCAGCAAACCCTGCGAGTCATCCATATATTGGAAAATAGCCGATCGTACATCAGATTCCTCTATCCCCTTTGCATCAACGACAAGATATTCGATTGAAAGATATGGTGAAAAAAAAATCACGTACGCCGTGAATGCAAAAGAGCAGACCCCGATCAAAGCGGCCAGGGCGGTAAGTACGCGTTTACTTTGAAATTGAACTTTTGCCATGAGGCGAAAAGATTACAGATGATTTGTACTGGCTAGTGCGATAGGGTCTCATACGGCGTATTACCATGCCCCGTATTCCGCTATCGGCAAGACGCGATCGAAGATCAGCAATGCGAATTACATGATCATAACCAAGACAGATAACGTCGGGCTTGATTTTTTTTATCAGTCGTAAATGATCGACATGATCTCCAAGCAAAGCCGAATCTACCAACCGGAGCGATCGAATAAGCGCGAGCCTCTCACGTTCCGGGAAGTGCGAATCGTGGAGTTTGATATTTTTAACAGACGCATCACGCGCGACAATGACGGTTAAATGCGTTCCGTGAGCGCGGGCTTGTCGTAAGTATGAAAGATGCCCTGGATGTAATACATCAAATGTGCCGAATGCTAATACTCTACGCTTCATTGAGATTCCGATTAGTCTTGGTTTCGCAATGTAGGAAACAAGATCACCTCCTTGACGGAATGCGAATTCGTCAAGATTGCGACAAGACGATCAATACCAATACCGAGCCCCGCGGTCGGCGGCATGCCATGTTCAAGCGCGGTAATAAAATCATGATCGATACGGTGTGCTTCCTCGTCGCCGCTTCTTCGCCGTGTATCCTGTTCCTCAAATCGCGATGCCTGGTCAAGAGGATCATTTAATTCCGAAAAAGCATTTACGAGTTCTTTCCCCGCCATAATAAGCTGAAAGCGCTCCACTTGCTCGGGATTGGTGATTTTTCGCTTCGATAATGGGGATAGCACGACCGGATGATCCATGAGGAAAGTGGGCTGGATCAATAAAGGTAATACATACTTTTTAGTAAGCTCATCAAGCATCTGGGCGAGAGATGTAGTGTCATTGAGATGAATGCTTCGTTTTCCGCATTCCACGCGAAGCTCATGTTCTTTATGCAGAATATCAATTGGAATGTCGCTTGCTTGCGTAAGTGTTTGAAAGTAGTCGAGACGACCGAACGGTTCACGCATGGATATGGTATGGTCTTCGTATGTGAATGCATCTTCGTGAAATAGAGCGCGCACAAGCTCACGAAACAATTCTTCCATGAGATCCATCAAATCAAGATAATCCGCGTATGCCATATATGCTTCAAGCATAGTGAACTCCGGATTATGCGAATGATCAATGCCTTCGTTTCTAAAACAGCGGGCGACCTCATAGACCCTTTCATATCCTCCTACAATCAGGCGTTTCAAGTACAATTCGGGAGCGATACGCAAAAACATGTCCTGATCAAGGGCATTATGATGCGTGGTAAAAGGCCGAGCCGTAGCTCCGCCAGCGAGCGGCTGCAGGATCGGTGTTTCAACTTCTTGAAACATCCGCGCGTCAAAAAATTTTCTTATTGCGCTCATGAGTAACGTTCTTTTATGAAAGATATCGCGAATACTTGTGTTGGCGATCAAGTCAAGATACCGTTTACGATATCGGACTTCCACGTCGCTTAATCCATGCCACTTTTCGGGCAATGGAAGAAGCGCCTTTGATAACAGTCGAGTCCGGGACGCATGAACTGTCTTTTCGCCCATCCGCGTGCGAAATAACGTGCCATGCACTTCAATAAAATCGCCTAGATCAATGGTTTCCTTCATCGTCAGGAAATCATCTTCAACGACATCGCCTTTTCGCACGTAAGCCTGGAGCGGTGAAGTCGCGTCTTCAATGGTGAGGAACAAAGAACTGCCATGCCTGCGTATAGCTTTTATGCGCCCGACAACTGATATTTCCTCATGTTTGTCAACAAGATCATCGAATTGCGTAATGCACTGCAGACATGTATGTGTACGCAGAGCTTTTGACGGATAAGCATCACGCCCTGATTTGTAAATTTGCTCAAGTTTGTTGATACGCGCGGTACGCTCTTCAGATACTGGCATAAGATTTATGATGTTTATTCATCAATGAGTATACACTATCGTTATAAAAAAAGAAGCCCAGATGAGCTTCGCATTGCAAACCTGTGCCGCTATTGCGCGGTTAAGAAATATCAATAATCGTGTATTCAAATTCACCGCGTGGAACCTTGATATTTACTCGCTCCCCCCGCGAACGATTGAGGAAAGCTCGTCCTATCGGAGATTCATTTGATATTCGAAATTGGATCGGATCTGCCTCCTCTGATCCAACGATAGTATATGCGCAACGATTCCCGTTGCATTCAACGATTACCGTTGACCCAACGCTTACAAATGAATTATCATTTACAATCGTATCCTCTATGATAAGGGAATCTTTCAGTTTTGATTCCATTGCGGAAATTCTCGCTTCAAGCATTGCCTGATCATCTTTTGCTTCGGCATATTCAGCATTCTCTTTAAGGTCACCCAGTTCTTTCGCGGCAGCTATTCGAGCTATGACTTCTTTACGCGCGGTACCCTTGAGCGTTTCAAGCTCGTCTTGAAGTTTTTGTAATCCTTGTTTGCTAATATAATGCGGCATATCCGTATTTGATAGATAGTGATAGTATAGGGAGTCATGCGTCCTTGTCAAGTGTCAGCGGCACGTGTTCATCGAAGTACCAGGTAAAAAAATCATGCGCCGCTGAAATCGCGGATTTACTCCCCTCCTCACCTTCTTCAATCAGCACAGTTACCACGATATCGGGATCATCGAAGGGTGCCCAGCCGGTAAACCACGCGTGCGGATCCTTGCCTGTCTGCCATTGCGCAGTCCCTGTCTTGCCGGCGGCAGGCACGCGAAGCAGTGATAAACGGCGCGCGCTGCCGCTTAGCACTGCTTGCCGCAACCCCTCTCTCACCGTTTGCATCGCGCTGTCCGGCAGAATATCTTTTTTGTACATACGTGGAGCAATTTCCACAGCGTGCTCCATTGAACCTGCCTGTTGTATGTTCTTTACCACATGAGGAATAAAATTCATCCCGCCGTTGGCAAAGTACGCCGTGTAAAGATTAACTTGAAGAGGCGAAACAAGAAGATCGCCTTGCCCGATCGCAATATGGTAGGTATCACCGATGTACCATTGCTCCTTTTTTGTCTGCAATTTCCAAGTCGGCGAAGGCACGAATCCGTATGCCTCATTTGGCAAATCAATGCCGGTTTTTGAACCAAGGCCGAATTGATGAAAATAGGTTATGAGTTTTTCAATTCCCAATCCTTGAAATTGATCAAAACCCCCCCCGATATAATAAAAGAATGTATTCACGGATTCCGCAAGCGCTTTAATGACATTGGTATGACCATGTCCTCCCGCTTTCCAATCAGGAAAGTTCCACTGCCCGATACGTATTCCCCCCCTACTCAATACGGATGTAGTCGGTGTGATAACCCCCTCCGAGAGCGCCGCGGCAGCCACGATCATTTTTATTGTAGAACCGGAGGGATAATCTCCGCGCAGGCCTCGCGGAAAGAGCGGCTGATCCAAATCGTTCGCTAGTGATTGATACTCCTCCCTTGTCATACGTTTATTGAACGCATTATTGTCGTATGCGGGCAAGCTTACAAATGCAAGGATCTCGCCGTTTCTCGGATCCGACGCTATGAGTACGCCTTTTTTCTTCTTTATGGAATGTAAAGCGGCAGAAAGTACTTCTTCAGCCTTTTTTTGCATCTCAAAATCAATCGTGAGAATCAAATCGCTGCCATCGCGCGCCTTCAGCTCCGCAACGGTATCATGCTGATTGCCAAGCGCGTCAATCTCAACTTGCTTCTTACCATACGTGCCGCGAAGATAAGATTCATATGATAACTCAATGCCGTCCTTTCCAATCGTATCGTTGAGATAATACTCATCTCGATTTTTATTAAATTCCTCCTTTGTAATGCGGCCCGTATATCCAAGAACGTGTGATAAACTATATGCAGATTCGGTTTCATAATTTCTAATTTCTTCCGGAATTATTTCAATGCCCGAGATGCCGGCAAATTCCGCAGTGAATACAAGCGTCTCGGTGCGCGACACGTGATCTTTGAGCAGCGCCATACTGCCGGCAGCCGCGCCTTCAGATATCTTCTCATCAATTGTTGCCCTGTCCATGCCGAGATTTTTGGAAAGTTTTTGCAAAATTGAGGATCGGATATCAGGATCACTCGGAAGTTCTTTCGGATAAGCATATACGGTAAAATTAGCTGCGTTGCTTACAAGCCTTCTTCCGGTTCTGTCAAAAATAGCGCCACGATGCGCTTGTATGATATACTCGCGGATCTTATTGTTTTGAGAGATAGCAAATAATCCTTCCCCTTGTATAATTTGGAGCTGCGCGGATCTGATAAAAAATGCAACGAGCGTCAAAATGATAATAAAAAAGGCGACCGCGCGCAGTTTGCTTGAAATTGTGACGCCCAGATATTGCCGGTTAGAATTATCTCGAACATCTACTGACGACTCTACCCACTCAACGGGACGATCAGTATGGACAAATAGTTCTGTCGCGCCCTTTTCTTGCCGGAAAAAGAAACCGGGATTCATATGTTTTGTCGAAGAGTTGGCGGACTACTTTCGATGCCGTACCCATATCGGATTTCGCTAAGTTTTCGAAGAAGCGCATAGAGCGCCAGGCATGGAAGCAGCCAAAAAAGGACTACGACTAACTTGCGCATTACTAGGGAGACAAGATCAATCGTGAATGGCGATCCGACCGTCATATTCGCGGTCCAATAGATAAGAGTCTCAATTGAAATATAGCAAAGAGATGAAGACACATACATCACAAGGTATGAGACAAAAGTGCGGTGAGTGATAATTCTCCGCAGTACCTCATAAGATACAGTGAGCATCAATGGATAGATGACAAAATACATGCCCGGAAGCGCGTGAAATAAGTCGAGCATCAAACCAAGCGCGGCGCCGAGTACGATTACGTAATACGAGCGAAAAACGAATAATAATACGATTGATGTCAGATAAAAAACAAGCGGGTCAATACGGCCCGCTAGAATCGCGGCGTACTCCGCGATGATCACAATGCCGACAAGCAATCGTTTCATTCTCGCTTCAAAAATGAGGAAAATTTAGATGCCATCAGTTTTTTCAAAGCGTCGAGCGCGCGCGCGAATGCATCCTTGGCGTCAGCTTCCAAGCGATGCAGGTCGCCTACGATTGCAGGATCAATCTCGACACGGATGATATTTTGATTGCCATCCAATGTCACGCGAAAATGCCCATCCTTCGAGACCCCGGTCATTTGTTCCTTTGCCAACGCAGACTGCAACTCCTTTGCTTCCTTCCGCATCGAGTGAATATCTTTCAATTTATCGAGCATTCCCATAATTGTTTCGTGATATCAGATTAGCGATAACAGACATTTCGAGTGATCATGCCTTCGCGCGGTACAGATATAGCGTCCGTACAGCACCAATAGATTTGAAAATTGAAACCAATCTTTTTTGGGGATGATCAGCATGAGATCCTGTTCTATCTTAGAGGGGTTAGAGTGCGCTGTCAATCCGAGTAATTTCGACAGGCGCATTACATGCGTATCAACGACGACGCCTTCAGCAATGCCATAGAGATTTCCCAATACGACATTTGCCGTCTTGCGCGCGACGCCGGGTATGCTTAGCATTTCTGACAGCGTCCGTGGGATCATGCAGTCAAATGTATCCTTGATGACAAGCGCGGCGGCAAGGATATTTTTTGCCTTCATGCGATAAAATCCCGTTGAATAAATTATTCGCTGCAAGACAGACTGCTTGAGCCTGATATAATCTTTCAGGTCAGGATACTTTTTAAAGAGCTTAGCCGTCACTTCATTAACTTTTTTATCAGTACATTGCGCGGAGAGAATAACCGATACAAGCAGTTGCCACGGCGTCTCGTAGATCAATTCCGTACCATTCGCATTCGGGAAAAGCCTTTTAAGGACTCGAAGCATACGCGCAGCCCTTTTTCTTTTTTGCAGCATAATACTGTCTGTATCCATAGACATTCCTTCAAAAAATTCAATGAATGTTAGAACCTGGTTCCACAAGGGTAGCGGGACGGAGTAATGTAGGCGTGCCGTCACCGGCCGCAAGAAGCATGCCTTGGCTTTCAATGCCCATCAGCATTCTCGGTTCGAGATTGGCAATCACGATAATCTGGGTGTCAACAAGCTCATTAGGCAGGTACGCTTTACCGATCCCTGCCAAGATTTGACGAGGAAATTCTTCGCCGAGATCGACCAAGAGTTTAAGAAGTTTATTCGAACCCTCAACACGCTCCGCGCTTCTTACGGTGCCAACACGCAAGTCGAGCTTAGCAAATTCTTCATATGTAATTAACCCATCGCTCATAGTGCATGTACTCAATGTTTCGATTTTTTTTTGGATGTATTCATATTCACTTCGCCTTCCACCCACCGCAGATATTTCGTGCTTCCATGTTTAACCTCGAAGGCAATGATTTCAGGTTCTTCATACGGGTGGTGGCGTTTAATAAAACGCTCAACCGCAGGGTATTTCGCCGGCGTAGTCTTTAAGTGGCAAAACCATTCTTCTTCCGACTTCAATTTGCCTCGCCACCGAAATGTGCTGCGCGTAGGTCCAAATACCTGCGCGCACGCCGCCAGTCGATCTCGTACTGACGCGTCCGCGATATATTCCGCATCTGATCTTTCCGGATAACTGATTATTACGACTAACACTCGTGCCATACTTCTGTTAAATAAACTTCCATGGGAACCCACGTTTGATCGTGATGCTAAATCCCGCCGCGCCTCGGTGTCCTCCGCCCCCGTATTCCATGGCAATTTTTGATACATCAATCTTTCCGTTGGAACGAAGAGATACACGGATGCTTCCGTTCTCCATATACCAACTAACACCAAATGGCGCTTTAAGTCTCGAATAGAGGGCATTGGCAAGTTCAGAATATAAGATCGGGCTATTGATGGCAAGCGTCTTTTTTCCATGAAATAAAATAGGAACAGCATTCGGTAGCGTTTTGCTTATCATATGTTCCTCCGCTTTTCGTACTAGTGCGCCAAGTTCAAAAACACGTTTTCTTTTTTTGCTTGATTCAAAATCCCTTGCGAGTTTTGTGTAGGTCGCAAAATCAAAATTCAGCGTACTTATATAGGAAATGTATTCGCGCGTATGCGGCAAGCGGTGCGTATAGAGATCGTGATCTTGGATATGTTTGAGTAATAATGGCACGCGTTTTTTTGGATGAAAAAATTTCCAAGCGAGCATACAGCCTGATTGTGTCAGGCTGTATCGGTATTCGTCGGCTATCCTAGTTGCCTGCTCGTGGCTTTTGTGATGATCGAGTACTGTCAATTTCTGCGCTGATGCCTTGATATCAACCATGTGCGCATTGGAATAGGTAAAATCAATGAAATACAATTTCATTCCGCGCAACCCCTTTGGCGGATCCTCATCATGCTCAAGCCCGATGTATTCCGCGTGTTTGCCGAATTTTTTCCACGCCGACCATGCTCCGGCAAATCCATCAAAGCATTCGTTGTGGTAAAGAATTACAACACGCTTGACATCATGCCTTCGCATATACATGCGCTTGCCTAAAGGGATCTATTTTCACCACCTGTTTTGCCTCGCGATCGGAGATAACATTTTTTTGTACAAGAAGAGCAATCAAAGCTAGGAGTTTTTGATCTTCCGTTTTCATCAGTATGATAATATCGCCTTTCAAATCCAATAACTTCTTATCTACAAAATCAATAATGTCCGACCGCATTCTACCGAGATCCTCCTTTGTCGCAAATTGCTTTAAGTCCTCCTTTGTCGCAAATTGCTTTAAGTCATCATGAGTCGGGACATTTTCCTTCAAATAATCCATGATTTCATCAGTTGTAACTCCATATTTCTTGCTTTTTTTTCGCATACGAAGAGATGTTGTAATCATGTAACTCTTTATATCTTAGCACAAAACAATCGCGGTGCCAAGCATGAAAAAACGGCACCAGACCTTGTTTTTGTTTTGCCTATTGCGAGAGAGAGGAGGCACCCTCCATGCCTAATCTTTAACGCATGTCTTGAGGGTAATACTATAGGAATACCCTGTCGTGCATGCTGGTTTCGCTTCGCTATTTTGCTTCGCGCTGGTGTCTTCATAACACTGGCCCAGCGTTGGACTCCATATAAACCCAGAAGAACACTTCTTGGTTGTTTCTTCTATTTTTAGCTCTTCTTTTGTTGGCTCACTCGGTGGTACAACCGGCGTCTGTGTCGGCGGGTTAGCGACCGGCTCATCTTTTACTGAAGGTGATGGCTCCAATTGTGCTCCTTCTGGCTCTCGTACCTTCATAATCGTCCGATCCCATATTCCAACCGCAAACATACTCTCAACGATCTCGCTCGCGATGGTCTCGCCCGTATAAGGATCCATAAGAATCGTGCGATACGGCTTAGCATCATTTTCCTTATTGTAAACATCCACAGCAATAAACATGGGCCGAGCGCCAGTCAAGCCGTTAAACCAGATTGCGGGAATCGACGTGGTATACAATTGCCGATAGAGATCCTCGCGTGGCAAATCTAAATACTCCAAGACACCATCTATAGCCAGGCGTTCAAAATCATCGAACGCGATAGTGGGAATCTCTCCGTTATGGCTATACTCACCAACATTCTTAAATTGTACCAAATCATCCATGGGGGTAAAGGCGCCGATATTTTCTGTGGCGTTTATCAGTTTTGATGAAGAAGCAACATCGGGCGGAACTTGACTTGAGAGCGCGTGCAGTTGCTTCAGGACATCTTTATCTTCAACGCGTGTGTTGATATAGGGATTGATTACAATGCGTTTCCCAAAATAGTAAAGGTCGTCTTGGTCAGTATCAGGCGAGCGCTCCTCCTTTTTTACAAAATCAATGAAAAATACCACCGATCCATCAGCGAGCATGAAGTCATCAGGGTAAAGGGGAAAATATTCAGTGCCCAAGCCCACGCTTGTAGCGGTGTATACTTTCGGTTTTTGCTTAAAGACATGAGTTACGCGCTTACCTTCTTGACCATTTTCATTCCAACAGGAAAGCGCATATTCGCGACCAATTTCGGCGCTGAAAGAATCGCTCCACCGTGGGGCTTTGAGCCCCGCCCAATCATCAGGACCGCTCGCGCGGCATGCAACCGTTCCTTTTGGCGAGCTCCAGGCAATGGTTACCTGTTCGTTCTCTGCCGCATGAGATGGAGCGCCAACTTTAGGAGTTGGTGTAGACAATTTTTTTCTCTTCAGCTTCTTCTTACTTGCGACAACAGTAATTTTCCGTGCTATCTTTTTTGATGCCACCCCTTCTTCATCAAAACATTGTATCTTATAGGTTCCAGTCTTCTTTGCAGGTACGAGAACCGAACCAGTCGGCTCTTTTTTCCCCGACCATGCACCGGACGCGGTGCAGTAATCAGCCCCCTCACTCTCCCAATCAAGCCGAATTTTTTCTTTTTTTACAACTGAAAGCGGCGCCGCATAAAATTGAAGGTCTGGTTTGGTAACCTCATCTTCCTCTTCCGCCGAACCCATATTCACAACACTGAACAGTAACCCCACGCTCACGGCAGACGCTATCACAA
This sequence comes from Candidatus Uhrbacteria bacterium, assembly GCA_016188385.1. GTDB lineage: Bacteria > Patescibacteriota > Patescibacteriia > JACQRZ01 > JACQRZ01 > JACQSB01. The sequence goes on along the minus strand of JACPHV010000002.1, from coordinate 63,159 downwards.
GCATGGCTTGCGGGGAAAACTTCAGGTGGTTTTCTAGAGTATGTCTCATACTTTTTTAAAAATTAACTATTGCTAAATTGATAGCGAGTCCTTATTTAATGATAACCAGTTTCCCGTTTTCCCATTTTTAGTCCATTTATGGCAACAACGCAATTGCGCCTGGACCCGTGAGTAACACGGTGATGCTTGCCGCTAGCAATATTACATCAAATTCCCATCCACCGTCGCCGGTGAATTTCTTCCCCCACTTTTGTGTCTTGAAGTAAATAGCGCCGATCATGATGATACAGGTAATGACAGCCGCGATTTGTGCAAACACACCAAAGATCAACGCAAATCCTGCAATCGTTTCTACGATAGACAGCGTCTTCATCATACTAAGCATGGATGAAGGCATCTGCTCTGATGGTTTCATGTTCCACATTGCAAACTTCTGCCACCCGTGCACGAGGAAAATAGTCCCAAGCGAGATACGTAAGATAGTGAGTCCATACGGTGCGTATGCCTGGAGAACAATGAGTGCTTCCATAAAATATCAATAAATTAATTAGTTCACTATAGATATGATGGTATGCCTATTCACTTTGAATTACGAAACTCAGCTCTCTTGCACTAAATCATTTACGAAAACGGCTTCTGACCCTGTTTGTGCGTTTACGTGCCGTTTGCGCCTACTTTTTTGCCCCTTTTTTTGTCCATAAGCGCAAGATGACGTTTCTTGAGATCTCAAAAAAATTTCAGAGAGTCAGGGATTTCAACAATGTATCATAGCGCTTCTTCGAATAATGTTGTAATCTCATTTGCTTTTATAACAACTTGTTCATTCTTCAACCATGTGTAGAAGCTCCTAACCATCTCTTTCGCATCAGAATTGCTGCGATAATCAATACCCCTGTCTCTGCATTTTATAAGAAATTGATGCGTGTCTAAAAGGAGCTCTCTCGCTTCTCTCTCACGACCATCTCGCAATAATGCACTGATTAAAGCTCTCGATATATCCAATTGGTTTTTTAAGATCGAAAAATTAGGTTCGCCCTTTTCCTGGAGTAGAAATATGTGCTGAAGAGTTTTACGTTTCTCTTCATCAGTAAAATAGTCAAAAAATTTTCCTGTCATTGTCGCAAGAATATTTTGATAGGGGGGCTTAAATGCCTCTAAGGTTTGAGTAGATATCTGACGTGGGGCAGTTACTGCGGGGCGAAGCGGATCATAGTAAACCATGCTAATTGTTGGGTCGCCATCTTCCATTGTAAACTCATAAAATATGTTCCACGCATGGTTATCTGCGACCACCTCATCAACTGCAACATTCTGAAGAAAGGGAGAATTAGAAAATTCAATCAACTTACGAGCAATGACCTTGCTTTTCGATGAAAAGTGCCTGCATACACCTTCATCAACAAGATCAAGAGGCATAAAGTTGCTCTTAAAAAAAAGAAACGGATTAAAATCTTTGCTCTTCGGGTCTATTGCTGGCTGATTGCGGATGTTCCAATCTGTCATTTCAGCAGCCATCAATAACACATCGCGGGGTTTCAGTTCGCTCATACTGCTCCAGGCCAGACCCAACCGTTCACGGGACCGGAGACTATCATTGCGTATAAAGCTATCAAATGCTGGGCGATTCAATATCGAATAGTTCACTCCTACGGTTGGTGTGTCTCTTTTCCTGATATTTTCAAGAAAGGGGTCATGTATTTTTTTCTCAGTTAATTTCGTCCCAAAGTTTTCAAGAGATGTAAAGCGAAGATTGTATTTTTTATCGTCTTTTTCGCTCTTATAGACAAGGTTAAATTCCTTGCCGCTTCCTACTTTAGAGTATTCTATATGCGCCAATGCTTCCTTATCAAATCCTAACAGAATTGCGGCCAGCGCCGTGGCGGCTATGCGTGATTTTCTAGACTCGGGAAATGCGGTAGGTCCGCGATCCGCGACGGGAAGCGGATCTCCTCTGCGATCGCGCGTCATCATAACGCAATTATGTTGAGGCACATACACTCAAGGTGCTTGCGCAAGTAATTCCCGAAAGGTAGCTGCGAGAATTACAAAACTGAGAGGTATGCTGAAAAATAATCCAAATCCGAAAAGCATCATCGCTCCGGCAATATTGATAAGCAATAAAAGATAATAAAGTAAGAAGAGTTCCCCGCTTTTACCACGCGTAATCTTCCAGCTCGAAACAAGTGCTCCGAATGAATTCATTTTTTTATCAATCACGTAAAAGAATATCATTGATAGACGTATCGCAAGTACCATAGTGAAAAACAAACCTATCCCCCATATCAATACGTAGGTAAGAAAGGAATATCCAAAGGGAAGCCACTGCGCGTAAAAAATAATAAGCACTTTCGTGAACGAATATAAAAGCAAGGCCAGAATGAGTGGTAACGCGATCAGCCCAAAGAAGATGACAGTAGCAAGGAACACATTAGCAAGGATAAGGAAAAACTGTTGTGTAGAAAATTGCAAATACACTCCTTGATTATCAATGAGTGAAAAAATGAGCCCAAATAACACTACCACCGATATGCTGATAAACAGGTAAGCTACGACCGTAGCGCCCAATGATGCAATGGAGCTGTACTCCAACGTTTTTGAAAAAAGAATGAGGAACCCTCCGTTTACTAGGAATTGTACGAGACTATACAGGACCAAAAAACGTCTATTTTTTTGGAACAAATTCCAGGCCTTTGCAAGGATCAGCTTGCGGTTCATTTTTCTTTGCTCTCGAAAAACAGCAATCAACGCAAAGATGCCGGTAATACATAGAAGTGCGGCAAGTGCTGAGCCAATGAGAATTCCAACGAACGCTATTCGATCGACATCAAGATTGCCGTCTGGAGTTATAAAACTGCCAAACAATTCTGGAATTTCGGCCGGCGGTTCAGATGGTGTTGACTCCTTCTGCTTAGGAAAAAGTTCTTCTGGCGCATCAGTAAAAAGAAACGGAGCAGCATCCACTTTTTTATCCGATAGATCTTTTAGGTCAATATCTTCTTTTTGCGCCTGCACTGATGACACAGGCAATAACATGTTTGCTATAAATAACAATAGCATGATTCGAGAACGGAAATATGTCATAGTAATTTCTATTTATATATATTTAGCAGGCGTTGACGTTTCGTTGAATAATCATTTGTACTTTGCAAAACTCTGATGCATTCTCAAACACGGCTTTACTAAAATCATTGAGTCCATTTACGAATGATCTAACTTGATCTGGTGTAACTCCCGCATCTTTAAGCGCCTTCGCACCGACGTTTGTTATCGGATTGACTGCCTCAATCAGTTTATCATATTGTCTGCCGGAAGTCTCAAGTGCACCTTGCTGCAGTGGTGATAAATCAAAGATATTAGTTGGCTTGCTTGCAATTTTAGCAAGTTCAGTGTTCGTCGTCACCTGAAGTGCGTTAGCGGCATCGTCTGCCCCTCCGACCCCAACAATGACTGTGCCTGCGGGTGTGGGTGCGGCTGGAATAGGAGCATCAGGAAGCCTAGGTACCCCCGCTGGGGGAGCGCAACCCCCGAACATACATTTAAGAAAATTTCCAACATTATTCCAATCAATCTTTGAAAGTGCTTCAGCTATTCCAACAACAAGCCTAATGTTATCAGATTTCACAACAGCATTCCTCTGATTTGTTGCACAGAGTATTACATCGACAATAGTCCAACCGGCGTTTTCGGCTAACGGGCAAAGTAATGATCCCGTCACATATCCGATTGAACCGATAGCAGCTGTGCCAAGACCTGGAATGATACTGCCAACAATTGCCGCAGCAGATGTTATACCTGCAACACATGCTACCTGTACAGCCCCTCCTCCCGTTCCGGCAGTCGCAAGATTAGTTCCTGCTGCAGCGAGATAGCCTCCGACCTGACTAAGTACACCCCAGATGTCTTTAAATTTTCCTGCTATTTCTCCGCCAATTTGTCCAGCGCAGTCAGCAATTTTCTTAATCGCTGCAACCACTCCATCAGATATCGCCTTTATGGTATCATTCGCTACTCTTGTTGCCGCATTGATAATATTATTTTCAGGTCGAATTTCGATACTCTGCTCCGTATCGCCATTCGAATTGCTCGCATATAACCGAATAGTATATTTTGGCGACTCACGCCAATCTCCTGGTATCGTAAATTGTTTTGATCCTCTATGGGGAAAATCGCTCCAATCGTCATTAAAAGCGGGGCTGTCTCGCCTATCATGACCGATACACCAATCACACCAGCCACGAAGTTCAGTATACCACGCCTTGTCAACCTCCCAACGCACTGTGACAACTGTTCCCGATCTAACAGTTGAAGGCTCGAATACAAAATGGCGTATACTGGGTTTCTTATTAGCAAGATCATTTCGGCAGTATGGGCCACCGCTTATGTTAGAGTTGCAATAAACAGGCTCTCCCGGCGTTGGAGGGAATATTCCGTTAGGCCAATAATTTTTTTTTGAACCTTCTTTCCAATAACTCCGACAGCAGTCTAGCCCATTAAAAAAAAGATAATTATCAACCCATCCTGCAAAATCGCCGCATTCGCCTTTTATGCAAAATTGTGCTGCCTCCGTCTTTTGCGTGCTGCCAGCAAGTGAGATAATGAATATAAAAAAAAATACTGCAATGACAACAGTAAATGAAAATCTTATATTCATAAAGCGCTTCATTGTGAAAAACTATTTCTGAATTTTATTTTCGAGATCCCGTACACGTTGCTCTATATCTTTGATAAGCGAAGAAACTCCCTTTTCTCCGATATTAAGAAACATTAATATCTTACCTTCAGCGCTCTCATCATAACTCTCCAGCGAGATGCCGATTATCGGCCCTGCCTCTATTGCTTTCATGGCGACACCCGATCTTGATGACGTAGTTAAATAATCTCCAACAGCTATAGCCCCATTTTCAGTGGATACCTTGACGGGGATACGCCCCGCAAGCGCGACTGGTGGTTTATTACCTCGTTCAAAAATATTCGGCCTTGCTCCCGCGATAACTGATCCTCCGTCAAAGAGAATTGCAGGAGATCCAGAAACTACGCCCACAACTCTTTCTTGATATTCCTCCGATGATCTTTTAATCGTGCGTTCGCTCCTTCCAATCACGACAACATCGCCAACTTCCACATCCTCTTCTGATTTAAAAATTTCAGCAACGTCAAGACCTACGCGATCTGTCGCAAGAGCAACTTTTTGATCCTTTGTTAATGCAAGGTGATCACCGAGGTAGGCAATATTGATGTTACCACCTACATTCAAAGCATATTGACAATGGGGTGACGTATTCTTTGGATTTATTTTGATTAAAACACATCCGGTACTATCATCATCAAGAGCCATAATAAGTCCCTTGCCTGTACGTCCAAATGCTAGATCATATCCAGCTTCAGTGCCCCATGCTCCCAAGCCTAAAACCCATAGATTGTCATCAAAAGTGCTATTTCTATAAAAACCTATCCCAACTTCATTTGAGTCTGATGTTGGCGCCAATCTGATAGTGCCACCACCCGCTTGAGCTTTTACGCGCAATATATCATTAAATGTCGAACTGCCAGATTGCCTTACTGACTGCCAATTAGAATAACAACCATCTGAAAGACACAATGTATTTGTAGAAATACTGCCGTAAACCTGAAATCCACCCTCCGCCCACATATGCACTCGTCTCTGTGCGGAAGTTTGCCCCATTCCGACGATATTAAGCGAGTTTGCGATGTGACGTCCTGCGCTAATCTGGGCGGAATTCACTTCAAAACCATTATTGGGTCCACCGAACATGATCGCCTGGTTACTAATTTTCATATTTCCGTTCGGAGTGTGATCCACGCCACTGCCGGATATCTCAAGCTTTGCTCCGGGACTCGCTGTCCCAATGCCGACGTTGCCGTTACTTGCTTTCATTGTAATCCCGATATTTTCTATCGAATCGCGAACCGGTGCTATGCTAAAGAGATCGTTTCGTCCATTATAATACTGGCGCACTCCCCATCGAAGCGGAACGGCATATCCTCCCCACCCCTGTTCCGCAAACTCAATTCCACTGCTATAGCCATCATTCGAATTAACGTGGATAAAGGTATCTGCTGATCCGCCGTAAACCCCAAGTTTTTGGCCTGGACGACTGGTTCCTATCCCGACGTTGCCGCCCGAAGGGTTCAATGCTAAGCCGTAATTCGTTCCGCTCTGAAGAGTCATGTTACCACTAGTACTGTTATATAGTTCAATAGTTCCCGCTTGAGCGCAGCCTCCACACCCAAAGCCATTTCCGGATCCAATCACTCCAGATGCGGCCAACTTTATACGTCCTCCAACATAGAGCTGTCCATCTCCCGCCTCAAAACCGCTACCTGAACCGATATCTAATCCGCCATACGAATAGAAATGGCCTCCGACAACATTACCGTAATTGCTGTTGCTCACCCTATCCCAAGTGCCGTCACGTATCACGAAATCATTAGAACGGTCTGCGCCCCATTTATCTGATATAATAGTCTCTCCAAGATTTATCAGCGTGGAATCCTTCATCACAATAATCGAATCAGTATCTGTCGCCTGATATACTTTCATGTTTCGGAGAAACAGTCTGTTTCTGTATGCCGCCACCATGACTCTGACGTATTTATTGCCGTTCCACGTTGTTCCGCTTACTATATTCCATTTTCCGTTGCGAAACACATAGTAATCCGCGCCAGTACCTCTCAAAACGACCTTAAACTTATACCATGCGCTTCTCGTATCAAAGTTATAATTTGTACCTCTATAACTGCAATTTTCGTATACACTGAGCGCCCCATTATCTTGATACATGAGGTTTGAAGGATTTTGACAATATGAATAATTAGTGGAGTTGCCATCAACAAAACCGACCATGTAGTGCACTGCTCCGCCTAGCGGGGCGTCCATATATGCCTCGTATTCGAGAGTTAAGCCCGGAACGCGCCTAAACCTCCTTTTGCTCAAGAGACCACTGTTCCAATCACTTGTACTTGATTGGATATACCAAGAGTCGTCAGATTGTGCGTTAGCTTGTGGATTGATTGATAATCGATAATTATCCCAATCATTGATGGCATCATTATAGCCTGAAAAAGAATACGTATTGACTCCGCGGATGTCGCCTACGACATCGAGTTTTCCGGATGGTTCCGTCGTCCCGATGCCGACGCTGTTATCAACCGATAGATTGTCCCAGATACGGAGACCTTTTACACCCGGCATTTCTAGCGTTGTCCAGTTTGGATTTCGAGTATCATCAAGATAGCCGGGTCGAATTTGGAAATAGTCCCAAAAATGAGCATACCCTCTGGTATCAAGCTTAAAGCGTTCAATTCCCCAGCTGTTGCTCCGATATCCATGATTCTGCCTTATCCTAAAATTGTCGTCCCATCCTGTGCCATACCCAACCGACCACGTTGTATTGTTGTAACCATTTGAAAAAAGAATAGACGGCCGATCGCCTGTATAATTATCTTTTTTCTCTACTCTAAATTCTCCCACAATACCCCAAGAGTTGTTGCCCTTTGAATTTCGCGCAAGAAAAGCTGTTCCATCAGTTTCCTCTGCCTTGAATATATCAAGTTTTGCCTCCGGACTCGTCGTCCCAATCCCGACGTTGCCATTGTTTTTTATTGTAATCCTATCTTTGGCATTGTGCGTTGCACTGGCACTCCCTGTACCGAAGACAATGTCTCCGGAATCTCCACCCAACCAAACTTGAGCTTGGGGCTTGCTTGAATTATAGCTCTTCCAGCCACCACTTTGTGTCCAATATAAATTCGAATTAATATGAACATTCCCTGTGGCTGGTCCATTGAGAAATGTATGTTCGTTTTGCAAAAGCAAACGCGACCCACCATTAGCTTGAACATGGAGAGCCCCATCCGGACTCGTCGTCCCGATGCCGACGTACCCCCCCTGTGGCTGAAGAGATAGCACATGCCTGTTATCTCCGCCATATGAACTAATTGCATAATCATCGGCTCTATTATCAATACTGGTTTGCAATGTTATGGCTTCTGTACCGCAACACCCACCATTGTCAACGCTCTTTATTTTCAACATCCCATCCTGCCCAAATACCGCAGGATATGTGCCTAAAATATGTAGCTTTGCGCTGGGGCTCGTCGTCCCGATGCCGACGTTGCCGGGGCCAGTTATCACCATTCTCGTTTTCATATCTGGACCAGGATCAGCTGTACGGAACGCAAGACCAGAACTCCACGAATCAGAACCCCATGCGTAAATTCCTGCTTGTGGATTGTAAGGTGCTTGATCGTGCCACTTCCTTCTAAATTCTATGCCATAGGAAGGTTTTGATTCATTAAATGATCCTCTAGCGCTTTCGGCAGAATTTTCCATATCAAGTCTTAGCAATCCTTTGAATGCAGTGTTATCTATTGTATCTGCATTCTTGATATGGAGCTTTGCTTTGGGGTCCGTCGTCCCAATCCCGACGTTGCCATTCTGAAGCATGGTGAAATCATAACCGACACTAGGGTTGCCTGAAAAATACACAACTTTATCATCGGCATTATTGCCAGAAACGACAGAGAGACCTGTTGTCTTGCTGCCACCGTTTTCAATAGCGAGCTTTGCTCCAGGACTCGTCGTCCCGATGCCGACGTTGCCGGCGATATTCGAATAATTGCTCGTGACGGAATAGGTCGTTCCGCTATCAGGAATTGAGCTGTATTGCGTCAGCCCGCCACTGCTAAGCGATACAGTGCCGTAGGTCTGCGCCACCCAAGGAATCCCGCCAAGCCACGATGCGCGTGCTTGCGCCCAGATAGAAAGCACGTTGGGCCCCAGCCCTGTTCCGCTTCGACGCACAACCTTGACATCCTTGATGGAATATTGTCCTCCGCCAACTACCTGGTGAATAATATCGTATGAGCCTTCGATATCGGATGAATGATTCCTGAATTGGACTGAAATAAGTTCATAGGAGTCCCCATGGTTTGCGTTTGTTGGAAATATTGACCAGACAACACCGGCAGGCGCCCATGGGCCGGGACCGAAGGTCATCTCTCCGATTTTTACCCATTTGTCCCAGCTATCGCCACTGGAATGATTCCATGACCAGTAGCCTGTCTTGGGAAGATTTGCCGCGTTAATGGAACCGCCTACAGAAAGATCACCCGGGATATTCACCTTGCCCCCAAGCACGATGCCTTGTGTCCCGTTTTCCGGCTGTATGTTGAACCAATTGAGATCGCCATCGAGCCCCATCCATATTCTCCGTGTGCCATTACTGGTAAGCCACTGGGTGTAAAGCCATCTATCATCAGTTGTCTGAAGATTAAGAACAGAATCAGCTGCGCTATCGATGGATACGGGACCTTTGGCGTATACGTTACTGTTGACCGTCAGCCAGTCGTACCCTGCCACCACATTTTCCTGCAACCGACTCGATCCGCTGAAATCTCCCTTATCGTTGTAATCCCATGCGCTGGAAGTGGTGACAGCGAGGCGGACAGCATTCGAACAGCCTTTATCCCGACCGCAGTATGAATTATTGGGTCCTGCAGGACTTGCGTTAATCCACTTTGCCCAGAGATACATCTGACTTGCATTGATTATCGTCCCATAGAATTGAATTCGATCCGGTTGGTTGCCAGTCTGAAAGGTAATCTTTGGAAGAGTGTTGTAGTATCCATTGAGAAAATACTGCGCGCCTCTTTCTGCCCATCCGCCTTCTGCTTGCAATGTCACCTTGATCGAGGTGCCGACATTGAATTTGCCCAGAGGAATAATGATATCATCGGGACCGGAAACAGATATCTCGCGAGTTTTAGTGCGCGTGCCGACTATTTGATCAGCTGTCGTGCGCAAAGATCCATCAACAATCGTATTGCCCGCAACGGCCAATTTCCAATCCGGGCTCGGCGTCGTCCCAATGCCGACGTTGCTGGTCGTTCTTGAGACTGTCAATGCCATGACATCGGGCTGTCCGATCAATCCTATGCCATTGCCTTTATTGGTCCTAAGCAGGGTCCAATCACCTACGTCATTATCCCGATATATGTTGAGGTCGGTTTTCCCTTCATTGAGGTTGAGATAAAGGCCGTTTTCACCAAGGGTACTGATGCTGACACCGCCATTGTCATTGATTCTCACTCGTTCTTTTGTCGCATCCGGAGATCGAGAGCGAGTCCAAAACGTGATAACCCCTCCCGGATCGCCGTTGTTGATGACACGCATTTCATTGCCATTTGAATCAAACTCGATCCGTCCGCCAGCATCCTGAAAATCCTTAGACGCGTAGAGGCCTAAGGCGGCAGTACCTCCCGGCTTGAGATTTTGTATCACTGCTTGGAGAGTCCCGTTGACTTCTTGCTCGATGTGGAGTTTTGCTTTGGGGTCCGCACTGCCTATCCCGACGTTGCCTGTTTCCGATTTGATGGTTACGGCGCTTATTGGCTTTCCCGCTTTGCCAAGCGCCTTTTCATCATTGATCACCACATCCATACTATCGTCATCCCACATCAGTCCGATAGCGCGGGTATAGGGACCGTTAAAAAAAGAAGGACCCGCTCCGGTAATGTAGCCGTTACCGAAGAGGAATTGTCTTGTTGTGTTTTTATTACCCCACTGTTGGATAAGGAGCTGACGGTTGCCGGTGATGTTCGGCTCGTATCCAAAATGCGCGAGGTTGTGTGTTGAGCCCGCGTCTGCGAATCCCGCCTTCATCACATGGAGCGTGGAAGAAGGATCTCCGCCGGTACCGATGCCGACTTTCGCGTCATTTGCCCCTTCCAATCCGCCGATGATGACCGAACCATTAAATGGAGAAGCGATCGCGTCAGTGCTCAATACAGCAAAAAGTCCTCCGATCGCTGCCGTAGGTTGGCAGTTAGGCGGAGGACATGCGGGGGGTTCGAAAACTTCTGCGGAAAATACCGAAGATATCGCTATGAACAAGATCGAAACAGCCGCAAGTACAACAGTGCTTGCCTGCTGGCTGCCAAGTCGCTTCATAACTTGAAAGATGGGCAAACGAAAAAAATGTTCAAAAAGAAAACTCGCTTTCGCGAGCCTTGTAAGCTTCATATAAGAAGTGGTACTTAGTTCCCACAGATTTGTGTTAACAAGGAGGGTATGCGTTTTAGTACGCCGCTTACTTTTTAACACACATCTATGCCAACTAAGGAATCCGGGGGTTCCCCATTACTGTATCTCAAGCTGATTTTCGTCGATATATTGCAATAATGCACATTCTTGGGATTCCGGCATCTTGCATACCCGATGATCAACTTTCGTAAATTTTTAAGGGACCTTAAGGAAAACTGCGTATAAATTCATTATATATTATATAATCAATATGTTTGACACGCAATGGCGGTTTATCCACAGGCGGGGATTCATACTTAGTCGCGCAATCTCGAAGCGCATTTTATTCGCATCAAAAAGATCCTGATGCCGTTTTTCCTTAAAAAACTTCTATCGAACACGGATGCCATTTTACTTTATCTCGACGACGAGCGGATGATATTCACTAAACTCGCTTTTGGAATAACCAACCGACTCTATACGGGAAAAAGAAAGTGGCTTCTCGCGCCAGAGCCATTGCAATGCACGGTGCGGACTTAATCGCGCATAACAGCGGCGGTAGAGGGCGGCCGGTATACAAGGGTGAGCGAAATGGATCGTAGAATAGCGGAACGAGTTGAAGCATCCCCTCGCGATTGTCACTTCGAGATGTCGCGACAGTAACCGCAATATCATAGAGCCACCACCTGCTTGTTTTTAGCCACATATCATTGAGGGAGAGAAAGGCCATAAGTGAAACACAAGCAATGCGTTTGTTTACATTCAGGAATGGATGTTGTTTAATCAGCTCGTAAAATAAAACAGCCGCTTGTCGCGACATTGAGGAGTGAACAAATCTTCCGCCAATTTGCGTTTGAGGAGAAGCAAGCACAGCTTCCAGCTTTTCTGGATAGCGCGTGTCAAAAGAAGGGATAGGCTCATCGTGCGTAAGATACGCCTTAGCGTATACGTAACAAATATCTCGAACATCTTCGAGAGTCAGAAAGTGAGACTTATTCAGCGCCGAGTCGTTTAAGAGCTTCACCATATTCCTGAATCGTCCGTTTCACAGCTTGCTCAATAATTTGTTTTCGCTGTGCTGGCTTCTCCGGATCTAGTTTCTTTGGTTTGCGTTGAAATTTTTCGAGTAGTTTCTTCATACGATTCCATTATAAACAAAGTCGAAAAATAAAGCAAAATTTGCGTGAGGGGCGAGCCTGGCGTTCCAGCGTATGCGATGTTTTTGCGACCAACGGGAGCAAAAATATGGGAGAGGGGCGAACCGAGTACAGAACCGCATACGCTGTGTTAGCCGACCCGAGCCGTAGCGAAGCGAAGGCGAGAGCGTAGCGTGGTCGGAGGGAGCGAAGCGACCGACGAAGTACATTTTTACTATTCCCGATTGCCGCGATCGCTTTCACTATTTTAAGGGGCGAATTGATTCCTTGTTGGCGGGGCGCAAGAGTGGGAATTAGAGGGGGTGAATTGCGCCCCGCCAACCCTGACTTTATGTATTTAGGCACATTTGTTTTAGCAATGTTCGAATGATCTATTTAGCCAACCTAAGTAATTCCTCAATACTTTTTGTTTGTGCGAGAATGCGTTGAGTTTCCACGTGCCCACTTTTTTCAGAAATAGATCGGATTGCGGCAACGACATCTTGAGATAATTTTGCCAGTTCGTCGCTAGATAGTTTTTTCTCTGCGCCTTTTGAATATGTTTCCCCGTAAATCTCTCCTCCGATTGAACCTGCAAATCTTCTCCATGGGCCATCTTCCGGTTTTGCTAAATGTCTGTATGCCTCTGATCGCCCTTCAACAATATCCTGTTGATAATACGCGAAAGCTTCGTCAAGAATACCATCATAACCTTTCCGAGCTTCAAGATTAGGGTCAATAGAGTGTCTTACTTCATGGTCAATAAATTCTTTATTTCCTGTAGCAATAAGAAGTCCTGTTTCTCGAAGTAAATCGCCTTCTGCAAAGATATCACGTGGCAGATACATTCCACGCGATGACATGCCGTGTTCGCCCTGAAGACGTGATGAAAAACGCTGATATTCCCCAATGTTTGTAAAAATTAAAACCGGCCTTCTAATTTCTTTTCCGGCAATACGAGACGATGATTCAGATATAACGTCTAAGTAGCGTAAACTTTGAACATCTTCTGGTTTCAATGGTTCAAGTCCAGCTTCAGTGAGGGCGGGATTGAAAAAATCCGCATACCATTTTTGTACTCCCTCCACACCTCCCGATTCTTCAAGTTCTGACAAAATTTTACCAAACTCTGCATATGCGGCTTCTCTTTTTTGATCGAGCCATTCTTGTGGTTCTTCTCTTTTTTCCACCGCTTCAACAGCCTCTAGTATTTCTGCTGATTGTTGCGCTTTCTTCTGTGCCTCAATTTCCTTTCGAACCTCAGCAAGTGCGCGATAGGCGAGCGAATCAACAAAATCTTGTATTGGCCCCGGCCCTAATATTCTTCGTTGTGACAAAATCAATCCATTGCTCCTTTTCATTGCCGCATCTATGTCGAGTTCTGCCATTCCAAGAATCTCTGCTCTGCTAAATACTTGATCCAATACTTTGTCGAAATCTGTTTTGAATTGTACAAATAATTGCCGTATTTGTTCTTTTGTGTGTTTTTCGGCATTTTGTGCAAATTGATCCTTACTCTTAACTGATGACCTTAAAAGGTCAGCAAGACGACCAAGTTTTGGATTCATACTTTCACGCGAGAGTACGCCAACCAAATCTTTTAGATCGTCTTGGTGCAATTGAGAAAAGAAATTATCAATTTCGGGACGACCGAGGAGCCCTTTTACTTTTTCACGAAGTTGTTCTGCATGCGCTCCCGGATTAAAATTAATCTCAACCTCTGTAGATACTGCTTCGGTCTCGATCGTAGCTGGTTTTCCGCCGACTTGTCCGGTTTCCAGACGAATCAATAAATTTTGCGAGGCGGCTTGCTCCTCGGCAGAACCATCAAAAACTGGCGCGCCAGTTCCTACGCGCTCAAAATCTTCTCCGGTTGGGATTGCGGAAAGTGATTGTCCAATTTTTGAGGCCTCAATCTTTATGAGTGTAGTTTGCTCTACTGCTTTGATTTCACTTGCTTGACGCACAGCCATGGTTTTGCCTTCTTCACTGCCTTTACCTATCGATGACGTAACTCGCTCAATCCGACCCAGTGTTGCCTCCGTATCTGTACGCGCTAAATCCGCAATACCTTGCTTTGCCTCGGCCCGGAGTGTATCAAGTTGTTCGGGTGTCTCGATTTGTACTTCTGGTTTTTCTGGTATCGTTGGCTTTTCTACTGCTCCATCCGGTGACTCTGGTGTTGGTTTAATTTCAGTATCGGTCATACTTTTGATTTAAGTGAATTGCGGATCGTATCAATTTTCTGTTGCTCTAATTTCCGAGCGAAACTTGTAAACTCATCAAGATGTCTTTTTCTTAGTTCCGTAAGACTCTCGACATATTCGTCATAAATCGTTTTAAGTCGCAAGGATCTTTTTTGTAAAAGATTTTTGGGTGTTAGTTTCTTCATATCCTCAAATTTACTTTTAATCCTTAAATTGTACCTTATTTCAAGCCAAAATTCGATTAAAAATCGTTTTCGGAGCGACCAGCGGGAGCGGAGAAAACATCCGAACTGGCTGGCGACAGCCAGACAGCCCCCCCTGTAAAAAAAGAACCAATTCTCCCTCCTTATTGAAAATCCGAAAAGCGGATCGGCAAAAAGGGAATATGTAAAAATGTATTTAAGCTAATGTTTCTGGCTATGCGATGTTGCACCGCAGGGAGCAATATGGGTGAAGTCTCTCGAAAGAGACCGAGCCGCATAGTCAGTGTTAGCTGATGTATGCTTTTCCTTTTAATCCGTCAGGATGCTTTCCCAAAATGGACAAAATTGATTTTTTGTCTTGGCTTTTGGGCAGGAGGGGCGGGGTGAATACCCAAAAGCCAAGACGCCTTATTCGTTCTTGTTAAAAATATCAATGTAGTTTTTGTACATATATGATTGACCGTATTTTTTACCCTTATCTTTTGGCGTTAGAATGCCCATTTGAATAAATCTATCAATCACGGTCTGAGCGCCAGCGCGTGTAAAACTCGTCCATTTTTGAACAACGCTAGCAGTTACGATTGGTTGAGCGTACAATTTGGGCAACATCAAAGTTGCACTTTCTGAAGCGCGTTTTCCAAGAGTTTGAATTTTCAGTAGATCTCTCTCACGCAATATAGTGATTTTTCCGACTGTATCTATTGCTTCATTAGCAATTTCTACTACGCCATCAAGAAAAAATTCTATCCAATTAGAGACATTACCATTGTGATAACCTAATAGCCTTTCGTAATATAATTTTTGGTGTTTCTTAAAGAAGGATGACAAAAACAGAACCGGCTTTTCTAAATATCCCTCTTTCCAAAAATAAAAGGTGATGAGCATTCGTCCCGTTCTTCCGTTGCCATCTAAAAATGGGTGAATCGTCTCAAATTGAGCATGAATAAGTCCCGCTTTTATTACTGTTAGAATATTGCCATTCTCGTGGATAAATTTTTCCAGGTCATTAAGTGCTCGATGCATTTCATCAACCGGTGGCGGCACAAAATTTGCATTATCTGGCCGTGTGCCGCCGATCCAATTCTGACTTTTGCGAAATTCACCAGGATCAGAGAAATGAGTCGCCCGCGCTTTTTGCATGAGCTGTTTGTGTAGTTCTCGGATGAACCGCAAAACCATAGGAAAGTCATCTTCTTTCATTCGCTTGATCCCATAATTAAGAGCTTTTATGTAATGCAAAATATCATCAACATCGTCCGGTATTTTCGTATCTATTTTTACTTCAGTAGCAATAGCGTCAATCATAGTCGCGCGCGTGCCTTCAATCTGACTGGAAGAAGCCGCATCTTTTCGTAGATACATCAAAAGAAAAAAGTCAGCATCAGGCAACAATTTTGTAATGCCGTCTAATTTACCGAGCAGACGGGTGGCCTCATTGTTCTTTTTGAGAATACTTTGGTCAAAATTAAAACCGACCTTTGGTGGAAAAGGATGCGGAATAAATACCTTAAAACCAGTCGGCTGTGTTTTGTATGCTCCAATTTCGATGTCTTTCATATTTTGTTTACATCTTTTATGAATGTATACAAAGTATACCAGTTTGTATATTTTGTGTCAAGCAATGTATACAAACAAATGAACCTTCGACCAGCAAACTGGTAGGAATAATCTAGTTTAAATAACGAAAAGGTTGGGGGTGAACACCCAAAAGCCAAGACACATTATTGTTCGAATCCAAAGTATTTACCCAAAAATTCAGGATCGTCAACCTTCCCCGTTTCTTCTACCCATTGACACCATGCACCGTATTCCTCGAACTCATCCAATTGCGTAAATTCTTTCATACTTTTCCATGCCGCGTACTCATCAGATTGTTTAAATTTTTCCCAAGCATCGTAACGTTGTCTTTCCAATTCTTCTTGCATATCAAGTTCAGGGTCGTATGGATTATGGTGCGCCATGGCACGTGCTGTGGAGATATTTTGCAACCCTGTTATGCAGTGGGAATAATACGCCATATTTTTCAGATAGAGCAGTATGTCTTTTTTGGTCTGCTCGTTTTTTCGTAACTCTTTCCACATTTTGCGAAGAGCGTATAGACTCGCTTCTCTTTCTTTGCGCATTTGCTCAGCCGCTCTGTTTTCTTCCCAATCGCCACCTTTTGTCAATTCTGTTACGTCTAGCTTTTTCAAACGCTCATTGTCTTTTACGTGTCCTACTTCATGTAGAATAGTTGCAATACTGCCAAGCGAGGAAATATCACTGGTAACGCATATAATTCTATTTTCATAATCAACGGCACCGTTGTATACCTTGCTGTTGGGGCAGAATAAAATCTTGTATCCATCCGGAAGATAGCTAAAAATATCAAGATTGGTTTCACCAATATTGTACACCAATCGGTCCACGGCGTACCAACTGCTCTCGTCTGAAAAATCACCTTCTTTCCCTCTATCTCTGCTACGGCTCGCAATATAACGCGCAAGTTGTTCTCTGTCGTGTTCATTCAATTCTGTTTTAGTGAAGCTTATTTGGTTGTCGCCCTGTGCAATGTCCTGTATTTCTGCTTGAAAATCAACATCAAAGAGCGGTCTAAAGACGCGCTGTTCAAGCTCTTGAAATAATCCTTCCCCGTGTGCTTTTTTTTGTTTCATCACTAACGGCGCGAGCTTCTGCTAAAATTTTTTGCGTATCATACGGTTTTTCTGACATACTTTGAAAATTGTTTTCGGAGCGACGGGGTCAGGGTGCGCCATGCCGCACCGCTTCTCTGCATTCTAATACGAGAGAGTCCGCAAGGGAATTCTCTCATACTGGGGCAGGGGGTGAATGCCCAAAATCCAAAACTCCTTATTTTTCTCCTGTCGGTAAAGATTTCACGAATTTGTCAAAATCAGATTCTATTGCCTGTGTTTGGTTGTATTTGTCGTATTCTTGAAATGCTTTTTGCTCCGCTTGAGTATGGGAAATAGAGCCTTTGCCTTCGAGTATCTTATACTTGTTAAATTCTAGAAATTGATTAACAGATTCGGCCAGTTTTTCCATCCTAAAAACAGTACGATTTTCAATCAGTCTTTCGATGTAATCGAAATAGCCAACGATACCTTTTTCCAGTTTCTTTATTTTATCCTCATTAAGATAATTTTTGGCGATAACCGTATCGGATTTAAGAATTCTGCCCTTCGGTGAATTCTTCCATGTTTTAAGTCCCATAAACGGTTTTTGTTTGTCAGCTGTTTCTTAAATTATTTCAGCCGCAGTTTTGCCGGTAATGGCAAAATGAAATTTATTTTGTATCATTGCGTAAAAATTTTTAGCAATTTCTGAGGTGGGGCTATAATCCAGGCTGCATTCAGCAAAAATATCCGTAATTTGCTGATAAATTTTTCTTTCACTGGCACGAATAGAACGGACTCTTTCCAAAAGTTCGAGAAAGTAATCTTTGTCAAAATACTTTCCGTTTTTTAACCTCTCGTCATCCATGGTAAAACCCTTGATTATGTACTCCTTGAGTCTTTCTGTGGCCCAAATACGGAATTGTGTGGCTTGCGCTGAGTTTACCCGATAGCCAACTGAAATTATGGCGTCAAGATTATAAAATTTAGTTTGGTACTTTTTGCCATCGTTGGCAGTATATTCCAAAATGGAATGAACTGAATTTTCCAATAATTCACCACTTTCGAAAATATTTTTTAAGTGCTTGGCAATAGCTGGCTGGTGCACGCCAAATAATTTGACCATCTTATCTTGAGTCAGCCAAATATTTTCGTTATGAAAGTAAATTTCCACTTTTACCTTGCCGCTTGGAGCGGTATAAAGCAGAAATTCAGTCAATTCATCTTTTATGCTAATTTTATTATTGTTTTTCGGCATTAATTTTATATAATTGAAACCTGTTATTATTTTACCATATTCATGGTCAAGGGTGAAAGCTCAAGTTACTTATTGGTTTTTCTTTGCAATAATCTGGTTAGCTGCGTAAATACCAGTAATAAAAGAATCTTCAATCCCGCAAACATTATGATCTCCAATTAAATATAGATTATCATCTATTTTGCTGTCCCACAAAACATTTCCTTCCAGATTGAATGCTGGATTCCAATATTGTGATTCCAAAATTTTAAAATCGTAAAAATATTTACTAAAGTCTGGGTTAGGGTTTTTCGAGTAAAACAGGCACGAGTAGTCTGGCATAAATGCAATCGCTAGCATATCGTTTTCGTCAGAAAATAAGTTACAATAACCCTTGCACCATTTTTCCTGCACTTGCCCGACTATATGAAACATGTGTGCGTCAACAGCACCCTTAATATCATTCAAGTGAAGTAGTTTTTTTGAAATGTGCGGTGGTGTTGCTACGACAACATTTGACGCTTCGTATGTTTTGCTTTGAGTTTTTAGAACGTAATAATCTTCTTCTTTTTTTATAATGTCTACAACATTAAAAATAATATCATTTTTAAAATCATTTATGATTTTCTTTTTATCTAGCACAAACTCATGAATCGGAGTGATTAACGGCAAAGAGAATTGAAGAAATGTAAAAGCGTTGAGTTTATCAACCGATGTAAAAGTTGTGCCATGTAAAATTTCCTCCATATATTGACACACAACATCGTTGATTTTATTTTCTTTAATAAATTTCGCAGCGTTTGTTTCGTACAGCCTTGATAAGTACGGATTATTTCTAATAACTTCCGCTTGTGAAGTATTGCAACAATCCTTTTTAAATTTGCTATATTGTTTTTTGAATTTACGCAAAATTATGGCAAACCGAATCGACTGTGGAATATATCTGACAAATGATTTTTGGATAATTGAGTAGCCTTTGCCACGCTTGTGAAAAATTAATTCGGACGGTTTAATTTTGCGTCCGATTTTGGCAAATTCTTTGGTGTGCGTATAAATATCCATGATGTAGTATGCGCCGTATTGTATATTGCCATTTTTTGATTCATGAATTCTACCGCCAATATCTTCCGAAATCAATTTGAAATCTACACCATGCTTTTTCAAGTGATATGCCGCACTTAGACCAGATATCCCACCGCCAACAATGATTGTATCTATTTTTGTATTCATGCATTAAAAAAATAAAGGATTATTCCTTATTACCCCTGTCAAATTAATAAAAAAACAAAATTGAATTCTTTTTTTGAGCCAGGGCGTTAGCCCAAAAGGAAAACATGCATTTCGTACAACGTTCCTGGCTATGCGATGTTGCGACCGGAGGGAGCAATATGGGAGAGGGCTTTGGAAAAGCCCGAACCGCATAGCCAGTGTTATATGATGTACATGTTTTCCTTTCATTTGCGGTAGCAAATGGCTCTTAAAAAGAATCCGATTTTGTTTTTCCGTTTGGGGCGGAGGCAAGAGGGGAATTAAAGGGGTGAATTGCCTCCGTCCCAAACACCTCTTTTTTTTACACTACGGCTTTATTGGTGGTCTGATTTCTTCTGCTGATCTTATAATCCCACGTTCATAGAGGATGCCTTTGAGTGTAGTGTACCAATTACCCCCCAAATTTTGCTCCCAAAATACTTTGTGCATTTTTTTATTGTTTTGAGTATTGGTCTTTTTGAATACAGTTGCGCACAACTTTGATTCGGTATTGAGTAGCGACAAGATGTATCCGTCGCAACCTTGGGATGGTAACAGTAAATGTTCCATGCCTTGAAAAATACTCAAGCGTAGTTTTCCCCGTCTTTTCAGAGTAAGAAGTTTTTTTAAAAAAATCATGTCCATTGAACTGTCTTTTACAGCGACGATGTTGGGGAACTTATCAATTTTCATGATAACTTCTACTGACCGAAACGGATGTTTTTCTGTGTTGTATACTATGATTGATTTTTTTGATAAATTGCATGCCCTTTTAACAAACTTCAAATTTTTTTCTTCGTAATCATAGAGTGTTGGAATAACGATGCCCTCGCAAGGAAGCCAATTTGATTTTTTTATTAGAGCAAGGCACTTTTGCTCTGTATCCCTTAGTATCCCAGCAAACACTGGTTTTGTTGTTGTCTTACAAACGGTTTCTACAATTTTTTGCCATTCCAGATCAGAAAGTTTTCCGCCTTCACCAGAACTAAGACAGGGAATAACACCATCAACGCTATTTTGTAAAATTCCGACCAATTTTTTCATTGAAGCCACATCAAAATCACCTTGATAAAAAGGTGTGATGAGAGGAACAAACAATCCATTCATTTTAGAGTTTTCTTTCATACTCGTCGAGTGCTTTTCGTAGCTTTTTTATGGCCTTGGTAAACACATCCGTATCTCTTGCCATAGCCACTCTAATAAATCGTTGTCCTTTTTTGGGATTGCTCCAAAAAAAATACGTACCTGGTAAAACATAGACCCCAGAATGGTCAAAAATAAACTTTTGTAAATCGGTTGCCTTCACTTTGGAGTTGGTGATTTTGAGCCACATGACACTCACACTCGCTTGAGGTTCTTGATATTCCAGCAAGGAACCGGCTAGAATTTTTTGTCCGATTTTGGAATTTTTTATGAGCAAACTGTATACCGAGCCGAAATCATCCTTTTCTGAATCCAGGATATACTCTGTAACCAAATTTAAAATGAAGGGAGAAACATTCAATAAGTATGCCGTGTGTATATTATAAATCTCTTCATACAACTCATCACACACTTTTAGCATTGCGACTTTCGTATCTTGAAGCGGCCAGGTTTTTCCCGTGTCTTCAATACTGATGTATTGTACCCCTGACTCACGGAGCATTTTGTAAATTGGAGGCACTTCTATTTCCGGCGCGTAGTCAACGAATGGTGCAAAACAATAATCAATGATGAGTAATTTGTTATTTTCACGACAATAACGTATAAGTTCGTTGTATGCTTTCTCATGATGTTTAAATAGTGTGTGTCCGGTAGGATTGTTTGGATCAACTATAAAAATGGCATCCGCAGTGATATTTTTCTTAAGGTTTTTATAGAGCGTTTTTGGATTTGACAGCCATTCTTCTTGTAAGACAGAGAGTGGGACTTGCATGTGCATCAATATATCATGCAGGTTGTCAAAACAAGGTTCAATCAACGCCACGGACATTTTTTTCTTCATCAAATAATTTGCCACCGCCCTTTTAGTGCGTCTTCCTGATTTAACACTCTAAAAAAAGTAATCAAAAACCTATCCTCCATTTCTACTTGTTTTGCACGTTCAGATTCACTCCACAGGCGTGGTAGGTTTTCAACTATGCTCTTTTGTTGAGACTTGGATTGTGATTGGTGGGTATGCGCATCAGCAAGATTCAATTCGGTTTTTAAGGCATGAATTTCATGTTGGGTAATATCGTTGTATTCGGAACCACCTGTTTTTATGGTATTGCTCATATGAATTTAGTATACAGTATTTTTTTTATAAAATCGTCCCGCCGAGAATACGGCGGGACACCGTATTTCCCCTAATAAAAAAGAAAAACAAAATCGGATTCTTTTTAAGAGCTGGCCGTTAGGCCAAAGGAAAACATGTATTTCATATAACTCGTTGATATCGGTAGTGTTTTGTGATATGATACTTAATATGGTATCATATCAGTAGTATTACTGATTGAACGACAGAGAAATATATGCCAAACCTTGTAGAGATTTTACACCAAGAAATGCGATTGTGCAATTATAGCCCAAAAACAATAAAGGCGTATACGCGCATTATTGGTGATCTCTACAAAAAAGTGAGGAAGCCGTTGCGCGAACTATCGGAAAATGACATAAAAATATATCTCCTTGGGCTCCATGACCGCGGACTTTCGAGTCAAACTGTCGCGCTTGCGACCAATGCGATTAATTTTCTGTATCGCGATGTATACAAACGCAAGGACTACGTTTCTCTGCGCCATCCAAAACGCTCGCAAAAACTTCCTGTCGTACTGACACGGACTGAAATCGAGCGTCTGCTTACACAATCAAAAAATCTAAAGCATCGTCTTCTACTTGCTATTTCGTATGCTGCGGGTCTGCGCGTCAGCGAGGCGCTTTCACTCCGTGTCCGTGATATTGATCTTGAGGAACTTATCATAACGATACGTCAAGGAAAAGGACGCAAAGATCGACGCACCGTGCTTTCTCAAAAATTGATTACTGATCTTCGCGCTCTCATCGCGGGGCGAGACTCCGCGGCATATCTTTTTGAAAGCGAGCGAGGTGGTAAACTCACTGCAGGAACAGCGAGCGCTGTTTTTCGCGCGGCATTGAAAAAAGCAGAGATTAAAAAAGATGCGTCATTCCACTCCCTCCGACATTCGTTTGCAACACATTTATTGGAAAACGGCGTGGATGTCCGCTATGTGCAAGAACTCCTCGGCCATGCGAATATCCGCACGACTCAAATCTATACACACCTCACCAATCCTGCTTTGAAAAATATCAAGAGTCCGTTATGAGACACCGCATTATCTTCATGGGCACTCCAGCGTATGCTGTTCCCTATCTTGAAGGGCTCATTGAAGCAGGAATGAAGCCTGTCGCTGTCATATCACAGCCGGACCGGCCTGTCGGACGGAAGCAATTGATCGAGCCAACGCCTGTGAAGGCATGCGCGCAAAAGCATGGCATCCCTGTTCTGCAGCAAGAGAACTTGCGTACCCAACACTCGGCAGAAAAAATCAGGGAACTCAAAGCTGATCTTATCGTTGTCGTCGCATTTGGACAGATCATACCAAAATCCATTCTTGCTCTTCCTCCAAAAGGATGCATCAACGTACACCCATCGCTCCTTCCGCGTCATCGAGGTCCGTCTCCCCTTCAAGAGACTATTTTGAAAGGCGATGCGCGATCAGGCGTTACGATCATGCTCATAGATGAGAAAGTAGACCATGGCGACATTTTGCGCCAAGAATCTTTCTCCGTTCATGCTACAGAGACCTTTGAATCATTGAGAAAAAAAACCACGACTCATGGAGTACCTCTCCTGGTTAAGACGATCAATGACTGGATCGATGGTACGATTACTCCGCAGGCTCAAGATGATACGCAAGCAACATACACACGGCTTTTGACCCGAGATTCCGGTAAGATCGACTGGAAATTGTCGTGCGAAGAAATCGAACGATCTGTACGCGCGCTCAACCCATGGCCGGGCACATGGACACACTGCGGCGGCAAACGCGTAAAAATCTTGCAGGCGCAGTCCTGCACTACGCCGATCGCTAATCACGCGCCCGGAACGATATTTCAATCATCGGAAATGCCGCGACAACTGATGATCGCTTGCGGCAGAGGATCGCTTAGCATTGAAAGACTTCAAATGGAGGGGAAGCGAGGATTATCCGCTCATGAATTTCTGGCAGGGTACAAAGAACAGCTAGGATCAATCTGCGATTAGCCGTGCTTGCTTCTGCTCCGCAAGACGCTCAAGCATGATACCGGCGATCATAATAATCCCGATCCCGAGGGGATGGTTCAGGTAAGGAGTAAATATGTGCGTGACGACAAGAGCAATGATTCCTAGTACGATGCCTAATGCAAGAGCGGATTCCGAAAATCGTTTTTGAATTTTTAATTGTTTTGAAACCGAAAAACCATAGAGAATCATGGCGGCGAGAAATGACAGGTAGAGCGCTATACCGACAATGCCCAGTTTAATCCAGATATCAAGATATCCCCACTCAAAAGCAAACGTTGTGTAGCGAGCTGATGTGTCTCCTCGCGCTATCCGCGGATCATTGCTTTCGTAGGTGACCGTTTTGCCAAAACCGTATCCACTGATCGGATTTTGCCGTATGGCATTGATAAGTACCGGCAATAATTGCCAGCGGCTTGCTGCAGCTGCCTCATCATCAACATCACTCACCCGCTGCTGTACGGATCGAATATCAAAGAATCCGGATGTCGCGGGAAATGGAATGCCTGAAATAACCACCAACAAGAGGAAACCGGATGCCGCGCACGCGGTCATCATCACAAACAATCCCGAAAGAGCTTTGCGGGATACTCCATGCAGAACCGCCCAAAAAAGAAGAGTGGCAACTGACGCGACAGCCGCGATCCAAAGACTGCGCGAAAAACTCACGATAAGCGATGCGCAAAGGACACTCTGAAAAAAAATCATCCACCGATATTTCACAAGACCGTGCACGATAGCCGCGCGAACTGTCTCTCTGCGTACGTCGCATCGGCGTATAAAATACATCAGCGTAAACGCTCCGATACCGGCAAACACGGCAAGCGCGAATATCTGACTTTGAAAAAATACCCGAGTCATCATTGAAGGAAGTGATGTGATTTCCCCCACTCCGGTATTTCTGATCCAATGATACCATGGAGTTAATATCACGTTGGTGAATCCCTCATGTCCCATGACATAAAAAGTAAGAAGCACTTTAATTGTCTGCGCGCCCACCCCCGCAGCGATCAGAGCTACGACGAATGGAAGAGTGTCGCGCGTTCGAAATGCCTCATAAAGCACCGGTGCGGCTAGGAAAAATAGCCACGCGTTGCCGTCGTTGATACTATTGCTGAAAGGATTGCCGAAAATACCTGCTGCAATAAATCCATACGCGACAATCCCCCCCATGGCGACATACCACCATAAGAAACGAGAGCGCGCGATTAGCGGCACCGGTATGGGTTGCTTATCTTTGACAGCCACGATCACATCACGCGTGAAGCGGACGCCCCACGCAAACAATACGGCGGAAAAAAGCGCCATACGTATTGGAAATCTCCAATCCCACGAATCAATAGAAAACAAATACCCTTTTGATCCGATTATTAATTCAGCCAACAAAATCCCCGCGCCGATATCAGGTCGCCAGAGCGCTAAACCTGCCGCGGCGGCGCTAACCATGAGAAACGCCCCTATGGGTGGGATGAAGTCGGAATATACGAGAATGGAAATAAATTCAATCGCGCCGATCGCAAGAAATGCGCATGCAAATACGCTCATGTCAAAAAACGCTCCTTCGCGTTTTTGCGGGATGCCGGCTCGCAGCGAAATGAAAAACGATATCAGCGCAGTATAGGACTCAAAGATAGAGGATGCCGCTCGCGCAATTCTATCAGCAGGGTAATGCTTATCCAGATATCGTCTCGCGCTGGTGTAAAAATTTCTCTGACGAATCAACAGATCCTGCTTGCTAAAACTTTGAGCGCGCTGATGGATGATTGACGCGTCAGCCAAGTATACAATCTTATATCCTGACTCCTTGATACGTTTGCACAAATCAACTTCCTCAAACCAGATAAAAAACCGTTCATCGAACAAACCCGCCGTATCAAGTGTTTTTTTTCGCACTACCAAGCATGCACCCATTGGTTGTTCAACTTCCTGCGTCAGCAAATAATCGAAATCAGTGGCCATGTAATTTCGCGTAGCGGCTAGAGGTATCGGTAAACGATCAAGCTTAAAAAAAATCTCAAGCAGCGCGAGAGGAGTCGGAAATCGACGGATTGATTTTTGGATGCTGCCATCATCATTCCGCAATCGAGGCGCGACGATACCGACATCAGCATTCGTATCGAGATATGCGACGAGCTTTTGCAAAGCTTCCGTGTTTACTTCCGTATCAGGATTCAAAAAACACATGTATTCTCCTCGAGCTATGCGTATTCCTTGATTGCAGGCAACCGCAAAGCCCTTATTGTCCGAATTAACGATGAGAGCCGTTTTAGGAAAGCGTGCTCGTATCATATCCGGTGTTCCATCAGAAGATGCATTATCGACTACGATCACTTCCAGGGGCAAAGACGGTTTTTTGGCAGCAGAAACAGATGCTAAACACCGCTCCAGCTGCGCGGCTACATTCCAAGAGATAATGATTATGGATAATTTCATACTGATAGGGTATCGTGATTGCTATGCATACAGATATACCAAAAATACTCTTAATCAACAAACCCTCCGGCCCTACTTCTCACGATATCGTGGATAAGGTGCGCCGCAAGACAGGAGTGAGGAGAGTAGGGCATGCCGGCACGCTCGATCCATTTGCTGAAGGTTTGCTGGTCATTCTTGTCGGGCGCGAATCGACAAAGCAACAGAAACAATTTCTCGACATGGACAAAGAATACATTGCTACGATCCGGTTTGGCGCGACAAGCTCCACTGATGACAGAACAGGTGAAATAACGCCTGCTTCAATGGCTAAACCGGTTTTGCCATTGAAGCTTGAAGAAACAATCGCCTCGTTTGCCGGAGAGTACGACCAAACGCCTCCGGCATACAGCGCGAAAAAGATCAACGGTAAAAAAGCATATGAAATCGCGCGGAAAGGCGGCCGACCGAATCTGAAACCGAAACGAGTAATGATTTATTCCATTGAAACCGTAGAGTGCCAGTGGCCCCTGCTCACTATCCGCTGTACCGTATCAAGCGGGACGTATATTCGCGCGCTTGCTCGCGACATAGGAATAAAGCTCGGGTGCGGCGCGTATGTGGAGGCATTGAAACGCACCGCGATCGGCCCATATACTCTTCATGACAACAATGTAATTACGCTCTAGGGGGTCGAATCATGCGAGTCTCTGATTCCGTGATTCGTTATTCCGTGTTTTTGCTGTATGACCCTTTTCCATTTCTCGTACTTCTCGATCGCGGGAACGCGAATGCCAAGTTTGTGCCATGGGATTTTGTAAAAAAATGACGGTACCCACGCGCTTGCCGTCGCACGATGCGGCCGCACGACAAATAACACTTCCGGCACATAGATACCATAGTGTCCATTCTCCATCATGGTAAGCCATAAATCCCAATCATTGAATTTTTCTATCTTCTCATCAAATCCCGCAAAAGACTCTCGACGTATAAGGGCGGATGTATGAATATAGTTCATGTTCTTCAGCAACTCCGCATCGTATGGAAAACTTGAAAAAGTTTTCCATCTCCACTTGAACGCGGAATACGCGAATGACGGTTCGGCTGTTTTTTGCAATGCCTCATATAATGTTTCGAGCATGCGCGGCTTCATGACTGCCGCCGCGTCTATGAATATGACATAGTCGCCTTTTGATTCGGCAAATCCGCGATTGCGAGCGGCGCATCGACCTGCGTGTCCTTGCGTGATCAGCTTGATCCTATCGCGGTAGCATTCCAGCGCGGGAATCGTATCGTCAATGGATCCGTCGTCAACCACAATCACCTCGATATCCTTGATAGTTTGGGCATATACGGCATCAAGGGTCTCCGGCAATTGTTTCGCGCTGTTGTAGGCAGGAATGATGACTGAAATCATACAGGAGCTATTCGCTAAGCAATCTTATCAACACCGCGGCCTGCGCATGCCATTGGAATTCCTGCTCCACGCGATCTTTCCCAAACGATCCGAGCGAAACGGCGTACGAAGGATCATCGCACAACGTGCGAATCGCATCCACAATCGCATCGACATCTTGCGGTGCCACGATCAAACCCGTCTTACCATGCAATACGGCCGACTCCACTCCCCCGCTACGCGATGCAATGACCGGTTTGCCAAACGCATTTGCCTCAAGATACACAATTCCAAATCCCTCGACATCTCCATGTATCTCATACGGCGTCATAATAAATATATCGCATTTCCGGTACCACTGCCGCACTGCTTCATCTCGCAGGACACCGGCAAACAAAATGCGGTCCGCTATTCCAAGCGTAGTGGCCAGGTGTTCGAGATATGTTCGTTCGGATCCATCGCCAACGATCGTATAATACACGATCGGCGTATAATCGCGAAGTCGCTCAAGCGCGCGGATTACATATTCGTGCCCTTTTCGCTTGACGAGTCGCCCGACAGTGAGCAAGAGGATTTCCTTTCTTTCGCCTATTCTTGCTGAAGATACATCCCATTCACCGCGATTAATCTTCGGGCACGGAAATACAAAGACAATGCGCTTGTTCTTAACTCCGTATTGGCGGATTATACGAGCCGTGTATTCGCTATTTGCGATCACAAATCGAGATCCTCTAAGAATGCGTCCGCAGAGAATCCGCTTGCGC
This sequence comes from Candidatus Uhrbacteria bacterium, assembly GCA_016188385.1. GTDB lineage: Bacteria > Patescibacteriota > Patescibacteriia > JACQRZ01 > JACQRZ01 > JACQSB01. The sequence goes on along the minus strand of JACPHV010000002.1, from coordinate 34,633 downwards.
GAATGCCTTAATGGCAAGGCAACATCCATGCCATGCGCCGATATATAGTAGGGTATATGCAAAAGTCTGGCAGCGACGGATACAGCGGCGCCGACTGGCAAGACCTGTCCCGCCAGTATGGCTTCAATGCCTTCGCGGCGTGCGATGAACATAATCTTAAAAATAAGCGGGAGCCAGCGAGGGATAAAAAAACGCGACAGCATCCGCAAGCGATGGATACGATATGGGACTGCTACTTCTTTCATGCCGACAGGCAAACTCGGAGCCAGCACAGAAAAACGTGAAGCGGGAATATGTTCGCCTAATGAGAGCCAATAATTCGAAACGCCCCCAACCGAGGGATAATAATCCAATGTGACGAGCAGTGTCTTCTTCATTGTCTTTTTGAAACTACAATGTCAGATATCTCCGCCAGCGAAATGATTCTCAAAGCAAAAATTGTAATTCCGTATACAATAATCCCGATTGCAATCAAAAGAAGCGTTGGCACGTCAGAACGAAGGAGATAGAGAACTCCGCCCATAATCGCCGTTGCGAAGATCGCTTTTGCCGCCATTATGCCCATATACTTCCAGTGAGGTTTAAGATGCGCGTTTACCATGATGATACTTGCTAAAAAAATCCATGTATACGTCACCGATGCAGCGATAGCTGCTCCTCGTTCTTGGTAAAGAGGTATCAGTACGATATTTATGATGATATTGAGCAACGCGGCGATGCCGTAGATCGCCGTATTCACCCCTTGCCGATTGGTGCCGGAAAGAAGCGCGCCTGGGGGAAACATGAGAAAACCAAAAAATATCCCCGGTATCAATACATCAAAAACACGGGCGGTCGGCACATAGCTCTCGCTATACACAAGCAGTACGATACGATCAGATAGAAAAAACAACCCCATACAGACAGGCAGAGCGAGCAACGCAAGATACACGATTCCGCGCGCGCACAGATATCCGATCCGTCCCTCATTTTTTTTATGCAGAGCGCTGAAGGCGGGATAGAGACTGGAAGACAGCGATGCCGGTATGATGTTCATCGCAAGCATGACTTTCACTGCGGCGGCATAGAGACCGGCGGCTTGCACGCTCGCCAAGATTGGCAGCAAACTCATGTCAATGAATGTGTAGAGCCTCGAAAAAATAGCTGCTCCCGCAAACGGCGCGGAGATGAGAAGCAACTTTTTCATCACAGCCCAATCCGGAATCACCGTGAGACGATAGCCGCAACGGCGGGTGAGCACAGTGAGTGAATATGAGAGATTTATGACAGAGCCGGCAAGAGTCGCGAAAAGCAAATAAAATATCGGTAGATCAACGACCATGATAAGCGCTCCGACCGCTACCATGACAGCGACAGCCGCGAATCCCCCGCGAGCCTCATAGATAAGATTTTGAAATCCGCGCACGCTAAACCATCCTGCTACCGTAAACGTATCGAGAACGGCAATAATTCCAGCCACATAAATCAATGTGACCAATGCTTTGGGGTAACCGAGCAGATACGCGACGGCAAGCATACTGCCGTACACTAACGCTCCGGTGGCGATCCGCAAAAAAAAGCATTGGCTGACCAATGGCGCGGCAGCTTTTGGATCACGCGCAGTCTCGCGCGTCAGCGCCGACGAGATCCCAAGATCAATAAACACGCTCATCAGCGTAGTGAATGATAACGCAGCGCTATAGAGCCCCTGATCTTGCGGTCCGTAATACCGAGCAACAATGATAAAATAAATGAGAGTGAGTACTTTTTGGAATACTGCCGAAAGAAGAATATAAAACGAATTTTTTACAACTCCTATATTTTGAATCATACGAACCTGTTTCACCAGTCTCATACTACTATCGCATCAACCAAAGCAAAAAACAAGGCGGCGAAATAAAGAAAACCCTCTCGGCTTGATCACAGTGAGAGGGTATAAACGAAATGCCGCGAAAGTCTGTGCATCGCGTTTACCGCTTGGAGAATTGCGGGGCGCGGCGCGCCCGTTTGAGTCCGGGTTTTTTCCTTTCTTTTACGCGCGGATCTCGGGTGAGAAATCCTTCCGCGCGCAGAGTCTTTTTCAAATCATTGTTGAGAGAAAGCAGCGCCCGGGAAATACCATGGCGTACCGCATCTGCTTGCCCGCGCACGCCACCACCGACTACTTTCACGGATACGTCAAAACCTGCCGCCGTATCGGTGAGCACTAACGGCGCTTGCACGTTTTTCTGCAATGCAAAAGTAGGGAAATAATGCGTGTAATCTTTGCCGTTTACGATGATCTTTCCGATCCCTTCGGAAAGAGAGACGCGCGCAATCGCTTCTTTGCGACGTCCCACGGCTCGAGCGACAAATGTTTTGCTCTCGCTCTTTGTTTTTTGTTTTTTTGTCGGCTCGTTCTCCACATGAGTATCCTTTGATGTCATAGCAAAAAATTATTTTTCAATGTTCAAACGTTTCATCATGGGTTTGCGGAGCCGCGTCGGCGGAAGCATCTGATATACGGCATGCCAGAGAACCCAATCAGGCCGTTTGAAAAAAACTTCGGATAATTTTTTTGTTTTCAAGCCACCCGGGTATCCGGAATATCGGTGGTATACTTTCTGCTCAAACTTCTTTCCTGAAAATTTCAAATCACGCACGCCCCGCACTACCACCTCGTCTCCTTCATCAAGATACGGTACATAGGAAGGCTTATGTTTGCCGCGAAGCAATGTCGCGATGAGAGTCGCAACACGGCCCAATGACTTGCCTGATACATCGACATGATGGATTAAACGCGAACCTTTCGCTTGTTTTGTTTGATGTTTTTGCATATCGATTATACAAATTCAATGCGAGCGGCACGCGCCCCATCTCCTTGCCGCGGAGCCATCTTGACTATTCTCGTATATCCGCCTTTCCTGTCGGCATATCGAGGAGCAAGTATGTCAAAAGTCTTCCTGACAGCGCTGGGCAACGGAATATATTTCAACAAATCACGAGCGACGGCCTGGCGCTGCTTTGTCGCTATGCCATGTTTACCTTTTGTGATAAGCCGTTCGACATACGGCCGAAGGACTTTTGCCTTCGTTTCCGTAGTGACTAGTTTCTCGTAAATGATAAATTGCGCTGCGAGATTTTTGATTAACGCGACGCGCGGTCCTTGTTTGCGGCTTAAAATCGTTTTTTTGTTTCTATGCCTCATATCTCTCCCCTGTCGTAATTATGCCCCTTTTTTGGGCCGTCCCCGTTTTTTCGGCTGATCTTGCTCTTCTTCATCTTGAGACTCCTCTCCTTCTGTCGCGTCCACAAGCGAAGCAATTTCATCGCCGCTGACATACGGACTTTCATCACCTAAACCGTCAGTACCTTCCACGCCGCCGGAGATCACTCGATAGTGGTCAACAAGAATCTTGCTTGCTTCCGCAATCGCGTCTTGCGCGGAGATGCTGCCATCGGTTTCGATCGTAAGGATGACTTTATTATAATTCGTCATTTGGCCGACCCGAACATTTTCGATTTTAAGGCCGACTGATACTACGGGGGTGAATAATGCGTCAATCGCGATGGTGCCAAGCTCCAATTTTTCTTTTTCACGCATTTCTGTCGGCAAATATCCTCTCCCTTTTCTGACAAAAAATTCAATTTCTATTTGCGCGTTTTTATTGGTCAATGTACATATATGGGCATTCTGACTGGAGACTTCGACATCGCTGTTGCCAATAATGTCAGCGCCGGTTACCACTTTTTCTCCTTTTACATGCAACGAAACCCGCACTTCTTCATCCGTATGGACATTAAATCGGAGCTTCTTGATATTAAGCAGAATATCGACAACATCTTCCTTTACATACGGGATAGTGGAAAATTCATGGAGCACGCCTTTGATCTTAACCGCGACAACAGCCCCTCCGGCAAGCGAGGATAGCAGTACCCTCCGCAATGCCGTGCCGATCGTCAATCCATAACCGGGGTACAACGGCTCGATCGTCAATACGGTCTCATTTGCTTTGGATCCGTCTTGATACAGAAACTTCGTAGGAAGCGGGATAAACTGCATAGATAGTAAAGTAAATGCGTTAGGGCTTTATCGGGAATAAAATTCAACGATCAGCTTCATGTCAAAGGGAGCGGCGAGATCATCCCCTTGCGGGATACCGACAACTTTTCCCGCCAGCTGGGATTCGCGAATAAGCCAGCTCGGGAGTTTCTCTTGTTCCTTCTCCTCCATCTGGGGCAACTCCAGAAACCGCTTGCTTGCCTCCGCGCCCTTTTTCAACGTGATGAGATCGCCTACTTTGATCTGATAAGAAGGGATCGAAACTTTCTTTCCGTTCACAAGAATAAAACCGTGTCCGACTGACTGACGCGCTTCATCTCGAGAACGAGCCAATCCGAGTCGATACACAGCATTATCAAGCCGCTGTTCTAGCATCTGGTGCATAAATAATCCCGTGTCTCCTTGTTTGCGCACCGCCTTTGAAAAATAATTGCTCATCTGTTTTTCGGAAATCCGGTAGTGATGATGACATTTTTGTTTTTCTTTTAGCTGAACCGCGTAGCTTGTCAGACGAGGCCGCGCGCGTTTCGCTCCCTGCACGCCAGGCGGATAATTCCGTTTTACAATAGCGCATTTTGGCGTGAAACAACGCTCTCCTTTCAAGAAAAGCTTTGTGCCTGCTCGCCTACACATCCTGCATTTTGCGTCTAACGTTCGTGCCACAAAAAAATAATATAAATGGATTACACTCTTCGAACTTTCTTCGGCCTGCACCCGTTATGGGGAATCGGCGTAACGTCTTTGATGCTTGTGACAGTAAACCCATGAGCATTCAGCGCGCGTACCGCGCCCTCTCGACCCGAACCGATACCTTTTACAAAAACAACGACTTCCGTCAAGCCGTAGGGCTGTACTTTTTCCGCCGCATCTCTCACGATTACCGATGCTGCATACGGAGTTGCTTTCTTCGGCCCGCGAAAACCGCACACGCCTGCCGATGACCATGCCAAAACATTGCCATTGGCATCCGTAAACGTCACGACAGTATTATTATACGTAGCCTGAATATGCACACAGCCCACCGGCACGTGTTTGACTTGTTTTTTGCGTTTCTTGGTTGGGGATTTCTTTTCCTTAATTTCTTGTTTCGCTGCCATAAATATTATGTCTTCGTGAGTGCGCGCTTGCCGGACATCATTGTCTTACGCACGTTACCTCGAACCGTGCGGGAATTCGTCTTTGTGCGCTGGCCTCGTGCCGGCAACTTACGCGCGTGTCGCGACCCGCGGTATGTGCCGATCTCTTTATGATGTTTGATGTTCGCGTAGATTTCACGGCGTAAATCACCTTCTACCTTATACTGTTTTTCGATCGCTTCGCGCAGTTGATGAGCTTCGGCGTCTGTCAGATCGGCAGTCTTTTTACTTGGTTCGACTCCGATCTCCGCAAGCACTTTACGGGAAAGCGACAAACCCACTCCGTAAATCTTGGGGAGGGCGTATTCCACTCTTTTTTTGGGCGGAAGGGTGACTCCCGCGATTCTGACGGCCATGGAAAAAGGAGAAGGGATTAACCTTGACGTTGTTTATGTTTAGGATTTGAGCATAATACAACAACACGTTTCTTTCGACGCACTGTCGTGCATTTCAAACAAATTTTTTTAACTGACGATTGTACTTTCATACCGTAATCCTGCCAAACCGCTAATATCGGAGTGTAACTCTGCCTTTTGTAAGATCGTATGGAGTCATCTCCACTTTTACCCGATCACCCGGCAAGATACGAATCTTATACATTCTCATTTTGCCTGACAGGTGTCCGTGTATTTCATGTCCGCTGTCGAGCCGTATCCGAAATGTCGCTGACGGAAGGAGTTCGATTACCTCCCCATCCGCTTCGATAAAATCCTTTTCGGACCCGGAATTTTGAGCCATAAAATAGATAAGACCCTTCTCTCTCGAGAGAAGGGATAGTGTCGCTCACTCGAAAACGTGAGGATACTATAGCAGGACTAAAAAATAATGCAAGACCCCCTTTTATCCACCGAAGTATTTCCGCTGATCAGTGGGCAAGCACGGCTCTGATCCGGCGAATACCTGCTCCGCAAGACTCCTCTTTGATAATCTTTACAGGTCCGATTTCACCTGTATGCCTTACATGAGGGCCGCCGCAAAATTCTTTGGAAAAAGCCGAGTCAAGCGATTCGCCGATGTAGTATACTTTTACACAGTCCGGATATTTTTCTCTGAAAAAATAGAGGGCGCCTGTCTTTTGCGCTTCTTCTTTTGGCAACTCTTGAAACGAAACCGGCATATCTTTGCGCACGACTTCATTGATGAGAGTTTCGACGCTCGCAATCTCATCCGGCGTCACTTTACGATGAAACGTAAAATCAAAACGGGTGCGTTCAGCGGTAATATCGGATCCGGCCTGCGATATTTCCGTGCCAAGCACAGATCGTAATGCCTGTTGGAGAATATGGGTGGTCGTGTGCAATCGCGTCACTATGGCTAACTCTTGCGCGTCTTTTGCTTTCAATTCTCCCGTATCGAGCAAAAGACCATGGCCTCCAAATTTTTTTTCAGCTCCCGCGCGCGATATTTCCTGATGATGAGCAAACTCGCGTTCGAAATCAATCCGATTGAGCGCTTTGGCGCGCTCGCCTCCCATTTCTTTTAAAATCTCATACGGCAAGCCGTAGCTCTCATAGAGACGAAACGCGGATCTGGCATCAATCGCATCAATCTTGCCCAGCTCCTTTAACCCCAACTTCAATGTTTTGAGAAATTTTGCCTTTTCCTTGTCCCACTCGATCAAGATCGTGTCAAGATGCAAATCAGGATACGCGCCATGGTATGCGCCAACAATCAAAGGAGCAACGGCTCGAAACATATTGATGGCTTCCCCGGCTCGATGTTCAAAAACAATAAGCCGCCGAAGAATCTTTCGAAGAATGTATCCTCTATCCTTATTGGAAGGGCGAACGCCATCTGATATCAAAAAACAAGCGCCACGAGCATGATCGGCAATAATCCGATGATCTCTCTCGTCAAGCTCGGAAGGAAATGTGTCGAACAGATCACGAAACAGATCAGTATCAAAAATAGTGGGTACGCCCTGCGCGATCATGGCGAGGCGCTCCAGCCCCATGCCGGTATCCACTCCAGGAGACGAAAGTCGTTGCAGCTTTTTATCAGATCCGCCAAGCAGCTCTTCCCGAGAACCGGGATAAAAAAACTCATTGAATACGATATTCCAGATTTCAATATCCTGCCCCATGGAGTTTCTGCAGTAGATCTCGGTCGTGGGACCGCAGGGGCCGGAACTTCCCGTGGGCCCCCAGAATACATCGTCGATACCCTCTTCTCGCACATCGGTGATTCCGAGCGAGTTCCAGATCGCGCGGGATTCCTCATCTTTCACTACTCCGTGAGACCCGCCGAAAATCGTCACATAGGAAATCGGGAGCTTCATTACCGATGTGATAAATTCATGCGCATAGGTAATTGCTTCCGTTTTGAAATATCCGCCAAATGAAAAATTACCGAGCATTTCAAAAAATGTAAGGTGGGACTCGTCTCCGACTTCATCGATATCCGATGTGCGGAAACTCTTTTGCGCGGACGCGGTATTAAGCGAACCGAAATCTTTGAGCGCATCAGCTTCGCCGGTATAGTATTTCTTGAACTGCTGCATTCCTGCGGTAGTGAGCAGGACGGAAGGATCGTCTGGCACGAGAGATGATGAAGGAACCACCGCGTGTCCCCGCATTTTGAAAAATTCTAAAAATTGTTTTCTGATTTGATTTGAATTCATATCATTTTGTGTGCTTCTGACAAACGTATGGTAGTGGAATGCTGAATTGACTTCAAGATAGATCGCTCAAAGCGTCGGGGTCGCTGATAGGCGATACCTGATCGGCATGAAGGAGATACCCTGTGTCAACATCAATCCGAAGGATGCTGTCAATACGCCGCGCGCGCGAAGTATCGAATCCATTATGATTCAAAAGACTCGTGGCGTAATACAAGGTTAATCCCGATGGCTTGTAGTGTCCGGAACCATTATTTATCTCTCGCAAGCCCCAAGAGCTTGTGCCCATCCGCTCAAATACCAGCTCCCCTCCCGCATAGATATTCTGTCCGCCGGCAAGATCAGAATGATTGACTGATACGATATCTTTTGTCCCTTTCCTGATATTACAGATGAGAGAACCGTCCCGAAGGATCACATAGAACAGCCTTATGTGGTTTGTCGCTACGTCGCTGGTGATTCTCACGGCAAATCCGCTCCACTCTTTTTCGGAACCGATACATTCCTGATAGAGATGCTGAAGCGCGTAGCGTCCCGAGTCGGTCATTCCTTCAAGCTGTTCAAGGAGGGAATCACGTTGCCCCTTATTCTTTATCATATGCCGCGCTCGTTCCATTTCAGTATCGGAAAGTTTGAGACGTCTCCGAATCTCTTTAATATCCGTAAGTCTCGCGCGAAAACGTTCGGAAACCCCGATAAGATACAACCGCCGCTCTTTTTGCTCATGCGTTTCACCGCCTTTCGCCGCCGATAGCTCGAGTATTTTCCGTTCCTTCTGCGCATGTTCAAAGAATGTTTCCGCGCGCTTGATGTTATCCTTGACCGCGTTCCGATATACTTTTGCTGCCTTCACATCTGATACTCGGTCTTCGCTCCTATGCTCTTTGCCGGAATCAGCATGCGGATCATAGACTTCGATTGTTCGGTTTGGTCGATTCAGAGTTGGGTCTGAAAGAAAGTTCCGTAATCCTTCAAGTCCTTCGTATCGATCATGAGGGCTAGGGTACTCGCCCGTAAAATGCTCCGTATCCCCCTTTTTCTGATAAAAAGGCATGAGCGCATCACTGACAATATAATAGACCGGCAATGGAAATCCTTCGCGCGGGAGACTAGAACCGTAACCGAGCACCCGACGCTCATCTTCATATCTTTGTTCAATGGGCGAATCTGGATCGATCCCATATTCTATCTTCCGAATCTGCTTGATCCTGCTGATGACCGCATCTATGACTGTGTGCCTCACTTCCTCGCGGCCGTTCGTCTCTTCCCAGAGACGCGCACCGCGATTCGTACCCAATAGCGCCTGTTCAACGAGGGCGCGCAATTCAGACCCTTCCGCCGCCGCACGCACGATTTCATCTTTTGTATCCCGAGTTCTTTCTTCCCGCGCGGTGATCCTGCCGGAGGCCGTTATCGAGTAAATGCGTTCCCAAAACGCGTCCTCGTATGCATGATAGTCCCGAATGCTCGAGAATTCAGGTTTCCCACCGCTTTGTGAAGCTGATGTCTTTCCGCTTAAAAAATTGATAAAAAAACTTTTTTCGCGGTGAAGTAACAATTCTCGAATCGCGTGTACAACTGCCCTATCTCTCGGATCATGGTACAAAAAAGGCGATGGATACAAGGTACTTGCCTCGAGATCGCGGGGGAGCTTGATGGGAAAACGGTATAAGGCGCCCGAAGGCAACGGCATGGAATACGCGATTTCCACTTCCGGAATAGGACCATAATCGCCGATCCCCTTACCCACGACCCACGCAAGAAAATCAGGATCCACTGCGCCGCGGATTTCGAGGAGAGCGCCGGCAATGGTGCCACGCTTAATTGTCTCTTGGTACGCAAGGAGTCTATTTCTCTGCTCTACGGTGTTGCCATACGGCGTCCGAGTTGAGTAATAACCTTCAACCGCGTAGGGCAAGTATAGATATCCATTTCGCGGCGGCGGGAGTCCTAATGCTTCACTTTGTTGCGCTTGCCCCATCGTGATCAATTTTCGTTCTGTCCGCGGTGTGCGGGGCACCTCGCGCGCAAGACGCAGTACACGTGAAGGCAATGCGATGCGCGTCACCGTCGAAGGATGCTGTTGCGACAAAGGCTCTGGACGCTCGGCATCATTTGGCGAATATCCGACATACGTGGCGCCCGGCACGGAAGGAAGAAAAAACGCACCGGGCGGGACGAGTGATCCTGCCCGATATTGCTCCGCGATGCCATGCACATGAGATGCGGAAAAAATCGCTTGTTGAGTTGCTTCGTATCGATCCACGACATTATCTGATTCAAGTCCGCGCATGAGCTCCGATACCATATCAAGATCGATCATCATCCGTTTTATCAGATCAATGAATTGTTCACGCAAACCTTCATCGGGAATCCGTTGGAGAAAATAAAAATCGCGCACTTCATCAAGCACGCCTTCTACACGGTTAAGCACCTCTTCGATCTGCTCACGCAGGTGTCGAACAGTCTGCGCTTGCTCTTCTGAAAATCCATGAAATAATTCACTTTCAAGCGCCTGATAATACGTTGCAAACCGAGCGCCCAGGCTCCTGATCTCATTAAATCTCTCAAGAGAATAGTGTTCAAGAAGCAGGAGCTGCGCTTGAAACGCTTCGATACTGTCAAGCGCGAATTCACCGCCAATACGGGGAAATCCAAAAGCGTCATGAAGATCTCTGCTCGGAAGTCCGCGTGATCGAGTCGGATCAGTCATACGGATTGATTGAAATTGCTTTAGGGCGTTTGGGAGACGTTCCTTGATCTTTGTCTAAAGCGAAAAATTTCTGCTGCAATTCTAGCAATTTTTTCAAATCCCGTTCAAGAGATTGAGCAACCTTTTGTTCCTTTTCAAAACGCGCGCGAAGTTCGTTGATTCCGGTTATATTGATCGACGACTGTTTTTTGCCAGACATACTATTTTTTTATACCGCTCGATGAATGAATTTCTTCCGGCTCCTTACCTCAATATCCCTCCTCCAAGACACTCCCTTCCCTGATAAAATACTGCCGCTTGTCCTGGAGTGACGGCTTTTTGCGGCTTGGAAAATCCAATGTAATGCAGATCTCTTTCCTGTGTTATAACACAGGACTGGAGGGACTGTCGATATCGAATCCGCGCCTTGCAGGAAAAAGGAAACCGCGGCGCGGATCCTGCCACCCATGAAAGATCGGAAACAGTCGCGGACGTACGATACAATCGCGAGTTCAGGGGGCCTTGCGCGACATACACGATATTCTTTTTTACATCTTTATCGACTACATAATAGGGATCGGTACCGCCGCCAAATCCAATACCATGCCGCTGTCCGATCGTATAATACCAAGCCCCCTCATGAGTGCCAACCACCGTGCCTTCCATCGTGAGGAGGGGGCCCGTTTTGACCGGAATGCGCGTCTTGAGATACTCTTTCATCGGAAGCTTGCCGATAAAACAAATCCCCTGGCTGTCTTTCCGATTCCAATTCGGAAGACCGATCTTTTTTGCGTGAGCGCGCACTTTCGATTTGCGTAATTCGCCGAGAGGGAACAGAGTATATACCAGCTGCTCCTGGGTCAAGGTATAGAGAAAATATGATTGATCTTTATTCGTATCCTTCGCGGCATACAGTTTCCACTTACATTGTTTCGATCCATTTTGAGCTTTGGATTTTGACCTTTGAGTCTTTTTCGCGTAGTGCCCCGTAGCGATAAAATCCGCGCCTAAGATTCGAGCCTTTGCAAGAAATGTTCCGAACTTGAGCTGTTTGTTGCACATGGAGTCAGGATTCGGAGTCCTTCCATTTTTATACTCACTCACCATATAATCAATCACTTTTTTTCGGTAATCACGGCGAAAGTCCCACTCATGAAACGGGATGCCAAGATGGGCGGCCACCGCCAATGCGCTTTGGCGGTCTCCTGACTGGGTACATTCCACCGGATCGGCAAATGCGTCAGGCAGATCAAGATCGTATTCCCGCATAAATACTCCTACGACATGATAGCCGTCTTTTTTAAGAAGCGAAGCCGCTACTGCCGAATCCACTCCTCCGGAAAGAGCGACATATACTGTTTTTTTCATATGCGGAAATATAGCAATGATAAAAAAACTTGTCGATTAGGCATTGACAAATGACTTAGAATGATTCAAAGTGACGCGCGAACAGGAGGATTGTTCCATGAAAACTCGAAAGAGAAATGACATGTTCGACGGGTGGACTACGCCAGTTTTCACGGCTGTAATCGCAGTAGCGCTGTGGTGCGTCTATGACGCGACCACTCTCTATGAGTCAAAAGATTCGCGCTACGCAAATGGCGTAGCGGCCTTCAACACATTCATGAAGGCCGGCGAGCGAGTCGCCCAAAAGACAGGTGATAAGCGGTCAAGATCGCTCGTCAACATTGCTGACTACTACACATCTGTCCATGTGGCGGCGGACAACTTCGAGGCTGTGATCCGGCGTCGGTGGATCGGCTCGACTTTTATCCTGGTCGGTTTCCTCCAAAAGGGGGATGTCGTCAAGCAAGAACTCCGCGACACGGTTGCGCTATCCCAGGCACTCGGTATCATGGGTAAGGGCAGCGCGATTTTCATCCACGAGAACGCCGCGCGCGCAAAACCCAGCTACCTGCGCGGCATGCTGTTCCTCCACGCGATGAATGATGCTGTAAGGCATGGAGGTACATTTGCCTCTTACCTGATGCGTAAAGAGAGTATGGCCGATGAGGTAAGCAGCATGCAAGAGATGCTCAACCTCGCGGCGCTCATAGGCGGGTCGCAGTACACCAAGGCGGTAGAGGACGCTGTGGTGTACAGCAACGCGGGCATCAAGGAAGAGCTGATTGTCGCCACGTTCCACAACGAAGTCGCCGCGATTCTGGAAGCGGAGACATTCGAAGAACGGTATGCCGTGAACCAGTTGTTCACGGTGCATATTGCCTTCCGCAAAGCGGAAGTGCAGTTCAAGGACGACCCGGACCGTGTGATTGCGGAAAAGTACGAGGTCATGACGAAAATTATCCGCTTCCTCAACGCCGGTAAGAGCAAGCAAGTCTAACCCTGACAACTAAAACAATTCTCTTTCGGGAATCCGCGCCGGCTTGTGACAGTCGGCGATTTTTTATGCCATCAACTCTTCGAGGAGATCATGGTAGCGAAACGACGCAACTCCGATACGGGAGTCTGCCGCGCCGTAATACACATAGATGCGGTCGCCGAAGCGCGCTGTGCCTGTGGGAAATACCACATTGCCCACTTCTCCTTTTTTTTCCCAGGATTCTGTGGGAGAAAAAAGCGGATAGTCGAGCTGACCGATGACATGGGTCGGGTCATCCTTATGCAAAAGAGCGGCGGCGGCATGATATACCTTGCCAAGCGTGGTATTTTCCACGGCATGATAAATCATCAGGTACCCTTCGCTTAATTCTATAAGAGGGGCTCCACCGCCGACATTGCGCGATTCGTGAGGGAATCGGCGTTTGAGCACGACATAATCGCTTAAGTGAGCGAGATAATGCTCCCAAAAATGGTAGTTGGTAAGATCATCGAATGAATCGAAGTAGATGATCTGGATATCGGGCAAGATACGATGGATCATCGCGTACTTACCGTTGATTTTCTTCGGCAACAAAAAATGGTCCTTCTCCCAAAGCAGCACAGTGCCATCACCGCGATATTCTGTCATAAACTCCGCGAATTCGTAGTACGCGCGGTCGATCACCATGTGGCCCAGAAGTTCAGAGGCTTTTTCATAGGGAATAGCCGGGGTAATAATTCCCTTCTTTTCAAAATGTTTCAGATCCTTTGAGACGGCATACGCGCCACGAGCGTTTTTACCGTCGTAAGCGGCATAAAAAAGATAATACAGCGCGTCCTCCTCGTGCCATACGATACGAGGGTCTTCTATGCCCTTTGATTCATATTCATGTTCGGGGACAATGATGGGATGGTCGTATCTCTCGACTACACGATTGGGTCCGGAAAGCCTCGCGTAGCCGATACTCGAACGATTACCCTCCTGTACGGCACGGTAAAAAAGATGCAAATCGTCGCCGTTCTGCACGATCGAAGGATTGAGCACTCCCCCTTTTTCGAATTCATGGGACGTAGGTTCCAACAACACGCCCTCTTTTTTTATTTCTATCATAGTGATATAACGAAATTATGATCTTCCCAGTCTCATAATACTAAACTTGATATTTCTGTCTATATCGCATGAAAAAAAAGAAATCGAACATCCTGGCTTTTCTCTCAACGTATCCGCCGCGCGAATGCGGCATTGCGACTTATACGTCAGATCTCGTCAACGCGTTGAAGTCAGTATACACGTATCCATTTACCCCGAAAGTAATCGCGCTCAACCCCAATGAAATCACTCGCTACCGCTACTCTACTGATGTGATCGCGCAGGTCTCTCAAAGCAATAAAGCGGACTTGATCGAATGCGCGCGTATGATCAACGCGCATCCAGATATCCTTGCCGTGCATATCCAACATGAATTCGGGCTCTTTGCCGGAACATATGGATCATACCTCTTACATTTTTTACATGAGTTGCGCAAACCTTACTGCGTGACATTCCATACCGTTCTCCCGCAACCATCAGACGAAATGCGCTCGGTCGTAGGGAAGATCGCTCAAACCGCAGACCGCGTCATTGTAATGACTGGATTATCAAAAGACATCCTTGTCGCCGACTACAGCATACCGGAAAGCCTCATCACGGTCATTGCTCACGGCATCCATGATCTTCCCTTTGATGTTCCTTTAACGGCAAAAAAACGCCTCGGAATCCAAGCTGATATCATGCTCTCCACGTTCGGATTGCTCAATCGAGGAAAAGGGATCGAGTATGTGATCGACGCGCTTCCCGCGCTCATCAGAATGTTTCCCGATACCCATTATTATATCATCGGAGCGACACACCCCCGGATACTTGAAAAAGAGGGGGAATCATACCGCAATTCACTTCTAAAAAAAATCAGAGCAGCAGGAATCACGCACCATGTCCATTTCATCAATCAGTATTTGTCATTGCCGGAGCTCATGCACTATCTTTCCGCGACCGATATTTATGTCGCTCCTTCCCTTGATGCCAATCAAGCGGTATCCGGCACGCTCTCGTACGCTCTCGGAGCGGGCCGTCCGGTAGTCGCAACGGCGTTTTCCCATGCCCGTTCGCTCGCGCAGAGCGGCGCTCTGCGCGTTGTACCGATGCGTGACAGCGCGCAGATGCAAGCCGTGCTCTATGATCTGATCAGCCACGCGCCTGTGCGGCAGGAAATGTCAAGGAGAGCATATCACATCACGCGGCCGTTCGTATGGGCGAATGCCGCGCTCAATCACGGATCCGTCTATCAATCACTTATGTCTTGCGATTCATTTCCGTTCCGAATCCCGCCGCTCAAATTGAGGCACATGGAGAAACTCACGGATACATATGGTATTATCCAATTTGCCGATCTCACCATACCGGAGCTTACATCAGGATACACGGCAGATGACAATGCGCGCGCTCTCATCTCGATGATTGAATATTATAAACTTTCGACTTCGGATAAAGCGCGGCGGCTCATGATCCGCTACTTTTCTTTTTTACGCGACGCGACGCGAGAGGACGGGTTGTTTTGCAATTACCGTACCGGAATGCGCCAACCGGACGAAGAAAAAAATCGCAGCGAAAACCTCGCGGAAGCGCAGGCAAGAACCATATACGCGTTTGCCTATGCGGCGACATCATCTATCGTCCCAATCTCACTCCTTGGACTCGCGAACAAGCTATGCGCTGCGCATCTGGAGCGAATGACGCATACCGATTCACCGCGAGCGCATGCGTTCCTTCTCAAAGCATTCACCCTTCTGGCGGCATCCCGCCAATCGGAACAATGGCGCGGACGATACCGGCAGACCGTTGATTTTTTGCTTCGTATCTATCGTGATACTGCCACATCCGATTGGCGTTGGTATGAACAGAGCCTGACGTATGGCAACGCGATCATCCCTGATGCCCTTTTATGCGCTTCACATATCAGTGGCGGCGATGATTCCATACGAACGACAGCGCTCGAATCACTCGATTTTCTCATTGAACAAACATTCCATGACGGCATCTATGAACCGATCGGACAAAGGGGATGGTACAGCCGAGGAAAAGACCGCTCGTATTTCGACCAGCAGCCCGAAGATGCCGCAACAATGGTCAGCGCGTTAACATCCGCATACGCAGTATCGGGTACTGAACGGTATCGCGCACTCGCGAAAACTGCGTTTGAATGGTTTTTGGGGAACAATCAATCTCGACAGACATGTGTTGTCCGAAGTACGGGCGGATGCTATGACGGCATCACTCCGGAGGGAGTCAACGTGAATCAAGGCGCGGAATCGACAATTTCATACCTGCTCGCCCGCATTGCAATCGAAAAAATGGATCTATGATCCGCGGATATACGCATCAGCATCATTCAATTTCCTCTTTTTTTTCTTTCAGGAAGGCAAACCACTCTTCGGTAATGTCGATGAGTGTTTGAAACGGGATTTCGATGAAGATATCGAATAAAAACACAAAAATATTTATACGGGGAATGTTAAAGGAAAGCCAGTGTCCTACGTGAAGCACGGGTACAAAAAATTGATCGAGGAATCTGATAATGAAATTCACTTTGATTGGAACGATGGAGAGTTCCTGTACGCTTCTGCGCAGCGACATGCCGAAAAACATGATCAAACTGAAAAAGACAAAAAATATCACGCCGCTTACCAGTGAAAAATCCAACGAAGCGAGAAGCCAGACAAGCAGACCGAACGATACCGAAAACAATATCCCGTAAAGGAGATGAAAGATGAAGGAAAGAAAATTGTTTTTCTTGCGAATCGCCTGGCTTTTGAATACAAAAATTTCGCGCGGCGTCTCAGGGTTCGCTATTTCACGCACTCCCTTCACAATACGTTCGGTATTTTTTTCTTTCGGAAAACGCACGGTTAACGCGAGAAACGCGAGAAGAATAGGCGGAAAAAGCGCGTTGATAAAAAATGGAATGCGTTTGAATTCTCCCAGTATGTACAAATCGTAAGGGATCTCAAGAGCAAGGCCAAGCACCATCTTGGTAAGAAGAATATAGATAAACGCGTGGATCGCGCGCGAACGAAGCCTGCGGCGATGCGTAGCGTAGAGCGAAGCGCAAAAAGATCTTATTGCTGATTCCAGCTTTTCCGGATGCTCCGCGAGCGTGCGATCTTTTTTCAGAACGGCATGGAGAGCGACGAATGGCAGCCGATACCTGCGCAGCATCACAAGAAAACGGCGATTCAACGGATGCTTAATAGCGAAATCAATCGCGGGCAGCAGACGCTGGTATTCGCCCGCCGCTTGTTCAGCGTCAAGCGAGCCATCGGCCCAGTATGCGGCAGACTGCCGAAACAGATGATACCGCAATCGCATCACGTCCGGACGCAGCAATACTCGGTAAACGGCGATCCCTAACTGATTCTTGCGAATATCACTGCTGATACGCGTGCCGCTGTTTTCCGCGAGCTGTTCAACTGTTTCATACATCAATGATACAAGGGCATCCTCCGATGTCAGCGGCATGAGGTGTTCATCGATCGCGCAAGATGCCAACGCGATGATGATATCATGATCCCTCCTTGACGCTTGGCCGTTTTTCTTAAGATCTTCCTCAACATCAAAATAAAACGAAATGATGCTTGCGACTTGTCCTATCTCCGATTGCGGGATGGAATTATTAGGCAGATATCGTGAACGGATCAGCTCCTTGAGCAGCCACTCGCTTAACTCATTCGGCTCCCGATGAACCAATCTCCTCCGCTCAATGATGCGCCGTATTGCTGTTTGCCGCAGCAAGTGTTCGTCCTGGTATTCAATGACATTTCTTATCTTCTCATAATAAAAAGCCAACGCGCCAACCGCTTCGTCAATAGAGAGCAGATTGTCCGTATCTGATATTTTTTTTCGCTTTGAGAGCGATGCGACGAGATTGTAAATCGGAGATCTCATGAACCGTTATTCGTTTATCGAATCAGTCTTACCCGATTTTTTCAAATCGGCAAGCGAAATCGCGTTTTTCTTGCCTGCATTCGCGGATCCACGCAATTCAGACAACGAAAGTTTTCCCTCCCGGAGGTCCGTTTTCAGATTTTGAAAACACCGGTCGCAGTACAAAGGACGATTCAAATCAGGCTGAAATCCCACTTGCACGACGCGCTTGCATTTGGAACATTCCGCCTCGAAGAGCTGATGTCCCCCTTCACGTTCGTCGCGATCTCGACGCGGCGCTTTGGCGGGAGCGCGAGAATTGCCTGCGCGGTTCGGACGCCTTTCGCTGTATTCCGGTTGCCGATCCGGTTGTATCGATTGCGCCCAACGATTGATCTTGTCCTCTACGGAATCCCTTGTGCGCGCGTACCGCTCCCGCGAAACCGTAATGAGTTTCTCGCGATTGCCTGTCAGTTCCTCCGGTTGCAGTGGTGGAAGGCTTCTCGCGGAAAACGGCTCCGTGACGATTCCGTCAACCATGAGCTTGAGATACATGTTATGTTTCGGCAGATTCACCAGATCTTCCGGCGTAAAACGCGGAGCAAATTCCTTTTCCAAAAATTCGGCATCCGCGGCGCCGATTCGGAAACAAATCATGGTACCCACATTGCCGAATACGGCGGCGCATACTTTCTCATCAAGCTGTTCGATGTATTGATGCGCGACGATCAGATCGAGCCGGTATTTTCGCGCCTCGGAAAGAATGTTGGCAAAGCTCTCCGTCGCGAAGTTCTGAAATTCATCAACGTAGAGATAGAAATCCCGACGTTCCTCCTCCGGCATATCAACGCGTTCCATAGCGGCAAGCTGAAGCTTCGTGATAAACATTCCACCCATGAGCCTGCTGTTATCTTCGCCGATACGTCCTTTCGCGAGATTAAGAATCAGTATCTTGCCCGAATCCATGATCGATCGAATGTTGATGGTGGATGTCACCTGGCCGACGATGTTGCGGATCAATGCTACGGAAAGAAATTGGCCGACCTTGTTCTGAATAGGCGCGATAGCTTCGCTGGCGTAACGCTCGTTGTAGCGCGAAAATTCATCCACCCAGAATGCACGGACGACCGGATCCTGGGTTTTACTGATGACTTTCTCACGGTACGCCTTGTCCGCGAGCATCCTGTTTACACCGAGCATCGTGCTGCCGGGGTAATCAAGCAACGCTAACAGCGTGTTGTTCAAGATATATTCCATGCGCGCGCTCCATACATCGGGCCAGATCTTTTTGAATACTCCCATGAGTCCGGATGCGATCAGATGCTTATACCGCGGATCGATGTTCTCCAGGATATTAAACGCGACAGGATAATCCACATCCGCGGGATTGATGTACACCACGTCATTAATGCGGTGCGACGGTATATAGTCCAAAATCTTTTCCGCCGTATCGCCATGAGGATCCACGAAGCCGACACCGTATCCTTTCTTAATATCATCAATGATCATATTTTCCAGCGTGGTCGATTTGCCCATACCGGTTTTACCGATAAGGTACATATGCTTGCGGCGGTCATCTTTCATGATGCCGAACCGCCTATTACGATTACGGAAGTTCGTCTCGCCGAATACGGTAATCTCTGATGGATCGCGTTGATGAGCGTCTGACATAGAAAAATCAAAAATGGGTATCGATTATACAAAAGGAAGATTCTCCGGCAATGCGGGGTCGACCGATTGCTTTTCTTTTTTTGGACGCGACGGAATTTGTTCGGATAGACTGTAGGCAATTGGAAGGCCATGGGGCGGTTCGGATTTTTTACTCTCCGCTTTGCTGACGAGCGGGGACGGAGTCGTCATGGTCGGGAAATGCCATAGGCTCGCGAGTTCTTCGGTATTGAACACATACGTAGCATAACCGCGCGACATTGATCGCGCCCGATATCCGGCTATCAGCTTATTCTTGCGGTAATTCTTTCTCCACTCGATAAAAGCATATTCGGCTTTCGTCAACGTACGCTTGTCCGGCTTGAACGAATTGCATTCCAAATTGTTAAATTGAAAAAATGAACTGTACAGCCCTGACGCGACGCGATATTTGTTGAATAATTCTTTCCTCGCCGCGTACGCGACTCTGATTTTGCATAAAAATCCGTTTTTTGATGCCTTCAGCTGGATCTCCTCCACGGTTGTCTTCTCGCCGGGCGAGAGGTACAGCATAAGCGATGGAGGCTCGTCTTTCGCGGTATGCTTATCTTCCTCGTACAGCACGCCGAAAAAATGCGCGATTGTATCATGCGCCAAACGGCCGAAAAATCCTAAAAACGATCTGATGATATTGGTCTTTTCGTGCACTGGCGCGCCGATCAATTTCTTCACCTCATGCATGCTCTCATGATGCCAATCATTTTCGATCGGCAAGATCGCGATCTGCACCCATGCCTGTTCCCCGGGATGCAAAGAACTCATAAACTCGAACAGATTTGCGAGCGGATCCTTAAAAACTCCCTCGAGCTTATCTTCAAAGCGCTCATACGTCTTGATGGGATAGACCCATGATTTATCGAGTGCCATCTCACTGCCCCAAAGATCATAATCCGGATCAGGATATTTCTGCGGAATATCGTATACGTAGTCATGCTCCACCTCCGTAATCTCGGCGTCCGGATACTGGGCGTATACGGCGGATTCGACGACATTGCGCAGCAATTTCGGGATCCACATGTAAAACTGGATCGTGCCGCCTTTGCTGACTATTTCACAAGAAAAATTCGGCTGGATTTCTCCGATCCAGTACCGTTCATACAGCGTAGGAATACGCTTGATGCGCAGACCGCGCAGATATTCGAACATATTTTCCGCCGCCTTCGGGGAGTCTTCGATTTCTTTGGGCACATGGATTGCAATCAATGATCTTGGAATCGCCGCCCAATAGGCGTTTTGGAGCTCAAACACCCACAACCACCAGAGAAACCGTATCAGAAAGATTCCCAAGATAAGCCATCCGCCATGCGTCAATACAAACCATAAACCGTGAAAGGGCGTTGGCACATACGATGGAGTAAAATAGGCAAGGATTGTTTCTAGCATGAAAATCCAAACAGAACGCTTAAGCAAAGCGCCTTACCTATATATGATACACTATTTCAGATGAAAGTTCAACGCCGCGCGCGATGCATGAACGCGTGCCACACGGTAAGAAACGGCGCGGCAACGAAGATGGAAGAATAGGTGCCGATCGCTACGCCGATGATAAGCGCGAGAGAAAACGTCTTCAGTGTGTCTCCGCCAAAAAAGTACAGGGCGAACAACACAAGCAATACCGTCATGGAAGTATTGATGGAGCGGACGAGCGTCTGATTGAGGGCCTGATTTACCGTCAATGCAAATTCGCCGCGCGTTTTCTGCAGATTTTCCCGAATGCGGTCAAATATCACGATGGTATCATGCACGGAAAAACCGAGTACGGTAAGAAAAGCGGGGATAAACGAACTTGTGATCTCGATGCTGAAGAAATACCCGAGCGCGGCAAACACCCCCAATACTATTACGGCATCATGAAAGAGCGCTACTATTGCCGCGATGCCGTACTTCCACGACTCCACAGGATAAGAAACCTTGCGGAATACATAGGTGATATAAAGCAAGATCATCGCCAGCGCGACCGCAAGCGCAAGTAATGATTTCTTTTTCAACTCCTGCCCGATAACGGGTCCGATGGATTGAAATGATTTTTGCACAAGTTCCGGATCGTCTTTTCGCAACTCTTCGATGATTTTTGCATACATTCCTTGACTGACATCGCCGAGACGAATGTTCGCTTCCCGATCGCCCACCGGCTTTATGTCAGCCTCCGCTATACCGGCATCGCCGAGACGCGCGCGTACTTCTTCCATGGGCGGCCTTTCGGCTGTATAAACGATTTCCAGCAGACTGCCTCCGGTAAAATCAATACCGAGACGCAGCTGCCATAACCCAAGAGCAACGATACTGGCGGCAACAAGGATGCCGGAACAGGTAAGCCATATTCTGCGGTTTTGAACAATGGGAATCATAGGAGTATGGACTTCAATACGCTCGAGAATTTAAGATTTGGGATGTGGGGCCGATTTCCCCAAAAAAAGCCACGTGACGCGGCCGACTCTCCATCCCGCGACAAGCCGAAGCATGACGCGCGTCACGGATATGGCGGAAAACATACTGATGATAATACCGATGGCAAGCGTTAAGGCGAACCCTTTAATGAGGCTGGCTGAAAACCAAAAAAGGATCGCGGATGTGATCAGCGAGGACACGTTGCTGTCGCGGATCGATGTCCACGCGCGGCTAAATCCATCTCGGATGCTCTGGTCAAGATTTTTGCCTGTGCGCAGCTCTTCTTTCATGCGCTCGAAAATCAAGACATTCGCGTCAAGCGCCATACCGACAGAAAGCAAGAATCCCGCGATGCCGGCAAGGCTTAACGTCACAGGCACCAGCTTAAAGACCGCGAGCACGAGAGCGGTATAAGCGAGCAGTGCGATACACGCGAGCAGTCCGGGAAGACGGTAAAACAGAATCATGAATAGCATCACGAGGGCGAAGCCGAATAATCCGGCGGCTAAACTTTTTTGCAGTGATTCTTCGCCGAGCGTGGCGCCGATGGTCTGCTCGCTGGCGACCGAGATTGGTACGGGCAGAGCTCCGGCGTTCAGACGGCGCGTATGCAGTTTTACCTCTTCAAGCGTAAAATCTCCGGTGATGACTGCCGATCCGTCCGTAATCGGCTGTTGCACGCGAGGCGCCTGCTGGAGCCTGCCGTCTAAAAAGATCGCGATCGGTTTGCCGACATTGCGGCTCGTGATCTCGCCGAATAATTTCTTCCCCTCTTCATTGAATTCAATGCCGATCTGCGGAAAAAATGTTTGCTGATCCGTCTGCACATACGCCTTCTTCAACTGCTTGCCGGTCAAACCGGTATCCTTCCAGGGTTCGAGAGGCGGAAGATAATCAGCGCTCGACTGCGTCCGTATCAGAATGCGGGCTACGCGGTATTCCTTCAGCGGCCGTTCATCTTTTTTGTAAATCAAATGAAATCCAAAAGGAGTTTCGACGATATCGGATATCTCCCCCGTCTGGAGCGCGAATGCGGCTGATTCAAACTCCGGCACCATTTGTCCTTTTGAAAAATATCCGAGATCGCCGCCGCTTTGTTGCGCGGCAGGCTCGGTAGAAAATTCTTTCGCGAGATCCGCGAAATTCTCGGCAGTCGAACGGACTTTGAGCTCATCAATCTTGTCGCGCGCGTCAGCCTTTGACATTGTTGATTCGCACCGCTCCGCTCCTTCGTAGCAGATCAAGATGTGCGCGGCGTTTATTTCCTTCTCCGTGGCGCGCTCTTCGAGCAATTTGACGATCGAAATGCCTTCGGAAGCGGTAATGACATCGTCAAACACTTGACTGGGCTTCAGTGTCGCTGCCACGGAATACAGATACCCCAAGGGTCCGCCCGGCATAAGCCATCCGAGCTCGCCGCCATTTGTATTCTCTTCGTCATGTTCGCTTTTTTCCCGCGCCAAGGCCTCAAAATCAACAGAATCTATTTTCGCTTGCTCCAAAATATCTTTGGAGCGTTTCCGAGCCGCATCGTTGAATTCTTTCATCTTTTTTTCATCTTCTTTGCTTAACTCGCGCGTATCAGCGCCGGTAGTATCGACGGATTCCTTGAACTCAAGCAACGGCGTATCGCCGATCACGCGTTTCGCTTCTTCGACATCATGGACGCCTGCAAGCTCTGCCATGATACGATACCGCTCTCCTTCCTTGACCGTCTGCACGATCGGTTCCGCGACTCCAAACGCGTCAACGCGCTGTTCGATAACGTCGCGCAAGCCTTCAACCGCTTCCGCTTCCTCGCCAGGAGTGACTCTTGAAAGGTCAGTGTCGTAAATAAGCTGCGTGCCGCCCTGCAGATCTAGTCCGAGTCGAAAGGTGTCCGGCGCCCATCGCCCAAACGATATTTCGGGCAATATGACGGAAGAAAGCAGCGGGATCCGCTGTATATATGAAGCTACATATTCGCGATTCTCATTATAATGTTGCTGCGCGTCGTATTTCGCCGCGATAACGGATAACAAAATCACCCCGATGACTGCCCATCGGAGTTTTCCGCGCGGTGAAGGTAAAAAAATGCGCCGTAAAAGCGACATATCCACAATCTTTTATTCAATGAACCTAAAGTATAGGCAAGCCGCTCTGAAAATGCAAGAGATGGCGCTATCGGCATTTAAGACCGGTGAAGCAATGTTCCCATCGATCTCAAATTTCGATCTAGAAGGGATAATGAGCGCGAGAGAATACCCGAGCCTCGAAGTCCTGTGGATGAGAAAAAAAAGCCTACGCAGCTGTACGATATTCTTCACCATGAGCGCGGAGCGCAGCGATCAAGGTTTCAGCGAGAGCATCTCTGCGGAAAAATTCTTCGAATCTGGCATCAAAGCGCGGATCCTCTTCTTTCAAAGCCGTGCGCGAATCGCGATACGTTGCCAAATGCTGTTTTGCGGAAGTATATGTTTCGCCTCCAAGGGGAGATTTCGAAAGAAGGATACTGATTTGTTTCGCTTTCTGTTCGTCATGACGGACAGAAGGTTCTTTCGCGAGGCGTTTCGTGATTTTTTTCAGCGTCGCGGGATCATACGCGCGTTGTGCGAGCATATCCATGCCGCGAGTCGTACTCGCTGTCTTCCGGGAAGCGATGTAGTCTTCGGCTGTCATACCTAATGCGGCGGTGGTATCTTTGAAAAATTCTCGAATCCGCCGCTCTTGCTCGTCAAGGAGTTTATTCATACGTGTTCGTTCGCTTTTTTCTTGCGCGTCTTGTTCTTGTTGTTCACGCGAGCGAAAGGCGATCACCTCGCCTATGCCGAGCTCTTTTCTCAATCCATCGATGATATCGCGCGCCGATTTAATCCCTGTCAGCGCGTGATCAATTTTGCGCAATTCAACCTCGTTTCCCTTGAACGTAGGTTTCAAATTCTCCAAATCCTGTATTTGCGTGCTCATATTTTCGCGAAGCGCGTTGAGTAATGTCCCGCGAAACTTGTTGTGAGCAAACTCATCTCGCAGCGTCCGTTGGAAACGCGGATCGAGCGGATCACGGATCGAACCGGTGCGCTGATCTATGAGATCCGCGAAAAAACCATTCAAACTGTCCATGTCAACCGTCGCCGCGACTATTGCGACAGATAACTGCTCTTCTCGCTTGTCAGCGGGCGCACTGTCAGAAACAGTAAAAGCAAGATCGCGCAAAGGGCCTCCGCGCGCGATATCTTCTTGTATTTCTTGCTTGCGCTTCTCGGCATCGGGACCGGTGCGTATCTGCTTAAAATCAACCCCAAGCCGCTTGACATCAATTCCGCCTTTTTCGTTAGGTGTGTCCCATTCGAGAAGAAAATCGACGCTTTGAAAATAATCATCGTGTTTCGCTGTCGGGATGAGGCGCGCGTTTTTGCCGAAGAGCCCCAGGGAATCCGAAAGCATTGCGGCGATTTCGAGTAATTCACCTCCCCCGCCTTGCCTTCGACCCTGTGACCGGAGCCGTTCATCTTGTCGCGATACTTCCTGCCGCGCGGTGTTGATCTGTTCCGGCGTTTTTCCCAGCCGCTCACAGGCATGATCAAACATTGCTTCTCGAGCCTGTTCGAGCTTCATTCCGTGATACTGCCGCGAGTCTTCCTGCGCGCGCAACACTTCGCCGATTGAGATCTCTCTGCGGTGTATACCTGGTTGGTCTGCTCGCAAAGTCGGCTGGCGGTATCCGCTCTCCTGACCTTGGTGTCGGGGTGATTCTTGAGGCATATTCGGCTAACACAAATAGAGACTGGTGAAAAAATAGCTTCACGGTCATTTACTTACCTTATAGTATACCACATTTCTATCTTCAACACAAGATAAATTGAACACAAAATGTACTCAATGCCCTTGACAAAATCATACTGGTGTGGTATACTTTTTGCCACTGTCATAAGGTTTTTTGCGTATGGCGAGGAGCCTTTGCAGGAATGATTTGTCCTTTGAAATATAAGTCATCTCGAACGCGGAGAGAACATGGTTTAAGCGGCACTCGGAGTAAGTCCGACCCGCAGTCACAAGGCTGGTAAAGTTATTTTCTCGCTACGTTCGGGATGACGCACATAAGAAAGGATAGGAAATGAAGATCGTCTCGGCCGCGATCGCGGCCATGATTCTCACGGCCCTCCCCGCGCAAGCGGCGGAGGAGGAGTTCGGCGTGGCATTTGCCGCGCCGGTCGTCAAGGAGGCCCAGCGCCAGGTAGCGCCGGGCAACAGCATCACGCTCCGCCTGACCGTACGCGGTCGGGCGAGCACTCTGACAATCCAAGGCCCCGGCAAGTGGCAGCAGGATGCCAAGGATGTCTCCGGAAATTTCGGGTCGTGGCCCTTCGCGGTCACGAACGCGACTCCGGCAGGAACGCTTCGGTTCACGGTTCGGGCGACGTCGCCGTCGGGTAAGACGCTTGAGGACTCGATCGAGTTCCTCAATGTCGGGCCCAGCACGTCGCCGTCGGGTAAGACGCTTGAGGACTCGATCGAGTTCCTCAATGTCGGGCCCAGCACGTCCGTCAGCACCACCAAACAGGCCCAGACGGCAGACGAGGGGCAAGACCCGAGCCCCTATTTCGGATCGAACACGACACGGGTCGTCACTTCGAGCCCCAACCACGAGGTAGTGCCGGTGCACACCTCTGTCAACTGGATCGCCACGCCCGGCAACCGCGCGAGTGGTGAACTCGCCGGCCGCAGCTTCAACAGCATGACGGCCGAGACGTTGTGGCAACTCGAGGGGACTCCGGTCCTCTTTGGCGCGGCGCTTCGGACGTCGCCCGAGTACGCCAGCGGCAATTTCGCGGGCGCCACTGGCATCTCGCCACTGTTCGGCCTGGATGGCTATTTCGTCGGCGCCAGCGGTTCCTACAGCCTACAGGGACTCGTTGGTCTCACTGCCGATCCGTGGAAGGGTGGCTTCGCGAGCTGGCCCCTGCAGGTCGAACTCCGCGGATCGGGTCCGCTCGGCGAGTGGCTCTCGCACAGCGAGGTACTGCTCACCGACTTCGAGGGAATCGGCGGCGGCATCGAGCTCGCCTGGACTCTCGCGAAGAGCGATGGGCTGTCATTCGGTTTGACTGGCGGGCTGGACTTCGACAAGAAGATGGTCGCCACGCAGCCTTGGCCCCGCGCCAAGGGCGGCATCAAGACCACCTTCCCCATCAACACCGTCTCAACTAGCCTCGACATCGGCTACGTCAGGTCGCTGACCACCGGCGATCCGACCGACGGCCTGCGCCTCGGACTCGAGCTCCGCCCGGGAGCAACGGCGACCGACAACTCGCCCACACCGCCCCCGTCCGGTGGCAAGGTCGTCAAGACCATCTAGATTCCTTTCTTCGACACTGTTGCTTACGAAGGTCGCAACAGAAGTCTTATGTTCTTTCTCTGACCTTCTCGACCGCGAGCTCTGCCCGCGGTCTTCTTTTTTTATGCGACCAACTTTTTGAACTCCTCTACCATCGGCACTTGCTCTGACTCAAGCCCATAGTGCTCGGCGGTAAAAACCGCTGCCCAGTCAGCAAGCACGAGCGAAGAAAATATCTTATAAAACGGATGAGCTCCTTCGAGATCTATGACCTTCACCGGCAAGTCCCTATCACGGTACAATCCTTCCACTATCTTCATCCTCTTTTGGATCCGCGGATGATCCGCGCTGTCGCGCAAGAAGAAAAATAAAAACCTTTGCGATAGCTCCTTTGAGCTCTCTTGTATGTCAAAACCGGTCATTTCATTATGGTTCAACTCCGGAATCAAATTATAAAATGCGGGGATCTTACCTGTTTCATTGAACTTGATTTTCCAGTTGTAGGCGATTGATTCATTGCGCGTAGATGCATAGATCACCGGCACATGTCCTTGGAGTTCGTTGGCAAGTTTTTTCCCATCCTGCTCAAAAGCGACCGGGTCAAGCTCTTTCGCAAGGGAAGATACGAGTCCAAGCGCGTCATCCATTCCTAACAGTTTCAGATGGGCTTTGAAACTAAACCCAAGCGCGGAGCGGGGCTGGATGCCGGTGTCCGGAAGCTGGATATAGGGTGTGCCATCACGCTGTGCCGCTTCGATCAGCTTCCCTCCTACCGCGAGAACCGCGCGCGCGACTCCTCTTTTGCCCGCTTCCTCGTACGCGCTCATTGTTTCTTCGGTATTACCGGAATACGAACTCGCGATTACAAGCGTATCGCCGATCGCATCATCGTCTATCGGCGGCAAACCATAGTCACGATGTATCTCAAGCGACAACGACGGATCCCATGTCTTGAGAAGCGCGGCGGCAAGCGCGGACCCCCCCATGCCTGCGACAATGATATGAGGCTTCAGCATGAATCCTTCACTGTGTTCAATTCTCGGCTCGTAGGAAAATTGTTTCGCAAAATTGCGAATGGCATCTGACATCATAGGCGTGAATAGAGGGGCATAGAATCCTTTCACTTCCCAGTTATTATATCAAATAATCCACCAAAAACAAGTCGAATTCTTATCCCCCATGGCATCGTTTATATTTCTTGCCCGAGCCACAAGGGCAGGGATCGTTGCGGCCTACTTTTGCCGCGACACTTTCATTGGCCGGAGAAGATACGGCATCACCGTCGCTGCTTTTTGCAGGAGCGCTATAGACAAAATTACGCTGTGGTTTCTGCCGCGCGGATACCGCCGCGCCGCCGATTTTATAAATCGAGTAGACAATCTGCTTATTGATAAGCGCGAGCAGATCCGTAAAAAGCCGGTATGATTCTTTTTTATATTCCACGAGAGGATCGTGCTGACCGTACCCCCGCAAGCCAATACCGGCGCGGAGATGATCAATTGCTTCCAGATGCTCTATCCAGAGCATATCGATTGAGCGCAGGATGAGATCTTTTTCTATGGAGCGCAACGCGAGCTCGGCATCTATTCCGATACCGGCCGCTTGCACGCGTTCTTGTACCGCTTTTTCATGTACGTCGTATGTGGTTCGCGCGAGCCCGGAAAGATACTCGATGATCTTCGTGCGTGTCTGCGCGTCAGCGTTCTTATCCCCCGCTGATTTGCGAAAATCCTCGACCGCGATACGAACATCATCGGCGACAGGGAACATGGTTGTGACCACTTCGTAGATCTCCTTGAGATTCCAATCGGCTTCAGCTTCGCTTGCGGTGTGGTAGACGACTACGCGCTCGATCTCGTCTTCAACCATTTCGAATATCATCTCGCGCAATGACGGCTTATGCGCGCCTTCTTCGGTAATGCCGGTCTGCTTTTGTATCTCGCGTAAAAACTGCTCCAACACTTCCCGCCGCTTGCGGTAAATCACGTCCCGCTGCTTGTTAATGATGTCGTCGTATTCGACAAGATGTTTTCTGATGTCAAAGTTATGCGATTCTACTTTCTTCTGCGCTTCTTCGATTGATTTTGAGATGAGATTATACTCAATCGGCATATCTTCGGGCATCCCAAGTTTATCCATGAATCCCTTGATTTTATCCGATCCGAAAATCCGCAGGAGATCGTCCTCAAGTGAAATATAAAACTGCGAGGAACCGGGGTCTCCCTGGCGTCCGGAGCGGCCGCGAAGCTGATTGTCGATCCTGCGCGACTCATGACGCTCGGTGCCAAGGACGTAGAGTCCGCCCGCGGCTCGCACGCGCTGCGCTTCCTCTTCATCAAGCGGATTACCGCCCAAGATGATATCGACGCCGCGACCGGCCATGTTGGTTGCAATCGTCACGGCGCCGAATCTGCCCGCCTGCGCGATGATCTGCGCCTCCCGCTCATGATTCTTTGCGTTCAGCATTTCATGGGGAATCCCTTCCCGCTCCAACATTTTGCTTAGCAGTTCGTTTTTTTCAATTGAAATACTGCCGATCAACACCGGTTGCCCTTTCGCGTGCCGTACTTTTACTTCAGAAATGACTGCATTGAATTTACCGCGCTCGTTTTTATACACCCGATCCGGACTATCAATACGCACCATCTCACGGTTCGTGGGAATCACGACAACCTCGAGCTTGTAAATCTTCGCGAACTCTTCCGCTTCGGTCGCTGCCGTGCCTGTCATGCCGGCAAGTTTCTCGTAGAGGCGGAAATAATTCTGAAACGTGATAGTCGCGAAGGTTTGGCTTTCCCGTTGAATTTTTACGCCTTCCTTCGCTTCGATCGCCTGATGCAGGCCTTCCGAATAGCGCCTGCCGTACATCATTCGACCGGTGAATTCGTCAATGATTATCACCTCCCCTTCTTTCACCACGTATTCTTTATCTTTCTTAAACAACGCACGCGCCTTGAGCGCTTGTTCGAGTTGCTGGACAACTTCCAGATTCGCCGTGGTATATAAATCTCCCAGCCCCAGCCACTTCTCCATCTTCTGCAGCCCTGCCTCCGTCAAGGTGGCGGCACGCATCTTCTCATCGATATTAAAATCTTCATGCTCGTTCAGTTTACCGATGAGCTCCGCGTAGCGGTAATAGATCTCCGGCGGTTCTTCCGCGGGAGCGGAAATTATGAGAGGGGTGCGCGCTTCATCAATCAAGATGCTGTCCACTTCGTCTACAATAGCGAAGTACGGCTTTCGCTGGACCATCTGATCAAGGCGCTGTACCAGATTGTCGCGCAAATAATCAAATCCGTATTCATTATTGGTACCATACGTAATGTCAGCTGCATACGCCTCTTTTCGCGTGCAAGGCCGTAAATAATCATGCTCAATCTCATAGCTTGCGCTCTGCTCGCTACCGGAACTGTCATCAGCTTTTACCGCCTGATAATCGGGATCGAATAGAAACGCGGCTTCATGCTGAATGCATCCGACTGAAAGTCCAAGCGCGTGATACACGCGGCCCATCCAGACAGCGTCGCGTTTCGCGAGATAATCGTTTACCGTCACCACATGCACGCCCTTGCCTGTCAATGCGTTCAGGTACACGGGCGCTGTCGCCGTCAATGTTTTGCCTTCGCCTGTGCGCATTTCCGCGATCTGCCCGCGATGCAAGACAACGCCGCCCATGAGCTGCACGTCAAAATGCCGCTGTTTCAATATTCTTTTTGCCGCTTCTCGAACGCAGGCAAATGCCTCGGGGAGTATGTCATCGAGCGTCTCTCCTTTCTTAAGCCGCTCTCGCATGCGCTCTGTCTGCGCTCGAAGTTCGTCATTGGTAACGTGAGCAAAATCCCCCTCACGAGCATTGGCAGCGTCAGTGAGAGCGCGGAGTTCTTCCACCACTTTTTTATTCGGATCGCCAAAAAAATTCGTAAGAAAGCTCATACTGGACGGCGTGGCGCTGGAAAGAGAGTTATTGCTGTGTTATCGACTGGACCATTGCTTGGAAAGTCGGAAAAAAAGTGTCGTAAATATTTTCTAACGCGGAATACGTCATCACCATCACCTTGTTATCTTTCACGACCCAGACTTGAGCGCCCGCGGCAGGCACATCGTTTACGAGTAATTTATATGTCCATTCATAACCGGGTAATTCGGAGACAGTTGTCTTTCCTTCCGTGAGAAAGGTATACGTGATCGGCTGCTCTTTTTGCATATCATCAATCTGCTGCTTTACGGAATCACGGTAGAGCTCGGGTGTCACCGTAACTTCATCGCCGGAAAAATCATCCGCGGAAATACGAATGTTCGCGACACCGTCCAGCGTGCCATACTGAACTCCGCCTCCTTCCAGCCCCTCTGCTTTCCACTGCTTCGGGAATTGATAAGAGAGTCCCGTCTTCGGCTCGAGCGCGGTATCAAGCAACGCGGAATCGGCGACTGCCTGCTCTACGTCTGATGCACTCAATACGTTTGCGTCTTTCGATTTGCTAAAACCTTGATACAAATCGCGCGCTCCGATGACAACGAACACAAGTCCGACAACTACAAGAACGATGCCGCCGATTTCTTTTACGCCTTTTGGCAGTGGCATAACAATGGTATCAATTAATTGTTAATTTTTTGATTTAGAAATGTAGGAGCGCTCTTCGCTTTCTGTATGCCGTTTTTTTTCTTTTTTCCGCCCCACAATTTCTCCAGACTGACTCTCCAGAGATCATAATATCTCTTGAGCTCCTGCGGATCCGCCACCTTAAGCACGTCGAGCTCGGGAGCAAACATATCGGAATATCGGTCGCGCCGGCGTATCAAACGCGGCACGCCATGCTGATTGACCATCACCATCGGCGCGCGCTTCAATGAATTAAAATTTGAAGCCATTGTATTACTATACGCTCCGCAATCCATTACCGCAAGGAGATCTCCCGTTTCGATCGTGGGCAGATACGCGTTGCGCGTAATAATATCAATGTTGTCGCAGGTACAACCCGCGATCTGATAATGGCATGTTCGGCGAATGTTCATTCGTGTTGCCGGCAGGATATCGTACAGGCAATGATACACGAGAGGATCCGGCAGAAATGCGTAGGTTGAGCCATCGACGATCAGCGTGTTAATGCGATTGGCACGCTTCTTGCTGATTACTTTCGTAAGCCCCACTCCCGCGTTCGCGACAAAAAATTTACCCGGCTCGAAGACCATATACGGCAGAGGGAGATTGATTTTGTAGGCTTGTTTGATGAAAAAATTCGTAAAGGCCCGCCCCATGTCCCGCGGATGAAATACATCCTGGATCTCGCCGTGCGCGATCGGAAAACTGCCCCCCAAATCAATAAAACGTATTTTGTGATTATACTCGCGCAGCAGATATTCGGCGACGCTAAAAAGCTTTTTCGCCGCATGAAAATAAATGCGAGGATTATAAATATAGGGCCCGTGGAAATGAAGACCGATGAGCTCCAGATGCTTGGATTTCATGGCCATGTCCATCGCTCGCTTGTACTGCGCATAGGGTACGCCGAATTGCAATCGGCGGGTTGAATAATCGCCTGTCTCGATGAGCGGCGTGATACGGCAGAAAATTCTGATTTTTTTTCGGAGTTTTTTCCCCGCGGACTCGATCAATTGCAGGTCTTCAAACGAATCGGCGGTAATCGCCTGGATGCCGAGCCGAGCCGCGAAGATAACGTCTTGCTCTGACTTATTCGGATTGGTGAATGTAATCTCGAGAGGGGCAAAATCGGCAAGGAGCGCGAGGATGATCTCTCCGACAGAACTCGCGTCCAGCTCGATACCCTCTTCGTTAGCGATACGCATGATCTCAAGGTTGGAATTACACTTTGTCGCGTATTGCACCCGCAGCTTCGGATAGGGAAATGACTTTTTGAAGTCTCGGAACCTCTCTCTGATCGAACGCTCCGCGAGCACATAGACAGGCGTGCCGTATTTTTTCGCGATATCCTGCACTGATAATCCTTCTATCTGAAGCGTGCCGTTTTTTTCCAGTGACAAAAAATCCCATCGAGACTTTTGATATATTTTTGGCAGTGAAGGCATGAAAGCGATGATTAGGTGTTAGGTAATTTCTTCGACATCAACGACGCAGCTACCTGCCACACATCGCCGGCGCCCATCGTTATGAGAACATCTATATCATGCGGATATTTTTGCAAGAATGCAACAGTGCGCTCGATCGAACCTGTGTAGCGCGCGTTGTGGGATCGCGCATGGATCGCGGCGGCGAGGTCTTGTCCATGGATCGTTGGCGCGCCCTCGCGCGCGGACGAGTAGATATCCAATATAAGCACTTTATCCGCCTGCTCAAACGATCGGGCAAAATCATCGAGGAGGACTTTCGTGCGCGTATATGTATGCGAACCAAAACAGCACCAGATCCTTTTATTGCCATAGACTTCCCGCGCGGCTTCGAGTGTCGAACGTATCTCGGTCGGATGATGCGCATAGTCATCAATAAACACGGTCGTGCCGCGCGTACCCAATCGCTCGAAGCGGCGAGTCGTACCGGGGAACGCGGACAATGCCGAGCTCAATACCGAAGGATCCCCGATCCCGAGGGAATCAAGGCACGCAATCGCGCCGCAAGCGTTAAGCGCGTTATGCGCCCCCGGTATCTGAAGAGAAAAAGCGCCGAATGATTTTGAGCGTCTGACAACATCAAACTCTGAACCTCCCCCCGGTACGGGCTTATAATTCGCTATCTGATATTCGGATCCGTGAGAATATCCATACGTATGGATTGTCTTGCCGGATACCGAAGCGATCACGGAACGCACTCCGGCATCATCATTGCATGCGACCACCTGTTCGCAAGACTTTTTTGAAAGAAACGCGCGGAACACATCCTCGTACGAGCTCACCGAAGGAAAATAATCCGGGTGGTCATAGTCAATTGAGCTCACTACGATAACTCTGGGGTCGTAGAATGCAAACTTGTCCTGATATTCATCAGCTTCCAAGATCCAATACCGTGATGATCCGGAAAAATAATTACGGTACGTTTTTTGAAACGTAGATCCGATAATAGCGGTCGGATCATGGCCGAGTGTTGAGAATAGATGCGCGATCATCGCTGTTATTGTCGTCTTTCCGTGCGATCCGCATACGGCGATCCCGTATGCGGAATTCAACAATGATCCGACAGCCTGCGGATAGCTCAAGACCGAAATCCCAAGACCGCGGGCTGACGTGAGTTGCGGATGATTCTCCGCGTAAGCGGTGGAATACACAACCGCGTCCACATCGGGATGCATCTCCTTTTCAGCTAACGATTCGATACGAATGTTTCTTTGAGCCAGGAGTTCATCGGTAAAAAAAATTTCTTCGCTGTCCGACCCGCATACGACAAAACCCTGCGCGTCCAAGATGCGGGCAAGGGCGGCCATGCCGGCTCCTTTAATGCCGAGCAAATGAACTTTTTTCTTGTTCCGCAGGATTTCCGCGTTATGTGCAATCACAGGCTTCGTATTATTT
>JACPHV010000037.1 GCA_016188385.1 Candidatus Uhrbacteria bacterium | reverse complement strand
TAACAATATGGATTTGTTCCTCTCCGTCCTCGCCGTGCGCCTGAATCATCATCACATTCATAGCGGCGTGCGAATCTCCGGCCATCTGTCCCATAAAGTATTCGCCGAGAACCCCATACTGCTCATCGATCAAATTTTCACAGGCAAGCTCTTTCGCCTGGATCTTGTCCCAAACCGTCTTACCCTCCTGTTCTTCGCGGAGCGTATGTTCGACAACCGCTTCCCAATCCGCCGAAGAATTGGAAAATCCGTCCATCATTTGAGCATTCGCGTTGGCGGCAAACGAGCCAGCGACGATTGTTGCAAGAATTGTGAAAATAAGTTTTTTCATATTTCACCGAGATACCAAAATGCTCGCTGTCTGGAATAGTATCCAATTTCGAACAAGTTAATTTTGCGCCCAGAGGGACTCGAACCCCCAACCAACTGGTTAAGAGCCAGCTGCTCTACCATTGAGCTATGAGCGCATAGAGATACAGTTACTCTGCTATAAATGATCGGGAAAAGCAAGATTTCCCGCGCGATCCTCCCTTGGTCGGATCGCTTTCGTCCTCATTCGTTTCACTCATTTGCGCCCGAAGGGAATCGAACCCCTATCCCCAGGTTCGAAGCCTGGTATTTTATCCATTAAACTACGGGCGCGTATTAAAAACCTATTGGGATTTGCCTCGTTCGAGGTCTTTCGGACTCAACATGTGGGCAAGAGCTTCCTCCTTGGTAATTTCCGCTTTTTCATAGAGAGACCGCAAGCATTGATCCATGGTCGTCATTCCGTGCGTATTTCCGGTTTGCAGCTGCGTTGCGATCTGCTCGATTTTATTCTCTCGGATGAGATTAGAAACTGCCGGTGTATTAATAAGCAGTTCACGCGCCGCGATCCGCCCGCCGGCAGCGCGCTTCACCAGCCGTTGAGAAATAATTCCTCGCAACGTCATGGCAAGCTGCAGGCGTATCTGCGTCTGTTGTTCAGACGGAAAACTGTCAAGGATACGATGAATAGTCTGCGGAGCGTCAAAGGTATGAAGCGTGGAAAAAACCAAATGCCCCGTTTCAGCAAGCGTAATCGTGGTACCGATAGTTTCCGGGTCGCGCATTTCTCCGACAACAATTACGTCCGGATCATGGCGCACGACGTATTTCAAGCTATCCTTCATGCTTGTGATATCAGATCCCAGCTCACGCTGTCGGATAATAGATTTTACCGGCTGCATGACAAATTCAATCGGATCCTCAAACGTAATGATATTCAATGAGCGTTCTTTGTTGATAGCGTTGACCATGGCGGCCAGGGTTGTTGATTTGCCATGCCCTGTCTGCCCCGTGATCAAGATAAGCCCTTGATCAAGTTTTGTAAATGATCGAACGATCGGGGGAAGGTCGATCTCATCCATAGTGGGGATTATTACCGGTACAAGCCGAGCGGCAAAAGCAAGGTGCCCGCGTTCCCAAAACAGGTTCACGCGAAAGCGGTGGCCAGTCTCAAGATGATGCACGTAGCCTAATTCGCGTTCAGTCCGCAAAAATTGTTCTTGCACATCCGACAAGTTCGCAAACATCGTATCTTGGAATTTTTGCGGATCAATCTCCTCAAAACGTTCGCTTTCGACCAATACTCCGTCAATACGAAAAATAGGCTTCCGAAAGGCCATAATGTGAGTATCGGATGCCGAGCGATCGACCGCTTCGCGCAATATGTCATCGAGAACTATGTGCTTACCCGCCGTCATAAAGATATAAAGATTTATTGATACCGCTTCGTCAACTCAATATCAGTATAGTAGTATGTTAAGATTTCATCAAAACTTTTACCGTTAAGAGCGAGCGCGATCGCGCCTCGTGCTGCCATTCCCACCCCGTGACCAAGGAGAGGCAAGCCGCGTCCCGGCGGATCATCTTTGCCTACCAACCAAGGCTTGGGAGATCCAGCCCATACTTCTTCCCACGAACGAGTCCTTCCGTCACTTTGCGAATAATACGGAGTGATCGCGAGTTGTCCTTGGT
This sequence comes from Candidatus Uhrbacteria bacterium, assembly GCA_016188385.1. Classification (GTDB taxonomy): domain Bacteria; phylum Patescibacteriota; class Patescibacteriia; order JACQRZ01; family JACQRZ01; genus JACQSB01. The sequence goes on along the minus strand of JACPHV010000037.1, from coordinate 50,879 downwards.
ATGTGACAATCACGCCGCGTGTTTCCTCAACCGCTTTTCTTAGATTCGGCATTCTTTTTTCTGCTCCATACCCTCGGTATACTTGATCGTGGTCAGTGGATCGGATCGTAAATCCTTCACGCGGATATTTTGATCCGTAATCGATGTGGTACTTCGCATATGTACGAGCGGCGATCAAAAGCGCTTTTTGAAACTCATAGGGAGAATTGTTTGATGTTTCCGCAAGGCCGCGCAAATAATATTCAAGCGGCAATTCATTGACGACCCAAAGCGCTTTCGCATCGGTTGAATATCGCACTTCGATTGCTCCCCTGACTGTATTGTCGTTGATTGCAGAGCTCCACGCAGGACGATTCTGATAGGAGATTATTTCAAAAATGGTTTCCGGGTCCACCCTCACTTCCGGCGGTAGAATTCCGGTAAAACGAGGCGGTTCCGCGCTGGTATGGCTCAAGCCATCGATAATTATGGTGTACAACCCCACCGTCGGCTCATAAGTGACGGAAGCGACTGCTCCTGCCGCGGGGGTGCTTAAAAGCGCGTTCCCTGTTCTAATTTGATAAGGTGAAGATGCCGTCACTTGCACCGGATCAGTTGTTTTGAAATACCCGATGCGGATCAATGGCTCCTTCTCTTGAATGTCTTGTACAATGCCTTGCTTGGACGGAATTGTTTGATGTTGAGCAAACGCGAGGACTGTTTGGTCTTGCGTACTATCGGACGCGGGTACTATTGTCTGTTCACTATGCGCGGGAACCGGCGGCTCGTTTGTCGATTCTGCAGGGTTCGGGGATGAAAGCTTGGGATTCGGCAGCGGAGAAGGGTCGTGAGACTTTAAGGGTTCTGATCTGATCACTTCCATCGGAAGAGTAAAATCAGATCCAACAACAGGATCCTCCCCAAAAGAAAGGTAAAATGTTTCTTTGTATATTCCCGGCACAAGCGGCGCTTTCACAAAAAACCGAAAGTAAGAAACCTGCCCCGGTTTAGCGTCAGATTGCAAATACGCCGCAACGCGAGGTTCGTGCCAGGTAGCCTGGTCGTGATACGCGCTGTACTCCTTATCGGTAAATGCACGCAATGTAAGATGCGGCAAATCACCCGTATTCCAATCCCTCTTCCCCGTGTTCTTATACCCGACTTCAAAGAGCTTGAGCTCTCCAGTAGAAAGCGTAAGCTCGGTATCGCTCGCGATGAGCTTGAATGCCTCCAAAAACCTTTCGATACTCCGGTTTTGGCGCGCGCTCGTAAGGGAAACGGCTTTTGCGGGATTCTGCACTGCGTTAACAATACGGGAAGTCGCTGACACAGAGTAATCAGAGTCTGCGGATACAATCTTTTGAACAGTGATGGGCAAATCGAATTCAGACCCTGCTATTTGCTTGCCTCCGTAATACAGCGAAAGATGCTCGGTGTACTTACCTTCCTTTTTCGGTGATTCGAGGGTAAACCGAAAATATACCAGCTCGCCGGGCAGCACGGAACGAGATATGTTCATCACGCTTGTCCCGCTGTCCCAGGAAGGATCATAAAAATAACTTTCCGTCCGCGCGCGCGCTCGTAGCGTGATTGTTCTGCGCGCGTCTGTACTCGGTTCCCATCGTTGCGTTCCGGTATTTTTATATCCCACTTCAAAAGTAAATTTCTCTAACGGTGGAACGGTGAAAGATTTTTTGTTTTGAATAAGCTTAGCAGCTGAAAATGCCGGGGTAGCTACGGCTTTACCTTGAGTGCTTGCTTCTGCTATAGTAGTAAGCGTCAATCTTTCACTCGCTTCATGCAGGAGACCAAGAACGGAATATGACCGATGGGTTGGCGTATTCTCATGGTTCATCCGTTCAGCGACATACCTCATCGCAGTTGACGCGGTGATTACGACAGCGGCGGTAAATACAAATACTGCAATCAAGCTTTGTTCTCTTTTTGCTTTCATGGGAATTTTTTTGTTTTTCTTTCATAATTAAGTATAGCACAAAACCATTTTTTGGTCAAAGCTACTGAACACTAAAAGTGTTCAGTTATACCTGCGCCCATCATGTCCCTTTCTCAACGGATAGCGGCAAACACTATTCTCCAAATTACCGCAAAAGTTTTGAGCACTGTTCTTGCCGCTGTCACACTTGGCATACTTACGCGTTATTTGCATCAAGAAGGATTCGGGGCATTTACGATCGCAACGACATTCCCGCAAATATTCGGCATTGTTGCGGATCTGGGATTTTCCCTTATTGGCATCCAACTTATCTCTGAAGCAAGGGAAAATCACGCGCGTAATTATCACGCGATTATTACACTGCGCCTCATCACGGCTGTCATATTTCTCATTATCGCTCCAATCGCGTCACTCTTGTTTCCGTATCCGTTGGAAGTAAAGATAGGTATCGCGATTATTTCTATCTCTGTCTTGCTGTCTTCGTTGATACAGATTTTTACCATTCAATTCCAGGTGAACCTCGCCATGCTCATGCCGATGATCGCTGATATTGTCAGTAAAGTTTTCCTGATTGCCGGCATCGGAATCGCGATCAGCGTTCAAGCGAGCTTTGTCGCAATCCTCTGGCTTTTCGTACTGAATAACAGTATCCAATTCGCCATCGTTGTAATCGGCAGTATTCGCTATGAGCGTATCGCGCTCATCTGGGACCCTCCCCTCTTCCGGAGCATCATAGCGCGCAGCTGGCCGATCGGGCTTTCAATTGTCTTTAATCTCATCTACCTAAAACTGGATACCATTATTCTTTCCCTCTATCATTCCCAAAGCGATGTCGGCATCTATGGCGGCGCGTACCGAGTGTTTGAAGTGCTCATCAGTCTGCCTTCCATGTTTATGGGTATCGTGCTGGCAAGTTTTGCGCGATCATGGTCAAACGGCGACAGCGCATCATTCAAACGCTATTTTCAAAAAAGTTTTGACTTTATGATCATGGCGACACTGCCGTTAATCGCGGGAACATTTTTCATGGCGCGGCCCCTGATGGTGGCAGTTCTGGGCGAACCCTTTGAGCGTTCCGGTGATGTCTTGCTTATACTCATTCTCGGTACGGGCTGCGTTTTCTTTGGATCGTTTATCGGCCACTTGATCAATGTCATCCATCAGCAAAGACGAATGCTTTTCGGCTATCTTATTGGCGCCGGCATAGGAATAGTCGGGTATGTTATCCTTATCCCCCCTTTCACCTATTGGGGCGCGGCGTGGGCTACTGTAGTGACTGAATGTGTTGTCCTTTGTATCGCATTTTTTGTTTTTACAAAAGCAACGGGGGTGCGGCCAAACTTTGACGCGGCAAAACGCATCGGAGTGGCAACGGCCATAATGGCATTTTCACTTGTATTTCTCTCTCGCATACCCTTATTGGCGGCGGTATCCGGCGCGACAATTCTCTATGGATCGGCGCTCTATCTGTTTGGTGTAATCCCAAAAGACCTTGTGACAGATCTGTTCCGCGTTACGAGACGCGCTACCGACCCTTCGCAAAAGGCGGCTTGATGAGATCTCTGCCAGAACAAGTGCGGGGTATTGCATTATTTTTACCGTTTTGCTAGGATAGCCGATATCTCTATGAACCACTACGAAATTCTTGCTATTGCAAGCGGCCGATTCGCTGATACGGAAATAAACGGCGTAATAGGTAAAATCGAAGAACTGCTCAAAAAGTACGAGTGCGCCCTTCACTATACGCAAAATCTTGAGCGGAGAAAACTCGCGTATCCAATCAAGCACCAAGCATACGGTACCTATGTTTTTGCTGAATTTGATTGCTCTGTTTCCAAAATGTCAGCGCTGGATCGAGAACTGCGCTTAACACCGGAATTGCTTCGCCATATGATCGTGAAGCGAGACACGGTCGGCGTGCCCCGCCCTTTGTTTAAGGATGTCATCATAGAAGAACGCCGCGCGCCCCGAAGGCAGCAGAAAGAAAAAACATTGGAACAGGCGCTTGAGACGGTAGAGAAAGAAACAGCCGCCGCGAGATCCAGCGCAGTAGTGTCGCAGACAGATGTTGCCGGAGCGGCAGACAAATCAAAAAAAACTCCGCGAGATACGGGTTCGGTTCAAGACAAAATCGTTGCACCCTTGTCTGATGAATCAAACAACGAGAAAAAACAGACAGAGAAAATCGCAAAGATCGATGAAGATCTTGAAAAAGAACTTGATAAGAAACTTGAAGAAATCTTACGCGAAGGCGTATAGCGTCTAAAAACTTACCGGTTATACCTCTATGGCAATGGATTTGAACAAAGTGATGATCATTGGGCGCGTCACAAAAACTCCGGAGCTACGTACCACTCCTTCCGGACAGAACGTAACATCATTCAATGTCGCAACCAATCGGCAATACACAGACTCATCGGGGCAGAAACAAGAGAAGGCGGAATTTCATTCAATTGTGGCTTGGGGAAAGCTCGCGGAAATCTGCTGCCAATACTTGTCTAAAGGGCGCCGCGTATTTATAGAGGGACGACTACAGACGCGTGATTGGGTCGGCCAAGACGGCCTGCGGCGGTATGCCACTGAAATCATTGCCGATAACATGATCATGCTTGACGCGCCGGCAGGATCTCGAGAAGGTCGCGGCATCCCTGAACAGCAGAACGAGGTCGGCTATGGCGATACGCCTTCTTCGATGCCTGCGGCCGCATCACATGACGAACCGGTTGAGCAAACGATTGAAGAAATTCCTTTCTAAGGACTTGGAACTAAATAATATGGCACTACGGACATCCCAGCGGCGCATCCGCCAACAGCCTCGTGATTGCTATTTTTGCAAAAACGCAGTCAATGACGCCGATTATAAAGACATTAATCTTTTGAAACGATTTATTTCATCCTACGGCAAAATCGCCCCGCGCAAACGCAGCGGCTGTTGCGCAAAACATCAACGCAAATTGGCGCATGCCATAAAACGAGCCCGCATCATGGCATTATTGCCTTTCTCGATCCAATAGCTTCCTATGGCGGTATTGCCTTCTCTTAACTCAATCAAAGTCGGGCTCACCATAATCTATAACGGCGAACCCTATCAGGTACAAACCGCGAATTTTGTACGCATGCAGCAGAGGAAGCCGGTTATGCAGACAAAAATGCGCCACCTCAAAACAGGGAAGGTGCTTGAGATTAATTTTAAGCCCGGCGACTCGATAGAAGAAGCCGAGCTCGAGAAAAGAAAAGCGACGTATTTATATTCAGACGAGAACGAAGTGCATTTCATGGACAGCTCAAGCTATGACCAGATTGCTGTCCCCAATGGAGCCCTCAGTGATAGAAAAGGGCTTTTACAAGAAGGAATGACTGCTGATATCGTATTTTTTCACGATGCTCCTCTCACAGTACATCTGCCTCCAAAAATTGACCTCAAAGTGACAAGCGCCCCTCCCCCGATCAAAGGGGATTCGGCTTCAAATGTCACCAAAGCCGTGACTCTGGAAACAGGGCTCATGTTGAATGTCCCTCTCTTTATTAAAGAAGGAGACACTATTCGCATCAACACGGATTCGCTGGAATATGTAGAACGGGTGTGAAGATCCACGCCACAGAGACTGCTTTAATCCTCGGAGACACGCCCTCGTTGCGCATTCCTTATACAGCCGCCGCTGTTTCAACCGGTTCTGCTTTTTCTTCCGGGATCAAAGCACTGTCCGCCCCATCGTTTGCAACCGCGCCCGTCACACGCATGACCTCATCGCGTATTTGATGAAGGCACGCTTGATTGCCTTTTAGGAATTGCTTTGCGTTTTCTCGCCCGACGCCAAGCTTCGTGTCGCCAAACGAGTACGTATTGCCGCTTTTGACAAGAACTTTATGCGTCACGCCGGTATCCAATAGATCGCCTGCTATTGAAATGCCTTCGTTGTACATGATGTCAAATTCGGTTGTCTGAAACGGAGGCGCTACTTTATTCTTCACCACCTTAACCTTTACGCGGCCGCCGATCACTTTGTCTCCGAGCTTTATTTGGGCGGCCTTGCGCACCTCGATCCTGATGGATGAATAAAATTTCAAGGCGTTTCCACCGGTCGTTGTTTCCGGATTGCCAAAAAAGACGCCGATTTTTTGCCGAGTCTGATTAATAAAGATAACGATCGTTTTTGTCTTGCTTACGATCGCTGTCAATTTACGGAGCGCTTGGCTCATGAGCCGCGCTTGAAGACCCATGTGGCTGTCTCCCATCTCGCCTTCAATCTCTGCTTTAGGAGCGAGCGCCGCCACCGAATCAATAACAATAATGTCTACCGCGTTCGATCTCACGAGCGTCTCGACTATTTCAAGCGCTTGCTCGCCGTTATCCGGTTGTGAAATCAATAACTCGTTGACATTGATACCAAGTCGGCGCGCATACTCCGGATCAAGCGCGTGTTCCGCATCAACGAATGCCGCAAGTCCTCCGATCTTTTGAACCTCCGCGATCGCATGCTGGGCAAGCGTTGTTTTCCCTGACGATTCAGGTCCGTATATCTCGATAATACGGCCGCGAGGAAACCCTCCGACCCCTACCGCCAAATCAACGCTCAATACTCCTGTTGAAACAGTCTGCACGTTCATGCGTTTTGCCTCCCCGAGCTTCATGATCGATCCTGAACCGAATCGATCTCTGATCTGATCAATTGCTTCGGCAATGGCGCGCGTCCGCTCCTTATCCGTCGTGCGGTCAAACGTATCTGTATCAAGTTTTGGCATAGTGAGTGCTGTTAAAATTTATACCCCGTCGTCTTTCGAATTCCATTGCCGGCGCCAAACGGCTCTTCACTAAATATTACTGTTCGAGATTCTTTCGATATGGTTCCGAATTTTTTTTCCGCGGTCACTTGAATGACGTTAACCCCTTCCCGTAATCCGATTACTTGCCGAAATTCACCGTCGATTCCTTTCGTGATCCGCTCTCCGTTGATCAAAATCCGCGCGTCACGTTCGGTATATCCCGCTACTTCAATCGTATCAACGGCGCTCAAGGCATTATTGCTGGGGCTGACGATCTGGAGATGCGGAGGGCGCACCATCTGATATCCAAGAAACGCGAGATAAGAAAATGTAGCGACGGCAAGGGCACCCAACATGCCGTTGCGGGCTATGCGCGGAACGACCCAGAATGACGACCGGCGAAGCGGAGAACCGGTCATGCCGCCATGGCGGTCGGCTGAAGGATGGAACACCTGCCGTTCCTTTTGATACTCTGAACGCAAGGAATCCCAATCAAGTCCGAGATACATTGCGTAGGCCTTGATACTGTGTTCATGATATACCGTTTCCGGCGCACAGGAAAAATCACTCTGTTCAATGCGCTCTAACTGTACAGTCGGAATGAGTAATGCGGCCGACACATCTTCTCTCGTCATGCCCCATGCTTCACGAGCAGAAGAAAGTTTGGCGCCGACAGAGCTAGGGATCAAAACCGATTTCCTGCTAAATTGCACCATACGGCTTATTATGAAACCTCTCTTCAAGTAATAAGCACATCTTACAAAAATGGCGTAAGAAGTACAAGTGGATACGTTAAGAGAGCAAAAGTATTATTGAGGCTGGTAAACATAGATTCCGTCTCATTATTACAGGGGGAGTGGTGAAGAAGAGTCATCGTCTTCCCCTGTATGTGAATCACGTTCCAAAATCTCACGGGGACGCGCGCCGTCAGCGGGACCGATGAACCCCTGGCCTTCCAGGAGGTCCAGAATGCGGGCCGCGCGCGCGTATCCGATCCGCAATCTGCGCTGCAGGAGCGATGCTGACGCCTTGCCAGCCTGCACAATAACTTCTTTCGCGTCAGATAATAATTCATCACTGCCATCTTCATCGCCCGTACTGCCTCCGTCGAGCGGATCACTGCGGTATGTTGTGATCTGTTCGTCGTATTCTACATCTCCGGCGGCTGCTTTCATCGAGTTCACAACACGCTCGATCTCGGAATCGCTCAAATATACGCCCTGTAAACGCACGGGCTTGGAAAGATCCGAGGAGACAAAAAGCATATCGCCGCGCCCAAGTAATTTCTCCGCTCCGGATGTATCAAGAATAGTGCGCGAATCCATTTGCGACGCTACGGAAAACGCGATGCGCGCGGTGATATTCGCCTTAATCAATCCCGTAATCACATCAACGGATGGCCGTTGCGTGGCAAGGATCAAATGAATCCCGACAGCACGCGCCATCTGCGCGAGGCGGATGATCAGGCTTTCCGCTTCAACCCCTGCCGTCACCATAATATCCGCGAGCTCATCGATGATGACTACGATGTAGGGCATCTTCTCGGCGGCATGCGCATTATACGAAGCCAAATCACGTTTCCCGGCGCGCGACAGCATATCGAAACGCCGTTCCATTTCAGCGATCGCCCACCGGAGCGCGTGAAGGGCTTTTTTCACATCTGTAATAACGGGGGTTAACAGATGAGGGATGCCGTTGTAGCATGGCAACTCAACTCGCTTGGGATCAACCATGATAAAGCGCAAATAATCGGGCCCGTTTTGATAGAGAAAACTCACGATGATACTGTTGATGCATACTGTTTTTCCCGAACCGGTCGACCCGGCAATCAAGAGATGAGGCATTGAAACCAGGCTAGCGATACGCGTGCGACCGCTTACATCTTTACCGAGTACGACGGAAAGATTGCTTGGTCGTTTTTTGAATTCTTCCGATTCCAGCACTTCGCGCATAGAAACACGAGCGATTTTTTGATTGCGGACCTCGATACCTACCAATGATTTTCCCGGAATCGGCGCTTCAATGCGTACGGGATGAGCGGCAAGCGCGAGAGCCAAATCATTATGGAGCGCGATGAGAGAAGAGAGCTTCACGCCCTCGGCTGGCTTGAGAGTGTACTGTGTGACGCTCGGTCCTACGTTTACCTCCCCCATCTCTACCGGAATACCAAAATTTTCCAGCGTTTTCGCGATAATAATTTTATTGGCGCGGATATCACCGCTCGTTGGCTGTGAATTCGTCCGCTCCAATAAATCGAGTGACAATTGCGTCATTGTTTTTACTTTTGGCGAAAGAATCTGGAGCGCAGGCATCTGTCCGGCGGTCTTTTCTTCTTCCGCGCTTTCACGTTCATCGGATCGAGGCTCATGGATATGCTTTTTTTCAAATTCAACTTTTTCCGGCTCCTTCTTTTCATCAAATTGAACACGGCCGGATGCCGGATAAAACGGTTTTTTTGAAACGAAACGCACAACAATGATCGGAATATGGGCAACAGCACGCAAAAATGCCTCCAGAGAAATGTTCAAAGCGATCAGCAAACCCATAAGCGAGAAAGCGATGAGAAACAGAATCGCTCCCCAGAAACCCACACTGCTTTTCAGCGAATAGGCGAGAAAAAATCCTATCACGCCCCCGCCCGTTCCCTCTTGCGCCAATCGCCATGAATCATCCAATGCAAATCCAAGATGCCAGAATGCGGTAAATGAAAATAAAAACAGGATAGCGCCGAATAAAGCGATCCAGGACAGGCGGTATTGTTGACGATACCGAAACAAACCAGCCCCCCACACTATCAAAAGAAGTGGGAATACCACACGTGATGACCCGAATAAAAACGCAAGCCCGTTCGTAATCGCTTCGCCAGCCGGACCGGCAGCGCCCGCAAGACTCAAAAAGAAAAGAATTCCTCCTGTCACAAAAACAATCGCCTGTATCCCCTGGCGCACTTCCGGTGTGAGTTCATTCCAAAATTTCTTCATCACGTTCCAATCTTTCCCTGTTTTTTGTATTTTTTTCCTTTTTCCATTTTGAGACATACTCGTACAGTATACTATAAAAACTGGGGTTAGAACAAAAAGGCTCCTAAACCCCAGTCACACCGTTCACCAAATCTTACGCTTCCTTACCGTTCGTATGGTGGCGATATCCCGTACCGACAGGAATCAAGCGTCCGATTATTACATTCTCTTTCAATCCTTGCAGATAATCAACTTTACCGGTTACTGCCGCGTTGATCAGCACGCGCGCTGTTTCTTGGAATGATGCCGCCGAAAGCCAGCTCTGGGTTGACAAAGATGACTTTGTGATGCCCATGAGCAGATTCTCGCCTTTCGCCGGCTCTTTACTCTGCTGTGCGGCATGTATGTTTTCATCAAGGAACTCTGATCGTTCTACGATTTCTCCGGGCAAGAGACTCGTATCGCCGGCATCGGTGACATATACGCGGGAAAACATTTGCCGGACAATTACTTCGATATGCTTATCGTTCAACTTCTGTCCTTGTGAGAAATAAATACGCTGAATCTCGCGAATGATATACCGCTGGGTTTCCGCAACACCGCGATACCGGTACAACAATTGAAGATCGAGGCTTCCTTCCGTCAAAGGAGTTCCGGCGGCTACCAGCTCTCCCTCTTTTGCCAAAAGGAACCGATTTGCCGGCACAAGATATTCTTTGATCTTTTTTGCCTCAACGGCAACTGTAATGAATTCCTTTTTCATTTTTACCATACCGCCTCGTTCCGCGCGGATTTCCCTGCTTCCGACAGTCGCGAGAAGATCGCCCGCAGCAACGCTCATACCGTCTTTCGCCACCAGAATCTTTTTTGCCGTTCTTTTTTTAGTCTTTTCAACGCCTTCGGATTCTTCTTCTGGCGGCTCCGTTATCCGGAATCGATAGGTATCCTCTTCGACGGCATCATAATGAACAGCGACGACTTTTTGGCCGCCAGCGCTTTTCAGCACTTCTTTACCGGATTCATCCACGACAGAACGCTGTTTTGTCGAGATGGAAACAGTCCCCGCCACTTCGCTGATCACCGCGCGAACCTTCGGTATGCGGGATTCAAATAATTCTTCAACGCGAGGAAGACCCTGTGTGATATCACTGCCCGCAACACCGCCCGTATGGAACGTCCGCATGGTAAGCTGCGTACCCGGTTCTCCCAGACTCTGCGCTGCAATGATCCCGACTGCCGTCCCAAGCGCCACCGGCTTGTTATAAGCAGGATCATACCCATAACATTTTTGACATACGCCATGAATGGATTTACAGGTGAGTAGTGTGCGGATCGTCGCGTTCTCGATACCGCTCTCACGAAGCACAACAACGAGTTCTTTTGTAATGCACTCGTTCCGCTTTACGAGTATGGTGCCGTCAGCCGCTTTGATGGTGGCGGATGCTACTCGGCCGAAAAGACGATCATAAAAATCAAGATCGATTTCTTTCCCTTCCGCCGCGGTTATGGCCAATCCTTCCTTATCCTGACAATCCTGCTCCGTGATTACAACGTCTTGCGAAACATCAACAAGCCGACGCGTAAGGTATCCGGCATTGGATGTTCTCAAGGCGGTATCTACCAACCCTTTCCGGGCGCCATGCGTAGAAATGAAATATTCCAATACCCCCAATCCTTCTTTGAAGCTGCTTTTTACGGCAAGTTCTATAATTTCTCCGGATGGATTCGCCAACAAGCCCTTCATGCCGATAATCTGATTGAGCTGCGCCCATGTACCTCGGGCGCCGGAATCAATAATCGTCTCGACCGATGAACCGTGTTTTAAGACTTTTTTGCTTAACTTTGAAATTTTATCGCGCACTTCCGTCCACAATGTGATGATTTTATTCTTCCGCTCCTGAAATGTCAGCAGGCCCATCTCATATTGGCTTTGCACTTCATCAATCTTTTTCTCAACCTCTTTAATCAACGCCGGTTTCTCGTCCAGCAACGGAATATCATCCATGCCGAATGAAAGGCCTGATTGCGTCAGATGGTGCGCGCATACCTCCTTGATGTCATCGAGGATGCGAGCCGTCTCTTCCACTCCGCATACATCGAGACAAAGACTGACGATCTCTCCCATCGTCTTTTTGTCGATCTTGACATTCCAATAAGGAAGGCCCACGGGGAAAATGTTGTTAAACAAAATTCTTCCAAGTGTCGTCTCAAGTCGGTCAACTCCCGCGCGACGCGCGAGATCACTCGAGAGGCGCACGATAACTTTTTCATTTAAATTCACCGCTTGATGGGAATGCGCTAAAAGCAGTTCTTCTTCCGTGGTAAATTTCTTTATGTTCTCTTGTGAACGTTTTTCTTGCTCTTCCGACATCCAAGTCATGTAATACGCGCCCCATACAATGTCTTGGCTTGGCATCGCAATAGGATGGCCGGTAGCGGGTTTGAGAAGATTTTTCGATGCGAGCATCAACTCTTGGGCTTCTTCGCGCGCTTCATCGGAAAGCGGCACATGCACCGCCATCTGATCTCCGTCAAAATCCGCGTTGAACGCAGAACAAACAAGCGGATGAATCTGAATCGCCTTGCCCTCAATCAATACCGGCTTAAACGCCTGAATACCAAGGCGATGAAGCGTAGGCGCGCGATTGAGCATGACGTATGAATCGCGCACGATCTCTTCCAGGATATCCCATACTTCGTTCCATCCTGATTCGATAAACCGTGTGGCGCTTCGCACGTTATGGACGTATTCCTTTTGAATAAGCCGGCTTATGACGAATGGTTTGAACAAATCAAGCGCCATGGTTTTGGGCAAGCCGCATTCATGCAGCTTGAGATGCGGACCGACAACGATAACGCTGCGTCCGGAATAATCAATGCGCTTGCCGAGCAAATTTTGGCGAAAACGACCACGTTTCCCTTTCAACATATCGGCAAGGGATTTGAGCGTGCGCTTTTTCCCCGTGGACGCAATGACAGTCTTGCCGTGACGCGCGGAATTATCGATGAGGGCATCGACTGCTTCTTGCAGCATGCGCTTTTCATTGCGGCAGATTACTTCCGGAGCCTTCAGTTCAACAAGCTGTTTCAAACGGTTGTTTCTATTGATCACGCGCCGGTATAAATCATTGAGATCGGATGTGGCAAAACGACCGCCATCAAGGGCGACCATCGGCCGTAAGTCCGGGGGAATGATAGGAATGCTTGTGGCAATCATCCATTCCGGACGGATATTATTCGCAATAAAACTCTTAATCAGTTTTGCTCTGCGTATCAACCTCTCCTTCTTCATCCCTTGAGCTTCAGAAACTTCCTTGTCAAGATGCTTTTCCAATGCCTTCAGATCAATGCGCTCAAGCAATTTGCGGATCGATTCGGCTCCGATGCTCGCCTCAAATACATGGCCGTATTTCAGAGACATATCTCGATACGCTTGCTCGCTTACGATCTTGTAGGGTTTAAGCGTTTTAAGATCGTCTTCAACAAGTTTCATGCGCTCGTCAAGTTGGGCAAACGCTTCTTGTTGACCGCGTTCCAGCTCTTTTTTCCCTTTTTCCGTTTCTCCGAGAGCGGCGAATTTTTTCGAGTATTCCTGTTCAATGCTCTTTCGCTTTGTTTTGTATTCTTCGCGTAAACTTACGAGCGTCTCTTTTTTTAAGTCTTCATTCACATCGGTAATAATGAAGCTTGCAAAATAAATTACCTTTTCAAGATTCTGCACTGAAAGATCAAGGGCGAGACCGATTTTGGAAGGGACGCCGCGCAAAAACCAAATATGGGAAACGGGGGCGGCCAAGTCAATATGCCCCATGCGCTCGCGTCGCACGATCGAACGCGTCACCTCAACGCCGCACTTATCGCATACGATGCCTTTGTATCGAATCTTTTTGTATTTTCCGCAATAGCATTCCCAATCCTTCGTAGGCCCAAAGATACGTTCGGAGAACAATCCGTCTTTTTCCGGGCGCTGCGTGCGGTAATTGATTGTTTCCGGACGCGTCACCTCTCCATACGACCAGCGATGGATATCGTCGGGCGATGCCACTTTAAGTCGAATCGCGTCAAAGTCTTGCACGGTCACCGTATCTTTTCGTTCATCGCGTTGCGCCATAGATTTTTATTGCTCCTCTGGATTACTCCTTAACAGCTCGACATCAAGCCCCAACCCTTTGAGCTCTCTGACGAGCACGTTAAAGGCTTCGGGGACATTCGACTTTACTATTTTCTCGCCCTTGATGATTGCTTCGTATGCTTTTGATCGGCCAGAAATGTCGTCGGATTTGATCGTAAGAATCTCTTGCAGGGTATGGGCCGCGCCGTATGCTTCCAACGCCCACACTTCCATTTCTCCGAAACGCTGTCCGCCGGATTGCGCCTTGCCCCCGAGCGGTTGTTGAGTGATCAAAGAATAGGGACCGATGGACCGCTGATGGATTTTATCTTCCACCATGTGGATCAGCTTCATCATATACATCACGCCGACTACGCTTTTTTCCTTAAAGGGTTCGCCTGTCCTCCCATCGATCAATTGGAGTTTCCCGTCGCTTGGAAAACCCGCTTTGCTTAATTGTTCCCGAATCACCTCTTCGGGAATTCCATCGAGAGCGGGCGTTGCGATATGCAAATTCATCGCGCGAGCCGCCAGGCCGAGATGCGTCTCAAGGAGCTGCCCGAGATTCATACGCGATATAACACCAAGCGGACTCAACACGATGTCAACCGGTGTTCCGTCTTCCAGATGCGGCATATCCTCCATGGAGACAACACGGGAAATAACACCCTTGTTGCCGTGGCGTCCGGCCATTTTATCTCCAACCTGTATCTTGCGAAGATGCGCAACGGTCACTTGGACTGTTTTGATTACGCCGGCTGGCATTTTGTCTCCATTTTCGCGCGAAAATACTTTTACATCGATTACCTTGCCGTGTTCGCCGTGCTCGAGATATAAGGAAGAATCACGCGTATCCTTTGCTTTTTCTCCAAAAATAGCGCGGAGCAATTTCTCCTCCGGAGAAAGCTCGGTCTCGCCCTTCGGCGTGATCTTACCGACAAGGATATCACCGGAAGATACTTCAGCGCCGATGCGAACGACGCCATCTTCATCCAAGTCTTTCAATTTTTCTTCACCGACATTGGGTATGTCGCGCGTAATTACTTCCGGTCCCAGCTTTGTATCACGGACCGCCAAAGTATAATTTTCGATATGAATGGATGTGAAGCGATCATCGTGCACCAATCGCTCGGATATCAAAATAGCATCTTCGTAATTTCCGAGCTCCCAGGACATGAAGGCGACGAGCACATTCTGACCGAGCGCAAGCTCTCCGTTTTCCGTTGATGAGCCGTCAGCAAGGGTAGCTCCATCCGCCACGCGGTCGCCTTTATGGCAAAGAACTTTTTGATTGATACAGGTTGAAGCATTGGAGCGCGCAAATTTCGCAAGAGCGTAGTTTATGATGTCGCCATCATCTTTTTGAATCGTCACCTCATCACCCTCTACGCCGACAACGACGCCATCCGTATCGCTGATAAGCAAACGGCCTGAATCATGCGCCACTCGCGCTTCCACGCCGGTTCCGATGCGAGGAGCTTCCGGACGCACCAACGGGACAGCTTGGCGTTGCATATTGGAGCCCATGAGAGCGCGCGCCGCGTCATCATGCTCAAGAAACGGGATAAGAGATGTGGAAATGCTTACGATTTGGTTTGGAGCAACATCCATGTAGTGGACATTATCCACCTGATCGAGCGCCGGCTGTCCGTATTTGCGAACCTCGGCTTTATCATTGATAAAGTAGCCGTCCGCGTCCAAAGGCGTAGTCGCGGCTGTGGTGACGTTTCGTTCTTCAGTGAAAGCATCAAGATAGTGCACATGTTTCGTGACAATCGGTTTTGAGTTCGTGTCTTTTTCAATGGTACGGAACGGGGTTTCAATAAACCCATATTCATTCAATCTCGCGTACGAGGCAAGGTGGCCCACGAGACCGATATTAGGGCCTTCCGGCGTAGCTATGGGGCAAATACGGCCATAATGGGTCGGGTGTACGTCGCGCACCTCAAAGCCTGCGCGCTCTCTGCTCAAACCGCCCGGACCGAGCGCCGAGATACGCCGCTTATGTTCAAGTTCGGACAACGGGTTTGTCTGATCCATGAATTGGGATAACTGCGATGACATAAAAAATTCTTTTACGGCAATGATCACCGGCCGCGCGTTGATCAATTTTGCCGGAGTCATGGCATCGATATCAAGCGTGCTCATGCGATCGCGCACGATACGCACCATGCGCCCCAATCCGACGCGAAATTTATTCTGAACCAATTCACCTACCGCGCGGATGCGCCGATTGCCCAAGTGATCAATGTCATCAGGTTCTTTTTGCGAATTATTGTACGAAATGATTTCAGAAATGATCGCCACGAGATCTTCTTTGTGAAGTACGCGGCCCTCTTTTGTCTTCGTTGAATGGTCGAGCCCAAAACGAAGATTCATTTTATGCCGCCCGACTCGGCCAAGATCATACCGATCAAACCAAAAAAACATGTCATAGATCAACGTACGCGCGTTATCAGGAGTCGCGAGATCACCGGGACGGATTCTCTTATAGATTTCCACAAGCCCTTCTTCTTCTGTCTTTGCCAGATCACGTTCGATCGTTGCTTCGATGTGCCTGCGGTCTTCGTCGGTATCTATCGATGTAAACAGCCGTACAATTTCCTCGTCTGATCCATAGCCGAAAGCGCGCAGTAAGGAAGTGACGGCGACTTTTCTCTTACGGTCGATTTTTACCCAGATGCAATTATTTTCATCGGTCTCGAATTCAAGCCATGCGCCTCGATTAGGAATAATCTTCGCTCCGTAATATCGGCGGTCCGACCCGCGAAATACTTCCGATGAAAAAAATACCCCAGCCGACCGAATCAACTGGGATACCACAACACGCTCCACGCCGTTAATAATGAATGTGCCGCGATCCGTCATTACGGGAAAATCGCCGAGATAGATATCCTGATCGCGCTCTTCGCCGGTTCGTTTATTCACCAGCTTCGTCTTTACCCACAAAGCAGTCTCAAAGCTTAAATTTTTCGACATGCTTGTCTTCTCGTCGAACTTCGGCTCATCAAAATAAAAATCATGGAAGTTGAGCTCCAAATCTCTGGATGCGATATCGCGAATCGGAGAAATCTCGTCAAATAGCTCACGCAGTCCCGCCTCGCAAAACCAACGGTAGGAATCAATTTGAACTTCAATCAAGTGGGGCAGTGGAATAACATTATGCTCTTTTGTGAAGTAAACCCGCCTGCCTTGCGCCGCATGATCATGCTTCGATGTAGTCATAATGCAAAAAATAAAAATTTCACCGATTTCATTTACGGTCGGTGAATTTTCTTGCTATCGTGATTAATTGTTAGCCCTCATTCCTTTAAAAAGTGTTTATAAAATATGGAGATGGGCTCCCATGGGATTATGCATTTTGCACAAAGTAGATAGAGAATACAACGGTTTGTCAACTTTGTCAAGGGTTTGGTGGGTATTTCTGGAACATGGTATCAAAATAACGTCGTTTGAACCTAGAATATAAGGAAAATTCTGATTTTACCTGGCGCAAAACTGCTCAATAACCTCTTCTGAACACAATTAGGTATCAACAGAAAATGTGTTTCATCAACAGGTTATCCACAATGTATACGCCCCTCCTCCCTTGGTCGGATTGCTTCCTTTGGCAATTTCGTTTCACTTCATTGCCTCCGGAGGGAATCGAACCCCCATCTTAGGTTCCGGAAACCTACGTTCTATCCATTGAACTACGAAGGCGTGAATGAATTCGGCGAAATTTCGAATATGCAGAATAGAAAAAACTGTTAAAAACAATATCAAACGTTCCCGGATAACGCAATGGATATCCGCTGAATCCTTTTTTGAATCGAGTGATTCCCTGCCATGGATCGCGCGGATCATCGGAGTGCGCGATACCTCCCATATCATAAAGAGTGAATCCTAGGGCTGCGGCATCTTTCATCGCTTGCACATGAAGAGCATAGGGTGCCATGAGATCCCTATATTCATAGTTGCTCCCGCCATGCAAATACGTCGCAATCTTACCAAAATAAAGCACTGCGATCGCCGCTATCGCGGTTGTGCCATGGTATGCGGTATATAGACGTAAAGATATTCGATGCGCCGTTTCATCAGTGCTTTGCATAAAAAAATCAATCATCTCTCGGTAGTATTCCGCGGGGTGGAGTCGAAAACGGTGGCGTCCCGCGGTATGGGACAGCATAGCAATAAAAGAAGATAACGTATGCGCATAGCGCCTGTCGTTAACAGACGCAATCACTTGCAGTGAAACTCCTTTCTTCTGCGAAACTCCAAAGTTATAACGGGTTTTAGGGCGCATCGAGGATAAGAGGGATTCTTCAGATTGAGAAATATCCACGACCCATATATCTGCCGGCTGGATCGGGGATGTCTGTACTATTCCTGGCACAGATGGAGGTGCGGCATACGGCTCTAACCGGACAAATAACGCGCCTTGTTCGCGCATTTCCGCCGACAAAAACTCAATGAAGCGAGTGGCATCTTTTTTGTATACTAAAGGACCGCGCGGACAATAACCATACCAGGAAGAAAGGGGCAATGGATGCGATAACACTTGTGCGGCATTGATGAATCCCCCGCTTCCCCTGCTGCAATACCGTATCACATTCCTTCCGCATTTTTTTTGAAATTCTCCCCATTCGTAACTCTGAAGAAACGAATACTGCGGGTGGGAAACAACAGCTGAATTCCATGCTTGATGCCCGAGAATGGAATGGCTAAAAGATGGCGTATCACGAAAAGACATCATGATGCCAATGATTGCAAAGCCGCCTTCATGCGATCTTGTACGGAAACAGTATCGCGCGGTATGCGCGTCACCGCCTGCCGCGCCATCGAGGCTGAATACCCAAGATGCACAAGGGCATCAATAATATCCGCATCTTCGCTGCTCGGAGCGAGAATCTCCTCTCCGGACAGAGTGATTGCTCCTTTCAATTCCACGATGATGCGTTCCGCTGTTTTTGTTCCAACCCCTGACACGCCCCGGAGCAAAGCGGCATCGCCGCGCGCAATGGCGTCTTTAAGATTATCCACGTCTGAAACGCTCAAAATTCCGAGAGCTGTTTTGGGGCCTACGCCTGACACTGATATGAGTTTTTCAAAAAGGGAAAGCTCGCTGACGGAAAAAAAACCGTAGAGTTCACTGCTGTTTTCACGTACGTAGTGATAGAGATGCAACTCGCAAACGCCACCGATAGCAACGTCAGATGCCATTCTGGCCGGAATCGATATCCGATATCCGATATCATGCGTCACCACAATAAGATGCGAACCCCTTTTTTGCAGCACTGTTCCTTTGATATAACCAAGCATTGAGAAATAGTCAGTAGGTTATGGTGGACAGATGGCAAAATACAGGAGAACCATTGAGAAGGACTGTGGTGGCGTGCTCGTGTCGCTGAAAAATCATCTCGCTCGAGATGGTGGCGCGCATGATTTCTTCTTTACCGCCTTTAATCATGGCGACGACGGCTTCGTCATCGGAATAGAGGTGGAGAACCGCTTGATCTTTTATCGTAAGGCCTTTCTCTTTGCGCCGAGAGTTAATCTGACGGATCAGTTCGCGGCGCAGCCCCTCTTGCCGTAATTCCGGAGTCAATCCTGTATTCAAAGCGACACGAAATCCGTTGCTTTCTTGCGCGAGCCAATCCGAGCCTTCAGGTGTCTTGGCGCTATGCCGTATTGTTTTTACATTCAATTCATCGGCAAGGATCGCGTCAAACTCCGAAGAAAATTGCGCGTCTGTCTCAATCGAAGACAATGGCTGACGCACTTTTATCCCGGCTTGCGCGCGCAACGCGTGGCCGATTTCGGCTACGGCGCGGACACGGTCCATGCGCAATTCAAGATCATCGTCTTGGTAGCGTTCCAAGGTATCCGGCCAGTATTCAAGGTGCACGGAATATGCCTCCTCCCTCCCGCCGTCATGTTCGATTTTTCTGATAACCTGGTAGATCTCTTCGGCTAAAAAGGGTGTAATAGGCGCGATCATGATACTCGTAATGCGTAGCGTCTCGCGCAACGTCGCGTTGGCGATACTGCTTCGCGACTCTTCTTCGGACTTGAATCTGTCTCGAGAACGCCTGACATACCATGTGGACAGATCAGCGGCAAACGACAACAACGGGGGTATTGCTTCGGCAATGCGATATGACTCGAGCGCTTCAGTGACGGAAGTAAACGTACGGGAAAGACGGGAAAGGATCCACTGATCCAATACCGGCACCTGTTCAGGCAAGCTCTGCGTTTTTTTTACGGGGAATAGCGTAAGGAATTGAGCAACATTCCATATCGTATTCACGAATTTATTATATACCTCTCGAACTCCTGTCTCGGAAAAATTCAGATTTTCCGCGTGCATCACGGGTGACGAGGCAAGATAAAGCCGCAACGCGTCCGCTCCGTATCGTTCAAAGATATCGGACGGATCGGGGTAGTTTTTGAGTCGCTTGCTCATCTTCTTACCGTCTTCGGCCAAGACAATGCCGTTTACGATCACGTTCAAAAAAGCCGGAACGCCGCTCGAGACCGGGATCGAAGGTTTCGGTTGGCGCGTAAGAGCGCAGGCAAGAACATGCAAAGTATAAAACCATCCGCGAGTCTGGTCTTGTCCTTCCGCGATGAATTCTGCCGGAAAACCTTTCTCAAACGCCTCTTTATGCTCAAAGGGATAATGTGTTTGCGCATAGGGCATTGAGCCGGATTCAAACCAACAATCCAGTACTTCAGGAACGCGACGATACTCCTTCCCGTCCTTTGTGATCACAATCTCATCAACACTATGCTTGTGGATGTCAGGGACTGCCGATCCGCAGAAGTGTTCTAATTCTTGCACGCTGCTGATACAGATACTGTCTCCGTCTGCGCTTTTCCAAATGGGAAGCGGCGTGCCCCAATATCGGCTGCGCGATATGGCCCAATCGCGAGCGTTTTCGAGCCATTTTCCAAATCTCCCTTCTTTCATGTGATGCGGAACCCATTCTATTTTTTTATTATTTTCGAGAAGGTCGTCTTTTAGCTCGGTGACTCGCACAAACCAACTTGTGGTCGCGTAATTCAACAGCGGCGTATCGCATCGCCAACAATGGGGGTACGTGTGAGGATAAGGCTCGTCTAAAAACAAACGGCCGTTTTTTTGAAGCCAGGCAATGACCGCCCGATCTGTTTCTGACGGATCGTTTTTTGGCTTGACTATCAAACCCGCAAAATCAGAAACAGCGGCGGTAAACGCCCCTTCTTGCGTCACGTGTTGCAGAAAACCAACCTCTTGTTCCTGGCCGAGCCGGTAGTCATCTTCGCCGAACGCCGGCGCGATATGCACGATACCCGTTCCTTCTTGAGTGTTGACAAAATCCGCGGCTACAACCCGAAACGCGCGCGGCGTATCCGAAAAATACGGGAACAGCGGAGTATACAGAAGACCGACAAGCTCTCTGCCGCGATGCGATGAATGCGGCGTAAAAGATGCGCTCAATTTTTCTTCATACATCTTCACGCGCTCGGCAGCGAGCAGTGTAAGGCCATCATGCCCGGAGAAATTACCAATCACATATTCGATATCATCGCCGACTGCCAGCAATACATTGCCGGGTAATGTCCACGGCGTCGTGGTCCAAGCAAGGATATCAAGAGGTTCGCTGATACCGAGCATGGCAGAGGCATTTGACGCGGCAAAACGGACGGTTGCGGAACGATCAACTATCTCCTTGTATCCTTGCGTCACTTCAAAATTCGACAACGTAGTGGCGCAGCGCGGGCAGATGTGCATGGCTTTTTTCCCCTCATAGATCAATCCCTTTTTCCATAGTTCGGAATATACCCACCATACGCTTTCCATATAATCCCGATCCATAGTCATGTACGGATGATCCATGTCCACCCATCTCCCTAATCGGCGGATCGTCTTTCTCCACTCTTCCGCGTACGCGAGCACTTGCGATCGGCAGGCATCGTTAAAACGCGCAATGCCATAAGCTTCAATATCTTTTCGCGAACGCAAGTTAAGCTGCTCCTCGACTATATTTTCGATAGGAAGTCCGTGGCAGTCCCACCCCCACACGCGCTCCACTCTCTTGCCGCGCATAGTCCAATACCGCGGCACAATATCTTTCATAAGTGAAGCCACGAGATGTCCGTAATGCGGGAGTCCCGTGGCAAAGGGCGGACCATCATAAAATACATAAGGGACATCCTCGGGACGTTCCTGTACCGATCGTTGAAAAATGCTATTCTGTTCCCAAAATTCAAGAATTTTTTGTTCGCGTTCAGAGATTGACATATATGCGATAAGTATAGACGACTGCGTCATCTTGTCGAGCTTCCTAAAATTAGGTAGCGTTACGGCATGAACTACCGTGGCTGGCTCCTGATATTTTTCATGTTCGTGATTCTCTATTCAGCCGCGCTGCACACGACAGCGACATTCAATGACCCTGATTCATTTTATCACGCGCGTATTACGGAGCTGATGATAGAAAGAGGTGGCATTATCACGAAATTCCCGTGGCTGCCGTTTACCGCTTTTAGCCAATCATTCATTGATCATCATCTGCTCTATCACGCGTTCCTCGTGCCGTTTATCGCGCTTTGGGGGCCGCTCTGGGGCATGAAAGCCGCGGCGGCATGTGCGTTTGTCGCCGTAATCGCCGCGTTCATCTTATTGCTTTCGCGCATCGTCGATGCGCGCCGCGACATACGCCGCCGCTTTCTTGTTCTGATTTTTACCGCTTCACTTTTCTTAAACGGCGTGTTCACCACTCGGATGAACCTTGAAAAAATCCCCGCCCTCTCGCTGCTCTGGCTCCTCGGGGGTACCTACGCGCTTGTCTCCGGCAAACGCGTACTGACGTTTTTCTTTTCATTTTTCTTTGTGTGGCTTCACGGAGCATGGCCTCTTATGCCGATGCTCTCGATCCTGTATTTGATCGCGGATCAATGCTCGCGCAAGGCTCTTGGCCTTTGCGCATGGTCCGTGGCTGGCGCGTGCGCGGGTTTGATCATCAATCCCTATTTTCCCGATAACATCTTTTTTTACCTCGTACAGATATTCCATGTCGCAATCGTCACATACGGAGACCTTTATGAGATCGGGGCGGAATGGTATCCCGCAAACGCGCAGATTATCTCTTGGGGCACGGGAGCCGTGATTACGGCGGCGAGCGCCACTGCCGTGTTTATGTTTAAGGCTGCGTTCACCAGCGGCACCGCGTTAAGCGCGAAGCGTACAACGATCGAGCGATTTTTCTTCGCCGCCACTCTGGTATTTTTCTTTCTCGCGCTTAAATCAAGCCGGCACGGTGAATACTTCGTGCCGTTTGCCACTCTGTTTGGGGGGATCATGGCAACGCCGTTCCTTGAATCGCTATCACTCAAACACGCGAAAGAACTTTGGAAAACATGCTTCCTCAAAAGACGTTCTACGGCGATACTCGTCTCTGGCATCGCTCTCCTGTACGGGATATTCGCGCCAATCTTAATCGCGAGCAACCTTATGGCATTTCGCGAAGACGGCATACCTGTTGAGAAGCATAGGTATATCAGTGCATGGATGCGACAAAACATTCCCCGCGGATCAATGGTATTCAACGATCAGTGGGGATATTTCCCCTCGGTATGGTTTTGGGGGGGCGACAACCGATTCATTGCCGGACTCGATCCTACCTTTTTTTATTCACTCGATCCTAACCTGTTTTGGAACTACGAGGCTCTGCGCAAAGGTACGGTCCAAAGCGGCGCCGCACGCGCCATTCAAAGACTTTTTGGAGCTGAAGCGATCATCGTATCAAAAGAAAACAGCGCTTTACGCGCTGTACTCGACCGCGATTCAGATGCGACACTGGTGTATGAAGACGGCTCCGGATCGATATTTACAGTCTCAATCTTGAGATAACATCAACTCGGGGGGCCGTATACGACATCAGAAAGCACATTGGTGACAAACCAAGCGATTGACCATGAAGCGATGATGATAAAAATGCCGATGATGCCGTAGGTGAGGTAGTCTCGCGCTTTGCGTATTTGCTTTTCGTCTCCGGCTGCCGTCATCCACAAAAAGCCGGAGTACGTAAGGAGGACAACAAAAAACAATCCCAAAAATCCAAGAAAGATATTGAGCACTCCGACGATAATCTCGGGTATGCCTTTTATATCATCGGGAGATGTCTTGAATGCTTTCAGAAAAGCGGGCCAGGCGCTGTCTTTGCCTACGACCGCGTCTGGCAAGCTCGCGCCCTGCGCCCATACGCGAGGGGCGGCGGCGACAAAAAAAACAGCTATCGCCAGACTATGTGCCGACAGTAGCTTTGATAAACGCGTTGAGCGCGAAATTAGTGATCGCATATGCGGCGATTACGATGATAAGTCCTATAAGGGAATTCTTTATTGTTTGTTGCGCGTCTTTCAATTTTTTTTCATCTCCGGCGGCGCTCATCCATGCGAAACCTGCCATAACCATTCTTATCGTGACGATCATTCCCAGCGCCCCAAGATTGAATTGAATAATGAGCGCTACTACAACGGGTAGTGAATAGGGTTCATTGCCTTCTCCGAAAATCGCGTTCTTTGCGTGATTTAATTGAGTGTCGAGCGGCCCTGCTTGAGCGGCAAATCCCACGGTAAAAAGCGTTGCGATCACCAACGCGACGGTAGCTGTCGGAAGGGCATAGTTCAATGCTGTTGATACGCGATGAATCATACGACGAAGTTCATGTAAAGGCTCTATGCGCTATCGCAAGTTTACGACTTTCTGAAGAGCGCCTGTCACAAAAGCGGTAATCGCGTATGCTCCTAATACGATAGCGAGTCCGACAACGCCTTGCATCATCATTCCGAGCGCTTCTTTCGCCTTTTTCTCTTCTCCGCCGGCAAGCATCCAACGAAATCCGCCAAACACGATCAGCACGACGAAGATGATGCCAAGCGCGGTCAAGAATGCCTGAATAACGCCGCCGACGATCGTACCTATCTGCCGTTCCGTATCTATGCCGGCCGCCGTGCCGGCATTATTCAATATCTCAATCGGATTCGGCGGGCCTTTTGGCGGCAGGGCGAACGCGAAAAAAGGAAATAGCAATACTCCGGTGGCAAAAAACAACACAATTCGAACTAACAACATCTTTGCGTGATCTTTCATGGAAGTTGCGCGATCATGGCGCCGCGGGAGCAACGATGGTCTGCTGAGTCAATTGCTGCACGACAAAACTGGTAATCGCGAAAGCGGAAAGCACAAGGATCAATCCCAGAATGGAGTGAAAGATAAATCCTCGCGCCTTATTTACTTTCTTCTCTTCGCCCTCTGACAAGAGCCAGAGCATGCCGCCGTAGACCATGAGACCCAGAAAAACGAGACCGAGGATGGTGAACAGTATATTCAAGATACTGCCAACAAGTTCGGGAACCCCGTAGTCTGCGTCCATGCGAAAAATATCCTTCGCGGCCTCATTCAAGCCGATGTTCTCCAGTGTCCACTGTGCCATGTCGGCGAATCATGAATCAAGATTACCCAAAAAACTGCGTCTCAAACGTAGTAATAACGAAAAGCGCGATCGCCCACGCGGCCATGACAAGCACGAGACCGATAAATCCTTGAATCAAGAGCTTGCGCGCGGTCTCGAGACGCTTTTCATTGCCGCCGGCAGTCATCCACATAAAGCCTGCCGCGATGATAATAATGACCGCGATAAGACCTAAGAATCCGAGAACGATATTAAGAAGATCAATAATAGTCTGCTGAATGGGCTTGCTCGCTCCTGCCGGAAGCGTAATGTCATTAAAATAACCTCCCGCGGGTTTCCCTGCCTCAACTGCTTGAGCATACGATGGCGCGAGCGCCAATCCTCCCACAAAGACCATACTCGCAAGCACGATGCTCGCGCATAATCGCTTGATCATAAGAAACTATGTAATGAGTTAAGTATCGAAATTAAATCGGGAATGACCTGGAAACTATTTTTCTACAATCTCATAATGCAAAGTGCAGTATACCACATTTTCCTACACGAACTGGGGATATGTCAAGTTCTACACCATTTTAAGGAGTAGGGCGCGCTGGCACACTGCCCGTCCCTCCTGTAGCGCTCGGACTGCTTGATGTTCCTGTCGCTGTTGTCTCTTCAAGCAAAAAATTCAAGAGAAATCGCACCAGAATAAAGCTGGCAAAAATAATTCCAAGTCCAAGCGCCCCCCAAATCATGGTATCCCATCCTTTTTTGATCTTTTTTTCAGAACCCTCGGATGTCATCCAGGTAAATCCGCCGTAGAGAAAAATCACCAGAGCAACGACACCGATAAGGCCGAAAAGTCCGCGCAGAATATAGTTTACGAGCTCCGGTATGGATGTGGCCTTGATAGGATTGATCAGATCGATAGTCGCCGCCGACGTAGTCGCCGCCGATAATACGCCAACCAAAACGACTGCGAGTATGAGGCTGCTCATGCCCGCTACCCCGAACCGCATCCACGCGCGATTTTGTGAGTTCATATACCTGCAGTATACCATACTATTTGTTTTTGAACACCGTCTACGGCACGATTTCAACGGGAAATATGTCAATTTGAAACTACGGCGCGCTGATTGATGCGCTCGGCTGACACTTTCCTGTTGGTATATTACATATCAATCCAAAACCACAATACAGGATAGGCCCAGATACACAATCTTCCCCTGATAACGGTCCTTTCTTCAAAGAGCAGCAACAAGTCTTATCGGGCATTTGCTCTACCCTATCAGCTAATGTTCCGATATCCCCGCCTTTCCCGCCAGGATATGTGATTGTCGTGTCGCTTACTGCTCGCCGACAAACATCAACACATGTCTCGCCGCTGCCGCTGGCTGGACCGCTTCGCACTACTGCAGGCGAATCGCAAGTAGGCCCCGCAGGTGCCGCGGCGGGGGCTGGTGTTGGGGCAACATAGGGTTTGGTGAGAGCGCAGTTCAGCTCTTCGACGGTAAGAGCGCGATAGCATAAAGCGCCTGCCTCGCCCGCGGCCTTCTTAGCCTGATACCATACGGCAGCGGCACTGAGATTCTTGCTAAACAATTTTTCACCAGCCAATGTCGAAACAATATAATTCACGCCGAGCCAGCTTGCAAATACGATCAAAAGACCAATGACCGAGTTGCGGAATGTCGTTGTGCCCGCTTTCACCCGTTCTTCCGACCCTCCCGATGTCAACCACAAAAATCCGCCCCATACAAACATAAGAAGCGCCAACGCGCCAACAATCCCAAGGATCAAATCCCCAACGGTAATGACAGCCTGTATGATTCCGTTTACACTGTGATAACAGGGAATGCGTTCCCCGCCGGAACTGACAAGCGTCCCGCACCCTGAAATTAAAAATTGATAGGTGACATTCTTTTGCGTTGTCGGATCTTTTCCTGTACGCGAGGCAACCCCTTCAAGCACCCAGCTACCCTGGAGCGTATCGGAGGTGCACGCACGAGGCCCTTTCGGAAGGGTCGTGCAATCAATCGCCGCCTCTGCCGATTGAATGGCGGGCAACACATACAATCCGACCATCGCGATTGCCGTGAGTACGGCTATTCCAAACAAAACGGCTCGCTTCTTCCCGATGTTTCCTTTTTGACTCATAGTATATGCCTTCCTCAATTTGGAAAAATGGTCAATACCCCTCCTGGATGATCTGCCTTGTTTTGGCAAGCAGCTCACGGAATTTCTGCCTTTGCTCTTCGGGCGAGCCGCCGCGCAATTGCAGCGCCTCGGCAATCAGCGCGTAAAATTGCGCCTCCATCACTTCCGCGTTTTTGCCATGAAACCAATTCTTCGCCACCAGCAATTGGGACGCGAACGGATACATGATGTCTTGCTGTTTTTGTTCTTCGATCAACTCGCGAAGCGCGGTCGGTTTTTTCGTCTCTGCCAAGAATAGCTTTGCTTGCTCCGCCGCGGTGGCAAACATGATAAAATCCCACGCGTAATCTTTGCTTTTTGTTTTCTTTGACACAGTCTCGATCCAATAATTCGCGCTTACCGCTTGTTGGCTTGGATTCAATTGCGGAACCGGCACGATCCCATACCGCAGTCGAGGCTGAAGATCCCGCAGTGTTTGCGCGTGATAGGAATATCCGAACATCATTGCCGTAAGTCCCTGCTGAAAAACTTCAAAACTATCGGAAAAATCCTCTCTCCACGTGTAAAGGTCGGTGGCGGGGGAAGCAAAGTCGGTGTAAAACGTAAGCGCGTTTACGGACGGATGTACGGAGCTGTCCGCGAGGGATCGCGGTACTTTATCAAACGTAATCATTGATCCGTCCGTCATCTGCGCGCCATTTTGCATCATCAATGTCGCGAGAATGTCGGGCGCGCGCTGGATATTGCCGCTCCCGCCGATTGCGGCCGCGGAGCTGACGATTTCCCCGGTTTGATCGTTCAATTGCGTCAGGTACTCGCTTCCCGCCATAGTTCGAAATTCCTCCCAGTTGCGCGGCGGCGCTCCTATGCCCGCGTTGTTGAACGAATCCTTGTTATAAAAAAGCGCGAGCACATCAACGAAATACGGCAAACCCATCACGCGCTCTTGTCCCTCCATAGATCGCAAAACATCGCTTGCAACCACGTCAATAAATTTCTCCCGCACTTCCCGAGGATTCGTCCCCTTCTTTACATCGAGTACCGCTTCTGTCTTTTTTTGAATTGTCCCCTTCTCCACAAAAGACGCTACTGCCACTTCCGGCGGCATCGGCTCTATCTTTGTGAGGTACCGGTCCACCCAGGTGTTATGGATCGAAAAAATATCGGGACCGCGATCTTCGGCAAGTGCATTGACGATCTCTCGTTCGTATTCTTCAAATCGAAGCTTCCGATAGTCGATCTTTACGTTTGGGTGCAATCGCTGATATACCGTTATGATTTGTCTGATGGAAGCATCCCCGTCAAAGACGCGCCAGTATGTCAGCGTCACCGGCTTGCTTGCCTCGGCGATTTCTTTTTGAGAGGGTCCTTTGGGACCCAAAGAAGCAACCACGATCGCCACAAACGCGATGATCGCGAGAACTCCGAGACCTATGAATAACATCGCTATATTTTTTGACATAGAGAGGAATCGGAAGAGATACGTAATTGGCTTTTGCTACGGCCTCATTATACCCCAATCGCGGCTAATGCGCCAATCACGGCCCCTATCACCATAAGCGGTAACGCCGGGATCGGCTGCCTGCGCGTGACGATAAGCACATGGTTTGCGGCGATTCCGACGAGCATGCCGCATATCGACGCGATGCTTGCTTGCAGGCTCACGCGCGTCAGGCTTGTTGCCAATATCATCGGCAGTATGAGATCTCCGCCGCCGATAATGAGAAAGCCGCTCCCGGGCCGCACGCGGGAAATATGCGCTCTAAAATCGCGCAAGCGATCCGGCACGAACAAGACAAAGCTCGCCTGCCGCTCAATGAGCGCGTGAGCGAGAGGGATCATATGTTTTGTAACGGTGACGGCGATAATATCGTAGAGTGAAAGCACGAGCAGCAATAACGCGGCGGATAACCAATGAAACTGCAGCCCGAATACCGGCCCGATGCCCACCGCGGCTAGGATCACGACAAAATCATGCACCCAAACCGCGGGCAATACCAAAAACGCCGCGAGAAATATCCCTGCCACCGACAGCGCCAGTGAAAACGGAAAAATCACGAGAAATAATCGGAACAGCCCGAAGAAAACCGCCGCAAGGAACACCGCGCGAAAAAAAACTTTCCCTCGATGAAGACGAATCAAAATCACCAGAACGATCGTTGCCGCGAAGAATAACGCGAGAAACTGCCATACAATCTCAATATCCTGCCCTTGGACCGGAGCCTGCAAACCGGCAGGCAACTCAAACATCATGATCTGATGTGCGATATAAAGCGCGGTGCCTTGCGCAATGGCAAAAAGAAACAGGGTCCAAAAGAGCAATGGGAGGCGCAGTCGATTCATTGGACAGTGGCAGAGCTTTCGGGATCTTTCGTCTCAAGATACGCAAGCGCAAGAGCCGCGAAAAAGATCGCGATGTCGCGAAATACGACGTCGAACAATCCGAGATTGAATGTCAATATTCCAAGTATCGCGAGAGCTGATATGATCCCTGCCATAAATAGATAACGCCCGCTTAACAGCCATAGTGCCACGATGATCTCGGCTCCGGAAAATACAGTCAGAAGGAAACGAGAATCAAAACTCTCGCGTAAAAATTCGGGAATATATCCGATCCAAGACGTTGGTTGCAGAAAAGCGGCAACGCCCGCGTATCCAAACACCGCCGCGAGGCCGACACGCAACAACAATGAAACAACGCGTTCTTTTTTCATTTTTTTCGCCCTTACTCAACAATAATCTGTCCAGTCATGCCCGGGTTAAGATGGTCGTGATATTTCCAAGAACCGTTTTCATAAAACGTAAACGACCATGTATCTCCGGGATTCACTCCGATACACGCGTCAAACGTGCTGCCGATACAGCCTCCTTTGCTAGGATATACGGCATGCGTCGGGTGCATCGCGGATGCCGGCCATATCGGATTGGTGCCTACATTCTTAAATGTGACAGTCGTCCCTGCCGGTATTATCATGGATTGAGGCACAAAACCGATATTGGTCATTTCGATTGTTTCTGTCTGAACTACCTGGGTTTCCGAGCTGATTGCTTCCGATGGAACGGCATCCTCCTGCGGTTTCAGCTCTGCCGGAGGCTGCAACACTTCATTTTCTATAAACGTCCCGCCCCCGTCTTCTGCTTGAGCAGACGTATCTATCGTCACATCCTGCGGCACCGTTTCCGTATCGGCAGGGGGGAATCCTAGTTGCGCTTCGCCGGGCACAAACCCTTGAGTCTCTTCACTTGGCGTAAGCTCCTCTTGTCCTGTTTGCTGCGTCTGGCTCACGATGAGCATCACGGCAAGAGCGGCGAGCCCGAGCAAAACCACCACCAAGAGAACATTTTTCGTCTGCATAACATAATTCTATTAATGAATAAAGTTCTTCTGATATTTTTCTACAGTCTCAATTTAAGTATACCAAAGAATAGCAAGTCGCGCTATACGGTCGTCTTGTACTCGCTAATATCGATAATCGTCAGATTTATACGGTCCTCGAATATCCGTGCCGATATAATCCGCTTGCCGCTTCGTTAATGCGGTGAGGTGCGCTCCTAATTTTGCAAGATGCAGCCGCGCCACTTCTTCATCAAGATGCTTCGGCAATTGATACAGTCCGACTGCGT
The DNA here is from genome assembly GCA_016188385.1 of Candidatus Uhrbacteria bacterium. Lineage (GTDB taxonomy): Bacteria > Patescibacteriota > Patescibacteriia > JACQRZ01 > JACQRZ01 > JACQSB01. The sequence goes on along the minus strand of JACPHV010000037.1, from coordinate 19,907 downwards.
ACTCATGTTGCCAAAGATGAAGCTGCGCAAGGACTTGGTTGGAAAAACTGTTGCTCATCACGAAGCTCGGGTGTCCTTGCGCGCATCCCAGATTCACAAGACGCCCTTCGGCAAGTATGTATATCTCATGCCCATCCGAAAATCGGTAGCGATCCACTTGCGGCTTGATGGTCTCGCGCGCCACTCCGCGCGCGCGATTGAGCTTGTCCATTTCAATCTCGTTATCAAAGTGCCCGATATTACACACGATCGCCTGATCTTTCATCTTTTTCATGTGCTCGAAACGGATGACATCTCTGTTGCCGGTCGCTGTGACGTAGATGTCCGCGTGTGCGAGCGTGTCTTCCACTGTCTGCACGACATATCCTTCCATGAGCGCTTGCAAAGCGCAGATAGGATCGATCTCCGTGACGATGACGTGCGCCCCAAATCCTTTCAGCGCGACAGCGCATCCCTTTCCCACTTCTCCGTATCCGCAGACTACGGCGGTCTTGCCCGCTATCATCACGCCTGTTGCTCGTTTGATGCCGTCAATAAGTGATTCGCGGCATCCGTAAATATTATCGAATTTCGATTTTGTCACGGAGTCGTTCACGTTCATCGCCGGAAACAAAAGCCTCCCCTCTTTTACCATACTTTTGAGCCGCTGCGCGCCGGTCGTGGTTTCCTCTGATATTCCACGGATGCCTTTTGCCACAGAATGCCAGCGTCCGGAATTGCGAGCGTATTCTTTTTTCAACAAACGCAAAAGCGCGCGGTAATCCTCACCAAGGCCCGTTGGCTTTTTTTCTAACAGAACCGGATTTTTTTCGCCATCGACGCCCATATGCGCCATCAGGGTCGCGTCACCGCCGTCATCAACGATCAGTGAGGGCCCCGTGCCGCCTCCAAAATCAAATGCTCGTTCAAGACACCACCAATATTCATCGAGCGTTTCTCCTTTCCACGCAAAGATCGAGATACCCTTTTGCGCAAGCGCGGCCGCGGCATGATCTTGCGTGGAAAAAATATTGCAGCTTGCCCACCTCACCTGCGCGCCAAGCGCGATGAGCGTTTCAATCAATACCGCGGTCTGGATCGTCATGTGCAGCGATCCGGTAATACGGGCGCCTTTCAGCGGTTTGGATCGCTGATATTTTTTACGGATCGCCATAAGCCCCGGCATTTCGTGCTCGGCGACCGTAATCTCTTTGCGCCCCCATTGAGCCAAGGAAAGATCGGCGACTTTGTATTCATGCAGGGTATGTCTCGCCATATCGTTGTTCAAAATCTTTGAGAGTAAAATGATGGTTCTGCGTGCCATAGCGCTCGATCGCGTATGCGGCCGCAACGCTTCCCGTCCGTCCGCATACCGCCAATTCTTTCCCCGCGGCATAGGCGGCAAAAAATCCGGCGCGATATGCGTCTCCCGCTCCGGTTGGATCGCGCACTTCCAATGGTGTGCAAGACGCTAGATCAATGTACTCTGCTCCGTACTTGCCTACTATGCGCGAACCGTGGGAACCGAGAGTAATAATGACGGTATCTATCATAGCATACAACGTTTGCGTGGAATACCCGGAGGTCTGTTCCGTCACTTTCATCTCATAATCATTCACGATAAAAAAATCGCACAACGAAAGCATCTCACGCAGCTCATCTTTCGCAAATCCCCCCAGCTGTTGGCCGGGATCAAATACGAACGGAATCTTGGCTGCGGCGCACTCGCGCGCGTGTTTCATCATTGCCGCCTTTTTTGTCGGCGCGACGACAACAAGTTCCGGCTTCGCGCCGATACTGCCTATGCTCAGCTCGCTTGCCGCGTCTGACGCTCCATCATGATATGCCGTGATCTGGTTGTTGTCTTTATCGGTGATGATCGTCGCCTGCGAAGACAGCGCGCGCGGCTCTCTGCGGATATGGCGCGTACAGATCCGCTGTTTCTCAAGATAATCACTGTACGCGTCGCCGTCAGATCCAAGCACAGAGAGTATGATCGGGTCAACACCGAGCAAACGCATGGTATACGCGATATTGCCCGCGCATCCGCCATAATTTTTTGCAATCCCGTTGACAAGAAAACAGGTGTTTAACACATGGATTTGATCCGGTAAAATATGATCGCGAAACCTGCCCGGAAAATCCATGATCGTATCATACGCGAGCGAACCGGTAATAAGAATTCTCATAGCGCGGCGCTTGTTAGCGTGCCAGATCCTCGTACAGTGTTCCCAGATCAACGCCGCCGATCACCGTACCTCGATACTTCTCTTCAATCAATGATTTCGCGTCGGTAAATTTTTCACTCGCGCATCCGTTTGTTATCGCTTCCATGCTTTCAATATACGCGGACAGCTCATCAGCGGCTTTTACGATCTCTCCGTCGAGAACGTCATACCGATCATCATTGTACGATTCATTGATGTGCGCGACGGTCGCGTACTTTATGGCGCCGTCCACGACAAAGGAATTCATCGGTTCAACGGAAGTAAACCGCCGAATGTCAGAATGAAGGAATTCCGGCAAAAGCGGGTATACGATTTTTTCCATTTGTTCTTTTTCGTATTCACCGATCAGGTCGCGCAATCCTTCTGTTGATCGCTTGACCGGAGCGATAATGTCGCGAGTCAATACTTCCGCGAGATCGTGAAATAAACCCGCGAACGTATTATTATAAGTCCGACGCGCGGAAGCGTTCATCTGAAGAGATAAAAAATAGGAAATCACGGCTACAAAATAACTATGCATAAGCACTGATGTCTTCGGGATGCGGTGCACATGCGCCCAGCGAGTCTGAAAGCGAAGCTGTCCTACGATATTGATAAATCTCTGCATATGCTCGGAGGCGAGCGCTGATTGTACGCCGACAAGATCGCGGTAGGAGTCGAGCCGTTCTGAGAGAGCGCGGCGGATGTGCATCATTTCATACCCATGCGGATCCGTGCGTTCAATGATGTCGAATTCCCACGCGGAAGCCATCGCGCTCGCCGCGCTTAAGATGCGCTTTTCGAGAGTGTCGTCCTCTTGACGAAGGTAGGAAGAAATACGGGACGGCAAAGAGGGGTCAACGCCCAGCATCGTGCCTTCAAGCTGCTCGCATACAAACGACATTAATTTTTTATATTGCCGTCCGTCTTTTCGTATGGCGGATAGCACGGGCGCTTTGATATCTGTCAAGACAATCTTTTCCAGATATTCAAACACGCTGCCTTCGATGAGGGCATTCCATGAAATCGGCGCGTGCCGCTCTTCATATCGTCCGATGAGAAAAGCGATAATGAGTTTATGCGCGTGTTTATCGATCTCAATAATCTCCATGGGGCGGAGCTTATCGTTCCAGCGTTGAATATAAGCGCCCTGAAACAAAGTTGTAATGAATGGCTTGGTAAGCATTGGACTTACTTGAGACTGTGAAAAAATATCAGACGTTACCGGAAAAAAGCAATGAATAAAATGTACGGCGGTATCCTGCCTCATATCGGGCGCGGATCAACAACGGCTTGATATCATGGTTGCGAAATACGGGCTCTTCGCCATAGGTCAAAAACTCTTCAAAGGCCACGGCCAACTCCCGGATCCGCTCCCCCGCCTCCAGGTTCGGAGCGCCGGTCTTCTTGCATGCGCGAGCGACAAACGTATGGATAGTCCAGATAAAGTGACTGGATGGACTGAATTCCTGAAGCAGCTCCCAGTCGTTTGATTCATATCCGGTTTCCTCGCGCAATTCACGCATTGCGCCGATGAGCGGTGATTCGCCCTGTTCAAGCCTGCCGCCCGGCAAAGTGATGCCGGGCTTTTCCCAGTCGGGCTGAAGCTGATCTTGCAGGATTACCCGATCGCCCGATACGGCTATCACCTGTACGGAATCGGGACGCGCGAGTCTTTCAAATGTGGCGCTGCTCCCATCAAACAATATCTGCTCCCATTGCCACACGTCATAGATAACTCCTTGATACACACGTTTCGCGCCCGACGGAAACTCCTTTTTCGATTTCGTCATAAGCAAAACACAAATCCCATTAGAAATCATCTTCTCTCTAACGGGATTAGTGTGTCCTATTTTTCGTTTTTTTACAACCGCTCGTTGCGCTGACAAACCCCTATACAGCCTCTGCTTTTTCCATAGTCGGCTGATCGTACAGTGCGTGTGAAGATACGGCGGATCCGGCGCATACGGTATCGATCAAGCAAGCGCACACCAGGTATGGATCGCAGTTCGCGGCCGGCCGCCGGTCCTCAAGATAGCCGCACCCGTCTTTCGCGGTAAAGATGGGGATACGGATAGACGCGCCTCGATCACTGACGCCGTACCGAAAATCAGTAATAGCGCATGTCTCATGCTTACCGGTCAGCCGTTCCTCGTTTCCGGCGCCATATACCGCGATATGTTCTTGCCGCTTCGCGCTTAATTTCTCGCACGCTTCTTTGATCACCGCAAGCCCGCCGGCAGCGCGCATTGCTTTTGTGCTGAAATTCGTATGAGCTCCCGCGCCATTCCAATCACCGAGGACTGGCTTTGGCGCAAAATTTACCCATACGCCATAATTTTCTCCGAGGCGCTGCAAGAGCCAACGGGCAATCCATAATTCATCGGCGACATCCAATGGTCCTACGGCGCCAACCTGAAACTCCCATTGCCCCGGCATGACTTCGGAATTGATGCCGCATACGCGAAGCCCGGCGCGCAGGCATGCCTCCAGGTGCGCTTCTGCCAAATCACGCCCATAAATCTTGTCTGCTCCGACCCCGCAGTAATAGGGGCCTTGCGGACTTGGCGCGCCATCCGCGGGCCATGAAATCGGCTTTGCTCCTCTATATAATGTATACTCTTGCTCTATGCCAAACAACGGTTCTTGTTCCGAGTACCGTTGTGCGCATTTCCGTAAAACGCTTCTCGTATTTGAAGGGTGAACGCTCCCGTCCGCGTTCAAAACCTCGCAGAGAACAAGCACATGAGAAGCGCCTCTGACCGGATCAGGGACCACGCGCACCGGCTTGAGCAAACAATCGCTCGAACGGCCTTCCGCCTGCTCGGTGCTCGAGCCATCAAACCCCCAGTCAGGGAGATCCGCGATCGTACGAACTTCGCGGTCTACTATCTTCGTCTTGGAACGCAAAGATGGCGTGGGCCGATACCCATCGAGCCATAGGTACTCCGCTTTGACATATGTCATATGTGGTACTCTAATGATTAATAGTCTCTCTGCCCTCATTCTAAAAAAAATCGCTCTGTTTCACAAGAGCATAGTACGGGCAAAGCTGATAGTATGTGTCAAAAAATTGACACCAATGTTTGCTTTATTCAATTTCAACGTTCGGCCGCGTTCGCCATAAACTGGTCAACAGGCGCATAGTCGTCCGAAAGGAGAGGAACGTCTTGCGGAATCGGTTTGGTCCATCGCTTGGCAAGCAATGAATCAAACTCCTCCGTACCGGTCTGTGAGGGAAACGGATTGCCTTTCTTTGTCGCGACAAGCATCACGTTTTGCATTGCGTCCGGCTTGTCGGGTGTGAGTGGAAAAATGTATACATGCTCGAATACTGTCTTCGCCGTATGATAGATCGCGCGGATCGTCCTTCCCTTTTTTCCCTCTACTGCCGAGGCGACATTGGCGATAAAAATGCCGTCGTCTCGCAGCAAGCGATTGATCTGCTCAAATGACTCTTTTGTTACGACTTGAAACGGAATCGCGTAAGAAGAAAAAAATACATCGCCAAAAATGGCATCGTACGTCGCGTCAGAACGATTGAGAAACGTACGCGCGTCTTCATGATAGATAGTGAGCCGCACATCGTCGGAAAGCGAAAAAAATTCACGCGCCACGCGTGTCACCGCCGGATCAATCTCAACGACATCCATGCGTGCGGAAGCAAAAGAACGCAAAAAATTTTGCGGGTAAGCATACGCACCGCCGCCCAGCATCAATACGCGTTCAGGCTGCGGCCGCGTAAGCGCGAAAAGACCGTAAAACCGCGAATACTCATGCGCGAGTTCACCAGGATTATCGCGATACCCTACAGAATGAAGCGCTCCGTTCAAAAAAAGAGAGCGTTTCGGACGCTTTGTTTTTGAATCAGTCGTGTCAATGATTCTGATGCTGTGATACGAAGATGGTACGGAAACATATCCGACCTGCGACGCCAAAGAATGGAACAAGGAAACCGAGAAACTTCCGATGGCGATGATGGCTATCCCCGTGATCCGTGAAACAGAACGAATGCGGAACGGTTGCAGGATCAACGAACAGACCAAGACAAGCGCCGATAGCGTGAAGAGGATCGCGTTTGTGTGAAAATACGCAAGAAAGAAAAAACCGGTCGCAAAAGTTCCGATGATGCTGCCGAGAGTCGAGAGCGCGTACAAGGATCCAACGTGCGCGCCGGCAGCCGATACGGATTGAATCGTGAGCCGCACGGCGTACGGCGTGACGATGCCAAGCAGTACGCTTGGCGGCGCCAATAATACGGCTGACGCAAAGACAGCTTTGATGCGCAGATCAAGCGGCGGAATGCTCACTATTGCCAGGAGCGGCACATCGAGAAACGCGATGAGGGAGATGGAAACGCTTGACGCGAACAAAACGCGAGCCAACCCATGCGGCGATGCCGAACGATCCGCGAGCCTTCCGCCAAACCAATATCCAAGACTCAAAGCGGCAAGGATTACGCCGATCACGCTCGTCCATACCGGCAGCGAGGTACCTAAAAAGGGCGCGAGGATCCGCGAACCCAGAATCTCGACTGCCATTACCACGCCCCCGGTGACGAACACAATTCCGCCGATGACATAAGGGCTATGCAAAAATCTGTTCTGTGCGGTCATATCATTTTCGAATCGTATACCGGTCGCCTGCGTCCAGCAGAATGCTTAATTCATATCCGTTAAAAATCTTCCGGTAATATAATCCGTCCGAGTGGAAAAACTCCCTGCTTCGCTCGTCAAGAAGCGTACCGATCAAATCCTCTAGGGTTTCCGGGTATTCCGCATGTTCATCGCGATAGAGATCCAGCATCTGCGCGAGCTTGTTCAACTGGCCTGTTCGGACCGCGTCCGGTGTCGTGCGCGCTTCTTGTACGATCTCTTTGAGCTCCTGCGTACCCTTTGCAATGGCGGCAATATCTCTCCGCACATATTCGCCGAATGAAATACGTTCACCCTGCCTTTGTATTGCCTGATACCCGTCCATCCAACGCAGCCCAAAGACAACCGATGCAAACACAAAGAAAAACACGAGTATATGTATGATTGTACGGAATCGAAACATAAGACAAATCTTCTATATGGAAACAAGAATTGATGTAATGCGCTGCTGGAGTGATTCGAGCATATGCAGCTGAAGCGAAGCTGTCCGCTTTTCGGATATCGGCTCCCCTTTCTCATCTGCCTGCGCGCGATTATATATCATGAGCCTCTCAAGCTCATCTTGCACGCGGCCCACGAGCACGCGCGCGATACTCGCGTCAATGATGTCAAGCTCTCTCTTCTTTCGCGCCTCGCTTTGCACTATCCGCGCGAGCTTCATCACTTTTTCGGTGAGAATGGGCGGAAGATAAAATCCGTTCTTGATAATCCGGATTGTCTCAAGAAGCGCTTGCAGCTTGCTTTTATCAAAAAACACGGCTTCGGGACGCACGAATCCGCTGTATTTTTTCTGCGTTTCCGGCTGATCGATAAAGGTATCGATCGCGGGATCTGCTGACGAACCGGTGAGCCGCTCCAATTCCTGTCTTCGTTGCGCACCGTCAAGAGTGCGCAATGACGGGAACAGACTGTCAAGCGCGCGCTCCATCACGCTGTCAGCGACCATCATGTCAAGGGGATCGAAAAGCCTCTTGAATTTCGCCTGCTCAATAACACCCGCTAGATACCCTTTATGGTATGCCTTAATTTTATCGCTTTCTCGCGGAGGTACATATCGCTCTTTTTGTATCACGTCCACCCAATTAATTCCTCCCGCGCACCACCGCAAACGAAACTTATTGATTTCAAATCGCTTGTATTTCCGATACAAGCGCGCCGTCTCCGATGGCACATGCCTCAATCCATTTTGCTCTACGCGCTCCACAATAGGCTCAAGTTCTTTTTCTTCCGCGTCTGTCAATTCGTTTTCCGGATCATAGATGCGATTATAAAGAGCCTCATAGAGTGTTTGCCCTATGCGTATTCGTATTCCCTCCCTCTCTTCTATGGCTTTCGATAATTCGCGTGATGCTTCTTGCCCTGGTCTTGTCATACAAGCGTCGTGCTATTTTTCTACCGCCTCATGTATCATAGGCCTTTTGGGCAACATAGCAATAAGCGCGAAAGAAAAAACAAAGAGTCGCCTTGACTACTTATCAAGAAGACGCTGATTACGCCTCAACGCGATCGGGTAGATTCTTGTTCTTTAAGCGCAGGCTGTTCACGACAACACTCACGCTTGAAAATGCCATTGCCGCTCCCGCAATCATAGGATTAAGAAATCCAAACGCGGCCAAGGGAATTGCCGCGACATTGTAGAAAAAGGCCCAAAAAAGGTTCTGCTGAATAGTGCGGAATGTGCGGCTTGAAAGCTCCAATGCCTCATATACCTTCAAGGGACTGCCGTGTACAAGAACGATGTTTCCCGCTTCGATCGCGATATCTGTTCCGGTACCGATTGCAATGCCGAGATCAGCTTGTACAAGCGCCGGCGCGTCATTAATGCCGTCGCCCACAAAGGCAACCTTACGTCCTTCCCGCTGGAGAATTTTGACTTTCTCCGCTTTCTCCTGCGGCAATACTTCGGCAAAAACTGTTTCGATTCCGGTAAGCCGCGCGATTGCCTGGGCTGTACGCGCATTATCGCCTGTAATCATACCTGTCTGTATGCCTTTCGCGCGCAATTTCCGTATCGCGTCGGGCGCATCTTTTTTTAAGGTGTCCGCGACCGCAATGAGCCCTGCCACCCTGCTATTTTTTGCGACACCCATTACAGTCTTTGCTTCTTTCTCCATGCGCTCGCGATCTGCTTCGCAATCCGCTGTCTCTATGCCTGATTCTTTGATATGGCGCATAGTGCCAACAAGCACCGTATCCTGTCCGATAGCGCCCCGCACGCCTTTGCCGGAAATCGCTTCAAACCCCGTCACTTCTTGTAAAGCGATCTTATGTTCTTTCGCATACCCGACCACTGCTTGGGCCAAAGGATGCTCTGAAAGCGACTCAAGGCTCCCGGCAAGAGCAATGACTGCCTCCGCGGAGATGTCTTTTTGGCATTGCACAATATCCGTTACATTCGGCTTTCCTTCGGTAAGAGTTCCGGTTTTGTCAAACAGCACTACATCGATTTTTTTTCCTTTTTCAAGAGCTTCTCCATTCTTGATAAGAATACCGCGTTCCGCGCCAGCGCCGGTCCCGACCATAATTGCCGTAGGGGTCGCGAGCCCGAGCGCGCAAGGGCATGCGATTACAAGTACGGCAACCGCGTGTATGATACCCGTGCCTAGTTCTCCTGTTTGGAAAAACCACCACGCGCCGGTTGCCGCTGAAATCACGATAACGACAGGAACAAAAATGCCTGAAATCGTATCTACGAGCTTTTGGATCGGCGCTTTTGCGCTTTGCGCTTCGACGACCATGCGGACGATCTGCGACAACACGGTATCCTGGCCAACCTTGATCGCGCGTATGGTGAGCGCGCCATTGATATTGATGGTTGCGCCAAATACGCTATCTCCCGTTGTTTTCCCAACCGGCATGCTCTCTCCGGTAAGCATTGATTCGTCAACGCTTGACGTTCCGTTGGCAACCACTGCGTCAGTCGGAAACTTCTCTCCCGGTTTTACCAGAAGAAGATCGCCAACTTTTACCGTCTCGATCGGTATTTCCCGTTCAGCAGCTCCTTCGACAAGCCGCGCTGTTTTTGCGCCAAGTTGGATAAGTTTTTCAATCGCGGCGCTTGCCCGTCCGCGGCTTTTTGCCTCAAAATATCGCCCCAGCAAAATCAGGCTGGTAATAGCCGCCCCTATTTCAAAATACAAATCTTCTCTTCCTAGAGAGAGCGCCCACGCGCTGTAAAAAAACGCGGAAAGAGTGCCAAGGGAAATCAATGTATCCATGGTTGCGCTCAAACGAAGCGCTTGCGTGATCATGCCGCGATGAAACTGCCATCCGAACCCAAGGATCACAATGCTTGCCAACCCAGCCTGCAGCCATACGGAGAGGTCGCGTGAAGCGATTTGTGTCCGCAGATCGATGGCAAGCATCGCGAGAAGCACTGTCGGGGCAGCGAGAAGGATTGAAAAAAAAGCGAGTGATTTCGCGTGCTTCATTTCGGCGAGCGTTGCCTCTCGATGCAGCGCGGAGCTTTCTTCCGTAAGCACGGTATACCCATTTTTTATGATCGCGGCATGTAAATCGCGTTCGGTAACAAGCGACTCATCGTAGGAGACTCGCGCCGTATGAGTGGCAAAATTCACGGACGCTTCTTGAACGCCTGTTATTTTTTTTAGGCTGCGTTCATTACGCACTTGGCACGAAGCGCAATGCATTCCGACAATAGTGAATGATGTGGATTTCATAGCGTTTCTACGGTATATTCTCCGATGCCTTCCACCTTTTTCTTGAATGCATCTAATGTAAAATGTTCATCGTGATCAATGACGGTTTTGCCTGTCTTATAATCAACAGTACACTGCTTGACACCGGTAATCTCACCGCATATGTCTTCAATAACAAACTTGCAGGATTCGCAATGCGTCCCTTTGATGGTAACGGTTGTTGTCATAAAAAGAATTTAAGATTTATTCAAAATTGCCATAATTTCTGCGATCGCTTTTGCGCCACGCCCTTTTCGTATCGCGGTTGCGGCGCATGTCTTGAGGTGATTTTCCATCAATATATTGCCGGCTTGTTTGAGGGCTTTTTGCACCGCTTGCAATTGATGAATGACGTCAATACAATACGCGCCCTCTTCAATCATGCGGATGGTCTTCCCGATATGTCCGCGGGAAATTTTTAAGCGATGCGTAATTCTTTCTTTCGGTGTCTTTGGTATATACATAATTTTGAGAGTGGAGAAAAAGATATCCCCCATAGGGGGATATTACAAAACTCTCTGGCATTTGTAAAGAGGGCGCGGGGGATGCGGCTGGAAGAGTGGCCATTTTTCCTCTATCGCGGGACACCGGATTCAATGTATAAGGCGGTTTATACATTGAAAATTCTTGTTACGGGATACTCATCGCCCGATCTCGCGCAAAACATTTACGAGACGTCATTAAATGGACTAGCGCAACAACTTGTCGTCTTCATCGCTTATTCTCCAGCGCGGTTGCAGTGATTTCCAGATTGCAGCTCTTATGTTCCTTACACCATACTTCACACGTTTCGGCTTGCTCTTTTTCCAAATAATGAAATCCGCATTCCTCGCATTGGTATGTCTCTTCATTTTCTACTGACGTGGCGATGACCATATATGCATAGATAGTAATTAATGTCCCATATAACGATAGTACTCCATTAAATTGAGTTTGTAGAAAATTAATCCACTATGGTCAATACGCTCTGGCAATGGATCAGAAGTGAAACGGGGGCGGTTTACGGTCATTGTTTTTCGCCCACGCTTGCCACCATTACAAAACCAATCCCAAGAGCGAAGACTATTCCCAAAAATATAATAGATCTCGCAGCATTATTGGCTTAAATCGTAATCGGGTAAAATACGGATCTTGCCTGAATAGAACGTTGGTGAATCGGCTTTTGACGTGCGCTTAACATAATAATATCTGTCAGGCGCTTCAGTCGGACTATAGAGGAAGTATCCTCCCGTTTCACGAATATCAGAAAACTGTGAACAATCCTTCGTTGCGGCGGCTCGAATAAACGCCTGTGAGTTATTGAAATAATCATCGAGATCAGGAAATTTCTGTTCTGCTTTTTCCTCGTATACCTCAATCTTGCGCGGCCATATTGTTGCGGAGATTTCATTTGACGATTCGGGCATGACGCGTATCTGACAGGCATCATTATTGCCGCCTTCAGAAGATATGATGCCTTTTATCTGATCAATAAAACTTTTTTCTGATTCGATTGAAAATCGCTTGATCGAGCCGGTCGCGTCTTTCGAGGTCATTTCGTTTTCATTTTTGATGATTGCGGAAGTGGCGAATGATTCAAACGCAATGCCAAAATCCTCATCTTGGTATAGTTCCGTGGATGCAGGTTGCGTGCTACTGTCAGCTTCTTTTTTTACAAGAGAAGCCGCGCTCACGATCTTCGTGATGATGCCATCTTCAGTCGGATTAATTTTTCGACACTCGAGTGTGTCTGTCGACTCATCTTTGAGCGCGAGAAAATTGATTCCATCAATTCCCTTTGCGGAGCAAGAAAATACATTCTCTGTATAGCGAGAGATGGCATTGTTCATCGAGACGATATACGAGTACTGAAATTGAGAGATACATCCAAGATCGCCGAGGCAGCGCGAAATGCTGACGGTCACAATAACACCCGATGCCAGGAGCACGAAAACAGCGGTCCCAAAAATCCACAGCACATCTCTCCTTCCCATACGATATCTGTTAATGAATAAAAGATTATGTAAATTTAGCGTTCTTGTTCGTCGGACTTTTTGAATGCCACTTTGACGATCGGATTATAGACAGTATTATGCGTATCGCGCACTTTAATAATCTCGCCGCGCATCAAGGATGAGAGCACCATATCAGCAAGTTTTGAATGATCTTCTTTTAGCTCTGCGACCAATGCGTCAAGCTGCTCCAGATCGCGTGCATATTCTGTACGAATGTTTTCTTCAATTCTTTTTTTCTTTTCACGCAGAGTTTGCATATCAGTAAGAACCTCTTGATAACTGTGTGACTTTTTCAGCGCCTCACGATACAGCGAGCGAATCTCTCGCTGTTTCTTCTTGGTATCTTGAATGCGAAAAAACGTGTCTTGTATTGTTGCCATACTCCACTGCAAAAATTATTCAATAATGTAGGGCCTACGCAAAAGCCCCTCTTGACGGAAGTTTCTATTGGCGGAGAGGGGGGGATTCGGCTTCGACTCTCGGCTCGCCGTCGCTCACCTCGGTCTAGCCACCGCCTCGCGATCCGGTCTGCTAACCGGATATCGCTCCGGCGTTCTCATCCCCACGCACCACAAGCAGTTGTGTTGCTCCCCTCCTCATTACATTTTGCTACGCTCCATTTCATTCGGTGTTTTTTGGACGAAGTTCGAACATTGTATGAGCAAAATCCGCAGGATTTTGATGACTGACGCACGCGCCGAGCGCGTAGTGGCTCGAAACCCAATCGTACGCTCCGATCGTGTGGTGAAGCGAATGTTGCGCGCCTCGCACGCTCCCTCTGGTCGCGCGTACAAAACCAAAAATTTCCTTACCAATCCATTTTCGGCGGGGGGTGTGGGGGGAGCCGCTAAAAAAATGAAAGGAAATTTTATGGTTTTGTTTCCGCCGCTTCACTCCTCCAGAAAGGGCTTGTAATTTGAGTATAGCAAAGTGGTGATATCCTGTCCGCCCTTTCTTCCGTCGTTTGCGTCGGTGCGAGGCGCTTCCTCTCCGTGTTTGGTGGTAGTTCAGAAGTCCGCTCACACTTCGCAATCACCTCGCATTGGCCGCTCGCATTCGCTCGCGATGCCTGCTCGGTGCTTGCTTCGTGTTCGCTCTGTGGCTTCGGTGGCGTTCGTGGTAACTCTAAAAAGCAGATTGTGCCAAACTACTGAATGGCACAAGCAAATCATATTGCGCTTGTCCCAACCCTCCCATGCGCGCGCAAGCGGAACTCCCTAGAACAATCCTATTTTGCTATCTTTTTTCGGAATACACGACTGTTCTTTCTGTTTGCGTAGTCACGAAACGCTTGCTGTTGCTCTTTGTCTGCGCTTGCTGTTTTCTTCGTTTCTACTTCAACAATCACTTCTTTCTTTCCTTTCTTTGCGATTACGTCTGGCACAAATCCTCCTATTTTCTTAGGTTTGATTTGTCCTGGTAGATCGGCTTTAACTGTGAATCCTTGATTTTTGTACCAGTCGGCAGTTTTCCGCACGCTTTCATCGTGTTTTTTCTGCCCGACCTTGGATCGTTTATTAGACATAGATTTACTTAAATACACTCTTAATTTTATCGAACCAGCTGACACGATGTATTATTCGGTCTTTATGAAGGTTCTCATTTAGTATTTCCGCCTTTGTGAATTTGGAGATCGACTCCCAGTTTGTACCGAGCACATAGGTTGCGTTGCCGTAATACAAACTCTCCAATACAAATACATCTGAAGAAGGAAATCCCATAATTATATATCCCGCAAACCCCGCAGTGCCCACTGCTGTAAATTCTGGTTCAAACGCATTTATTGTTTCAAGCCGCTTCTCAATAAATTTCCTCTTTCCTTTCCGGGCTTTTGAAATAACGGGGTTTAATTCGTTCTTGAGTTGTTGCCAGGGTCGCTTTCCCTCGGGCAATATTTTCCAGTTTAGACGAACGGTCTCGGTCTTAATAATTTCGTCTAGATCTTCCGTATACACATAACATTCACCAAAAATCTCAAGGAGTAGATTGATTGCGTGCAACAGAGCACCAACTTCAGAACCCATGGTGTACATTGGCGTCACAAGTAGCACCTCTCTTTTTGTGGATGTGGTTAGTTTTAATTCAACGCTGGGCGGAGCAACAAAGCTTCGGGGGTATCTTTTGTACGGAACATCGACAAGTTTTGACATATCGATCGTATCCTTCCCGTGCCATTGTTTCCAATGCCACTCAATGGTTCTGTACGCTGTTTCCTTTGGTTTATCTTTGTGTACTAAATTTTTTCCGTTAGCGTTGAATCTACTGACTGGACCGAACACGGGACTTGGGAGAACAGACGTACCGATATCTATACTCTCAAACCCCACCCTTTTTAGCTGAACTTTTTTGTCATCCAGATTTTTAACACCAATAATAATTTTCTGGCCGTCTTTAACGGCGGGCAGATTTGACTCAATGTCTCGTATTCGTCGTTTCTTAATAATCATAAGTGTAAGTATTTGGGGGTGTGGATAAAGTATACTTGTTCCTGTCTGAAGTTTCAAGTATACTGATATTGTATTTGAAAATAATTTGAATGTCAATACAATGATCAGTAAAAAGCAAAAGCAAATATACGATTTTATAGTGTCGTACTCGCATGAGCACGGTGTGGCTCCCTCTCTGGAAGATATAGCGGAGCATTTTTCTGATTTTCTAAACTATCCATCGTCTGCTCACTATCATGTGAAGAAATTGCAAGAAGAGGGATATTTAGAGAGAGAATCGAACAAACCACGCTCAATTGGTATTTACGCAGATCGGACGATGAAAACTCCTTTTTTAGAAAAGACAGGAATGGATTCTGTTCGTGTTCCTGTTTTGGGCGCGGCAAATGCCGGACCTGCAACATTGTTTGCTGAAGAAAATATTGCGGGCTATTTAAAAATTTCACGAAGCAAGTTAAATCGAAAAGATGGAGTTTTTGCTTTGCGTGTAGAAGGTGACTCTATGAACCGCGCAAAGATTGATGAGAAAAATCTTGAAGAGGGAGATTTTGTTTTAATTGATTCTGAATATAGAGCACCGAAAAATGGAGATTATGTTTTATCCATTATTGATGGTGCGGCTAATCTTAAGAAATTTGAACGAGATGCAAAAACTGGAGATATAAAATTAATTTCTGAATCAAAAAATCCTAAACACAAGCCAATTTATGTTTCGAGTGAGGATGATTTTATGATAAACGGAAAAATTATTGCCGTAATCAAAAAATGATTTAGCCCTTCTCAGCAAAGTTTATATCTTCTATAATAAATATGATGCAACAAAATCAAAAAAATAAACCGCTTACTTATATCAGCCTCTTTAGTAGTGCTGGTGTTGGGTGCTATGGTTTTAAGCAAGAGGGTTTTGAATGTGTTGCGACTAATGAAATTATTGAACGACGACTAAATGTACAGAAACATAACCATAAGTGCCGCTACGAAAGTGGATATATTTCTGACGATATCACCAAGGAAGAAACAAAAGAAAAGATTCGCAAAGAGTTTGATCTTTGGAAAAAGAATCATGGTGTAAAGGAATTGGATGTTCTTATGGCAACCCCTCCTTGCCAAGGTATGTCAGTTGCAAATCATAAAAAAGGTGACGAATTGGCCCGTAATTCTCTTGTTGTTGAATCTGTAAAGTTAGTTAGTGAGTTTAATCCTAAATTCTTCTTATTTGAGAATGTGCGCGCTTTCCTTAACAGTTTATGTACTGACATAGATGGTAAGGATAAAAAAATTCGCGAGGCCATAGAATTAAATCTAGGTGGCAGGTATAACATTCACTATCAAGTAATTAATTTTAAGGACTATGGTAATCCATCCAGTCGTACTCGTACTCTTGTACTCGGAGTACGGAAAGATATGCCGGAAATCACACCGCTAGATTTTATGCCTACACTCCAGAAAGAAAGGACTGTACGAGAAGTGATTGGTGATTTAAAGCCACTTGAGCAAATGGGCGAAGTAGATACAGAGGATATCTATCACAACTTCCGCCCCTATGCCGAGCACATGCTTGCTTGGATTGAGAAAACAAAAGAGGGAGAATCAGCTTTTGATAACAAAGACCCAAAAAGACGGCCACACAAAATAGTGGATGGAAAAATTGTCTTTAATAAAAATAAAAATGGGGATAAATATTCGCGTTGTTATTGGGATAAGCCTGGTGCTTGTGTACATACAAGAAATGACATAATGGCAAGTCAGGCAACTGTTCATCCGTCTGATAATCGTGTATTTAGCGTGCGCGAGGTTATGCGTCTTATGTCCGTTCCAGATTCTTTCAAGTGGACTGATATTTCGGAGGAAGATCTAAACAAACTTTCATCTGAGAAAAAACGAAAGTTTCTAAAGAAAGAGGAGATGAATATTCGACAGTCACTTGGAGAAGCGGTGCCAACGGTGATTTTTAGACAAGTTGCAGAAAATATCAAAACTTCCATTCAGAAAGTTATTTTGGATGAAAAAGAAGCGCAAAATATTATTGACACAAATAAACTTTATTCGGTAGAAAAAATAAAAACTTTTGTAAAGAATAATCTCGAACATTATTCTTATGCCGAGCTGTCGAAAATTATAGAATTCGCAAATGCAGCCCGCCTCCAACACGCTGCTTACTACACACGTCAAGATATTTGCTTCACTGTAGTAAAAGATTTACCAGATGCTTCAAATTTTTCCTCTTTACGAATTCTTGAGCCATCAGTGGGTGCAGGAAACTTTCTACCGCTTCTAATTGAGAAATACAAATCTGTACCAGATGTGCAAATAGATTTGATTGACATTGATCCAAACGCCATTGAAATTCTAAAAGTTTTAGTTCAAAAACTTAATATTCCTGACAATTTCAAAATCAATTTCATCAATGAAGATTTCTTGCTGTTTGGTCGTAATGGACTATTTTCTACAGAAAACACTCACTACAATAGTGTTGTAGGCAATCCTCCTTTCGGTAAATTGACCGACAACGAAAATTTATTGATTGAATACAAGAAAAACAAACATAATTCAAGAACTAATAATCTTTTTTCTTTCTTTTTGGAAAAGGCCATAAGTCATGCCGATACAGTAGCCTTGATAATCCCTAAAAGCTTTCTTTCAACTCCCGAATTTAACGACACGCGAGAGTACGTCGCTGAATTTGCGATTGAGAAAATCACTGACTATGGAGAAAGAGGATTTAAGGGAATAAAAATAGAAACCATTAGTCTAATTCTGAATACAAAAAAGAAAGGGGTAGATAACCAAACCTTGGTGGAGTCTTATGTAAAAAATGAAATTGGGTTTAAGAAGCAAAAATATATTTGTTCACCCGAATTTCCTTACTGGCTCGTTTATCGCGATACTTTCTTTGATGATGTTGCATCCAAGCTTAAATTCGGAGTATTTGAAGCATACCGAGATCGACAAATTACAAAGAGAATTACAAAATCATCAGGCCGAATACGCGTTCTTAAATCTAGAAATATCGGAAGTAATGTAATTGTAGATATACCAAACTACGATTCGTATGTTGATGAGTATGATAATTTGGCAATTGGAAAATATGTTAACCACGAAACAGCTGTCCTAGTTCCAAATTTAACGTACAATCCGCGAGCGTGTTTTTTGCCAGAAGACACTATCGTAGATGGCTCGGTTGCTGTACTTATCCCGAAAGAAGAGACTGAAGTTACCGAAGATAATCTTGCATACTACAATTCAGATGAATTTGTGGAGTTTTACAGGGTTGCTAGAAATTACGGAACCAGGTCATTAAATATTGACAACAATTCCGTATTTTTCTTTGGTTTAGCCAAGACAGCTTAAGCCTTGGTCTGTATGCGAGCGAGTGCTTTTCGTAAATCATCAAAAGATGATTGACTATCTATCTCCAATCCGAGACAAGTATTTATCATGGAAATGAAACTGTCTTTTGAGTAGATAAATTCTCCGTTTCGCAAAGACTGTTCAATGCTGTCGCATTTTGCGAGAAGACATTGTATTTGGTAATCAGGATCTACTTCTTGTGTTCTAGCACTCGGATGGGCATTCCCGTAATGCTGTTCGGCTGTTAGTTTAATAAGATTTTCTGTATGTGCAGCATACTCACGATACCTAGCGCGTGGGAAAATGTGATGTACATAAGTAGCTGGTCCATCCGCCCATTTATCTCGCACCTCACTCGCAGTGTATTTTCGCTTGATAAGCTCCATTGCTTTCGTATTTCGATATTCTGTAAAATCCTCCTGTTGCCTTTGCTCTGATACAAGTTCAACAGCCTCTTGTCTTGAAACACCTTTTGCTTTTTTCAGGTCACGGAAATTTGTTCGGTTGTACATCAACTCGCTAAACATGAAAGGATGTTTAGTCATGTACCCCTTTTCACTTCCAGGAATATTTTCTTTAACTGCGAGTGGATTTAGTACTTTGGGGAAAATTCGATTTATCTCTAAAATTCCGTTGATTTCTGTGTTGCCTCGTATGAAGCGTTGGAATCTTTGTTTGAAAGTATCAAAACTACTGGAATCGTGATTCGCGCTCACTTGATCACGATATGTCTCAAAATGTGAATAGAAACCGCTGTCAGTTAGAACCTTTATCAAATATTCACAGAGAAAATCCAACGCACCCCTCTCGTTGAGAGAAATATATTCCAAAAGCTCCTTTTTGTTGATTGCATATCGATTTGTGTTTCCGTCTTTTCTTTCATTTAACACTTGTGCGTAGGCGAGTGTTTTCAGTGGTTGTCCGATGAATTTGTTGTATTCAGAAAATGCCGAATCATTAGAAGGTGCTGGTTTCCCAAATATTGCTTTCGTATTTTTCTCAAAATAATCAGATTCCCAAATATCTCTTACTGTAAACGATTCACTATCTGGTAAATTTAGTACGCAGTCAGCAATAAACGCCAAAACATCAGGTGTAACTTTTTGGTCCATGAAGCGCGAATAACCAGGAAATTTTTTCCTAATATCAAAGTCTTTATTTCCGAAGTGTGTTGTTATGAGAGATGTCATTGAATAAAATAAGAAATGTCTTTTTTATAAATTTTTGCAAATTCCTTAAGTTGCAATACATCAAAACGCCTTTGTCCCGATTCTATTTTCGAAACATAAGATTGAGTTTCCCCAAGTTTTTCAGCAACAGCAACCTGATCTAGACCAGCTTCAACCCGCGCCTTTTTCAAACGTTCTACAATTTTTTGATGTTCTTCTTTGTATATCGCTCTAGGCATATATTAGTATCTTGTATTCCATTGCGTAATATGCCAAACTGCCATATAATTTCTACATGGTGAAGCGGCGGAAACAAAACCATAAAATTTCCTTTCATTTTTTTAGCGGCTCCCCCCACACCCCCCGCCGAAAATGGATTGGTAAGGAAATTTTTGGTTTTGTACGCG
>JACPHV010000033.1 GCA_016188385.1 Candidatus Uhrbacteria bacterium | reverse complement strand
TTTAATTAATAGCAATACCAAGAGGTTTTCTTGTTTTTTGTGCTCTAAGCACAAAGGAGGAGCAAGAAGTCTCTGCTGGCAGCGGTCGTTGGCAAAATTAAGGAAGGACGAGAGATGTCAAGAGCGATTTTGATGCTGAAAAGGGTCATGAAGAGCATCGTCGCTCTGAACGACTCATTTGGCATATTTATCCTCTATGGATACCTTCAAGGGATCCGTAGCGGGGTTGAGGCCGCCAAGACCTATTATCGATTTGAAGTTCAGTATATTCACCAGTCCTCATCAGAGCAAGAGCACGATGAGGGATTCGATCGATTTTGTAATGCGGTTGATTTATATTTGGAAGCAAATCGACTCGCAGGAGTTCCGGTAACGAGTTATAGTACATGCGCGTTCGCGGCGCACTACTTTCGACTCGAGCCGTTGTCAAAGAAGGAGGGTCCTCATGCAGTTGAAGGGCACTAGTCCTCTCGGCTCGCAGAGGACTACACCACTTTTCACGAGTAGGAGAAAACATGTCGGCTTAAGGAAAAAACTCTTGGGTTTTATTCGCAGACTTGCAATTTTGTCTGTGACGGTACTACCTAACGTTTTTCTCTTGCCGTTGCTGGCCTGTCTTGGGATTGTCAATAGGATCAATCCGTTTATTGGAATGATCTTCGTGGCGTATCCGGCACAGCCTGCATACCAAAAAGCTTACTGCTTTGGTTGGCACGCTAGGTTGATCAAAGTGCGGCCATGGCTTGTCGGGTGGTATCGGCAAAACGATCTCGCGGGATTGATGTTCGTTGTCAGTCTCACTGATCGAGATCTCCTTGATCCCAATACAAAGACACTCCTGCGTCGCTTGGTCCGCAGAGTGGAAATGATCAGGCGTTTGGTAGGTGCCAAGCAAAGCTCCTACGCCGGGATCATTCCTGGTGTTCTAGCTCGCCATGGGCTTCGTCGTGAGTGCCCGGAGACTGAAACGACAGTGGCAGCTGTCGGTCGTGCTCTTGACGAGCTTTGTGCTCTTATAGAGTACGAGACCGACACGCCTGTGATCGTTTTAGGTGGACGGGGACACGTCGGGCGACTCCTTGTGAAACTTCTTCAGCTGTGGGGGCGAGAAGTATACTCTGTTGACCTTCTTGAAGGTCGGCGAGTGAATCACGAGGAATGGCCGATGAGTCTCGTTCGGAGGAAGGTTATCCTCGTGAGTTTGGTTCCTATGCCAGTGGTAGAGAACTACTTGTTCTCCTTCTGGCCGGAGATCGTGATTCTTAATGAGGCATATCCTCCACCCGGCGAGCAGGAAATTGCCAATTTGCAAGGGGTTGGCGTCCGCGTGTTTCATGTGGTCGGGGTTGAAGCCCTGTCTCTTCCTCAATTCCCCCTGGACTATCAGGGAGGCATTCCATGCTGTGCTGCATGGAACAGTCCAGGCATGCGTGTGATCCTAAGGGAACTCACGCTGAATGGACATCAAAAAGTTTCTAAGGTGTGACCAGTGTCGCACCTTTCTTAATTTACGGAAAAAGTTTATAATAAAGCAAGAATTCTTATAGAGTCTATACCGTATGATTATAGTTTTTGACGTAATCAATATAATTTTAATTTTTATAGGGGCAGTAAATTTTGTCTTGGGTTTTTTTGTATTCAAGAAAGGTAAATCAAATAATGTTAATAGAATATATGCTTATTCAATTTTTGCGATCATCGCATGGATTCTCGCGATGATTTTTTACAGATCAGCGACAACGAATACATTATTTTGGGCTCAAATTCTATATATTTCGCCAACTTTTATTGCGAGTACATTCCTCTATTTTACCTATATCTTTCCCGAGAGAATTGAATCAGTGTCGCAGATAAATTTGAAAAGAAGGTTAATTTTTACGGTAAATTTATTGCTTGTAGTTTTAATAGCAATTCCCGGTTTGATTGTGGTTGATGTAAAAAATATCATAGGATCAGAAAAGGAAATTTACTTTAGCAACCTCTATTTTTTATACTTTTTATATATAGCTTTTTATTTCTTTTTTGCCTATTACAGATTATTTAGAAGATATTTTGCAAAGAATACCTCAAGGATAGAAAGGGTACAGATTCTTTATCTTGCTATCGGTCATCAATTATCAAGCAATCTTGCGTTTATCACAAATTTGATTCTACCCTGGATTGGGTATTTTCATGTAAACTGGCTCGGTCAAGTTTTTACTTTTTTCAACGTTGCTTTTACAGGGTATGCAATAGTGATGCATCGCCTCCTCGACATCAAAGTGGTGGCTCGGAGGTATGCCGTGTACTTCGCATCGGTTACGACAATCGCCGCACCGGCTTTTTTGGTGCAACTTTTTCTCAAGCCATACGTCGGCGCTTACGGTTGGCTTATTGATATCGCTATCCTTGTTGCCGGCATATCCGTGTTCACCCCGTTGAAAAATTACTATTATGATTTTTCCAATCGTTATCTTTTCTCCTCTCTCTACGACACCAAAAAAGTCATCCGCGACTTGAGCGACAAGCTGCGCTCAACGATCAAAGCGGAAGAAGTGTATCACCACATCTCGCAAACGCTCACCGATGCGTTTCACACGCGCGGCATAGCGCTCTTAACGTACGATGAAAAGAAAAAAATTTTCCATCTCTCCTATCAGCGTGATTTTGAAAAGTGTTCGCAAGTATTGGCGATAAGCAAAGGCCTCACGTCATATCTTTTAAGCACCGATGAACCCCTTGTATTAAGCGACATCCCGAAAGGGATTGGAAAAATGAAAGAGATTTCTGATTTTCGATCTTGCGGTGTTGCAATCATCAACCCGTTGAATCTCAAAGATCGTCTGATCGGAGTCATGCTTCTTGCTGACAAAGAATCAGGAGATACATACAACGAGGAAGATATCCAGGTCCTCAATGTGATCGGCACGCAAGCGGCAATCGCGATTGAAAACGCCCTCTCTTACGAAGAGATCAGAAGATTCAACATAACCTTGCAGAAAAAAGTCTCTGACGCCACGCATAAACTAAAATTGCAAAATGAAGAACTCCAGAAAGTCGACACGATGAAATCAGAGTTTATTTCAATCGCGTCTCATCAGCTCCGCACGCCGCTCACCGCCACGAAATGGGCGCTCGAGTTTTTGGCGAAAGGCAAGAAAGGAAAACTCACCAAGCAGGAAGTCGAGACAATCGGCGATCTGCGGACATCCAACGCGCGTCTTATCAAACTCGTCAACGAACTCCTTAATGTCTCACGTCTTGAAGAAAGCCGCGTGCGCATCGACCCCAAACCTATGGATATCACCGAGCTGCTCAAGGGCCTTGTGCATGAATTCATGCCCATCGCCGAGAAGATGAATCAAAAAATCGTAGAGCAGTATGACCATCTGCCGCCCATCAATCTTGATGAAGGCCTCATCGTAAAAGCGCTCCATAATTTCATATCGAATGGTATCAAGTACAATAAGGAAAACGGGAAATTTGTCATAACGGCAAAGAAAAAAGGCAAAGAAGCATTACTGACTTTCCAAGATCACGGAATCGGCATTCCAAAAGCGGAACAGCCGAATATCTTCAAGAAGTTTTATCGCGCCGCGAATGCCTCCGCTTCGCATACCGAAGGCACCGGTTTGGGAATGTATATCGCGAAGTCCGCGATCGAACTGTCGGGCGGCAAGGTGTGGTTTGAATCCATCGAAGGGAAGGGTACGACGTTTTATGTCACGCTGCCACTGACCGGATCGCAAGCGCGAGAAGGGGAGAAAAGTTTGGCGTAA
>JACPHV010000035.1 GCA_016188385.1 Candidatus Uhrbacteria bacterium | reverse complement strand
CACAAGATCAATGCCGTCGATGACCATCGCGGCGATGAGCACCATGAAAAATACTTCATTGCGATGCTCTGATTCCGCTGCCCGGAATTGCATCGCGAGGTTATATGCTTGCATATGACTGGCGTGTTTTGCGGTAGCAA
The DNA here is from genome assembly GCA_016188385.1 of Candidatus Uhrbacteria bacterium. Classification (GTDB taxonomy): domain Bacteria; phylum Patescibacteriota; class Patescibacteriia; order JACQRZ01; family JACQRZ01; genus JACQSB01. Next base: position 14,147 of record JACPHV010000035.1, on the reverse strand, counting down.
GCCGGTGAAGATTTTCCAGGCGTTCGGAGCGGCCGTTATCGTCTCCCTCTTCATCTTCTGTTTCTGTCGGTTCAGGTGGCGGGGGAGGCGGCGGAGGCGGGGCGGAAGGTTGCCGAAAATGCACAATCACTCCTGCCTGTCCTGGCGGGGTGGAACGTCTTTGAGTTGAGCGTCTTGGCCGCCGTGCCGGCATGGGCTGCGGCTGTTGTGCGGCGAGGGCCATAAGAGAGTGAAAGAATATACTCTGCTGCGGCTGACGATGTTTTTTTTATTCTAACGAGCAGATGAATGTTCCATCTTTTGCGTCTACGGAGACAGCGCATTCATGCGCCGGTTTGGAAGAAGCAAGCAAAAGTTCCGCGATCTTGCCTTCCACTTCATGCTCGATGATGTGGCGGATCTCGCGAGCCCCGTTATCCTTTGAAGCGGCAATAGTCGAGATACGGTTAAGGGCGCGAGACGTCCAATTCAGCATACCATATGTTTGCTGCATGCGCGAACGCAAATCGCACAGATGCAATTCAGCAATCTCCCGCAAACACTTGGCGTCTAATTTTTCAAAAAGAATTGTCTTGTCAATGCGGCTAAGCAGCTCCGGATTCAGGACGCGTTTCACTTCACTTGCCACCGCGTCTCGGGTAGCGGCGTCCTTTGCGCCTTCCCGTCCCTCAAAACCGATTGTCGCGGCAGAGGAATAGAACCGCGCGCCGATGTTTGACGTCATTACAATAATCGTATTGGAGAAATCGACGCGTTTTCCGGAAGAATCGGTAAGGCACCCATCATCCATGATTTGGAGCAGTATCTGCAATACGCGCGGATGCGCCTTTTCGATCTCATCAAACAAAACGAGCGACGAAGGCTTTTGCCGGACGCTCTCGGTAAGCCGTCCGCCTTCTTTGTATCCGACATAGCCGTTCGGCGCGCCGATAAGCCGTGATATGGTGAAGCTCTCGGAAAATTCCGACATATCCAGTTTGATATAACCGTTTGAACCGAAAGAGACATCGGCAAGTACGCGGGCAAGTTCCGTCTTGCCCACGCCGCTCGGACCGAGGAATAGGAATGAGGCTAGAGGCCTGCCTTTCTTCATGAGGCCGGCGCGCGCTCGGCGAATGAAAAGAGCTACAGCCGCTTTCGCGTGATCTTGTCCCACAATGCGTTCAGAGAGCTGCGCTTCGAGATGCAAGAGCTTTTCTTTTTCATCCTGCAGGAGCGCATGCGTGGGGACGCCGCATATGTTCGCGATGATTTCCGCTACGTGCTCTTTGCGGAGCGTCGGTAGTGTGGGACCGTTGGCGTTATCAAGAGTGTCTTTGAGCGAAGTCAGCAATTCCTTGAGTTGCGCGTGATCGGTCTGCGCGCCGACAATACTCCCGATACGTTCTTGCGCGTTGGTAATTGTCTGCTCCTGCCAGGAGCGCGCGTTGAGCCGCAGTTTTGCGGAAGCTTCATCAATCACATCGATAGCTTTATCCGGAAGATTCTTTTCTGTGATATACCGTTCGGAAAGTTCCACTGCCGAGTCGATCGCCTCGGGAGAGATTTTGATTTTATGATGGTGTTCATACGCCGCGGCAAGTCCCTTGAGAATATCTTTGGCGTCTTGTATGCTCGGCGGCTTGACGGATATCTGTTGAAAACGCCGTTCAAGCGCCGGATCGTCTTCAATGTGGCGCTTGTATTCCATACCTGTGGTGGCGCCGATGCAGCGCAATTCGCCGCGCGCCAAAGCAGGTTTGATGATGTTGCCTGTATCAAGCGCCCCTTGCGCCGAGCCGGCCCCGACGATGTTATGGATTTCGTCTATGAAAAGAATGGCGTTCGGGTCGGCCTTCACTTCGTCTATCACATGCTTGAGGCGTATCTCGAGCTCTCCGCGAAAAGCGCTGCCCGCTATCAGCGAGGTGAGATTCAACGAATAGATTTTTTTGTCACGAAGAAATTCCGGTATGTCTCCTTCCGCGATTTTTTTCGCGAGTCCTTCCACGATTGCGGTTTTCCCGACTCCCGGATCTCCGACAAGAACAGGATTGTTTTTCGTGCGCCGCGCGAGGATGCGGATGAGCCGTTCGATCTCCGCCGTACGTCCGATGCACGGATCAAGCGTGCGCGCAACGTCGGGATGAGTGAGAAGCGTTGAAAAAAATTCCAATGCCGATACGCGGCGTTCACGGCGTGCCGGTTTGCCCTTTTGGTCTTGCTCATCTCCATGATCGTGATCGTTGCAGCACTGTTCTTCATGCTCATGATCGTGGTGATGTCCGCCTGCCGCTCCGCCGTGTTCCGTCGTAAGGATCGTGTCCAAAATATCGAGCAATTTAGCGGAACTTTTCATCAGTGTGCGCAGGTATCCGTCGAGTTGGTTCGCGTCGATTTGCAGAGAGCTCAACAGCTCTTTGATTTTTGGATTTTTGCTTTCGAGCAGCACGACCAACAAGTGCTCTGTGCCCACATAGGTATGGTTGTATGACTGCGCGAGTGCCGCTGAATCCATGAGGATCTTTTTGCTCATGGCAGAAAGCGTGGGCGGAATCGATTGCGCGCCACTGATCTTGCGCGCCGGAGATATTTTCCGCTGCGATTTTTTCAACGAAGCGATATCAGTGATGGTTGTCTCCGCTTGATTCACAAGGCCGTAAAAAAGGTGGGACGGTTCTATAATTTTTTTTTGTTCGGCAGTAGCAAGCTGTGCCGCTTGCGCGAGCACGCGCCGTAAATTGCTGGTAAAGCTTTGTACGATTGTTTCCATTGAGATAAGGCGCTGTGCGATTCCTTTAGTAAAGTTGAGACTGTAGCATTCTATTCGAACATACTGTATACTATATGATATATGAGGTCAATACGTCATAAGTTTGTATTTCGGGGTTTGATTTCTAGATTTTTTCAAATCAGCCTTTTTGCCTTTTTTTGTTTTGTTTTTTTTATCGCTATTACCGCTTTTTCGCCTTTTGTTCATACGGCAATCAAAACAGTACATGCCGCGGGTGAACAATCATCAGCTCTGATCGGCGGATGGGCATGGAATCAGACGCTTGGATGGGTCAGCCAACGGCATATCATTCGTGACCCTGACACGCAAGATCGGATCGGAGAATTCGGGGTTGTTAAATATGAAGGTGAAAAAGACGCTAAGGGAAAACCGCTACCGGATGAGATCGAAGGGTGGTCATGGTCTTCCGTATACGGCTTTATTTGTTGGGGGCGCACGTGCAGCACGTTGTGTACCGTTGAGGAGAAAAAAGCGGGGAAGTGCCCGTCTCCTAGTGAAGTGAGGGCGTTGAGTGGATCGATTGTTCCACCGGGTGGCGGTACGTCATACGCGAGAATCAGTAAGGAAAAAGAAGATGTATTGATCGGATCGGAAACACAGAAATTTTTCAAAGTAGAGGGTTGGGCAAAAATACTACAGCTTAGAGATCGCGGATGGATTCAATTGAACGGTTGTTCAGTAATAACAGCGGGAGGAGCACAGTGTCCTTCCGATAAGAAGTTCGGTCTTCATTTTGATGATTTCACCAATGAATTTCGCGGCTGGGCATGGAATACTGTCGTGGGGTGGTTTGCGTTTAGCGGAAAGACTTTGTATGACACGCAGTATTCGTATGCCTGTTATCCGAAAGCGAATGGACAATGCGATTCGAAGAAAGAGAGATTTGAGATCCGAGTGCATCCGGTCACCGGGCAGCCTGTGGTCTTTTTACCAAACGAACAAATCAGCATCCCCGCGGCGCAAGCTCGGGGACTGAAGATTATTCTCGACTCATCAGCATGCCTCAACCAAAAGCTCTGCGAGGATGTCGGATTCATTGAAAAAATAGGAAAGAGCCCATGGCGCACGCAATATGTGGGACCGCGCATCGAGACTTCCGGGGGCGCTGCTTTCGCGCGTAAAGGATTTGATTTGAGTGATATTGATTTTGCCGATGAAGCGTTTACCGGAGAATTCATTGACGAGAAGAGTAAAAAAAAGCTTAGGGGCAAGATTATTGGATCTACTCGTCTGGAAAAAACGCGCCGAGATAAGCAGAAAAAATCGCCCGGCAAGAAACCCCCCAAGAACGATCCTGGCGGCGGTCAAGACTTTGATGGACGTGAAGGAGCGCTTCGGGTCGAGTTCCCTGTTCCGTCAAAAGACAAGACCAAGTTAGTCAGTCAGTTGGGATTCGTACATACATTAGCATTGATCACGCGTTCTGGGATCGAAGGTGTAAAGAACAAATATGGGTATGACGTTGTACAGCTTGATCCAAATTTTCAGGCAAGCACATCTAAGCGGTTAAAAGGAAAGATTTATCTGTATAAGCCTGCCGCATCCGCTCCTGATCAAGAAATTGCTATTGGTTCTCCAACCGATCGCGCGCAGCATACGATCATGAACTCGTTGAGCGCAAACGAATCCGGCGCGGGCACGATCGTTGCCTATGGAGCGAATATCCATATCTATGCCCCGATCCGATATGCTGATACAGCGCTCACCGCCGCATCGTTACGACAGCTCGCGTCAGTCGCGTGGATCGCGCTGAAAGATGAGAAAGGAAATGGGGGAAACATCATCATTGATAACTGCATTCCACCCACGCTACGCCCTGATAATAAAGGGTATCTTACATCAGTACCGATGGATGGACTTTATGTTGCGGAAGGGACGATTACGACCGGAAGCGGAGACGGCAAAAATTGTATCAAGATTATAGACGCGACGCCCGGGCTGGACGCGGCTAAAAAAACCGCGTACAAAGACGCATTTCGCAGCTCAATCAGCGAGATCGACATACCGATCAGTGTTGAGGGCGCGATGATCGCGAAGCAATTTTCATTTGAGCGGACGTATGGAGGATATGATCAGGGGTCCGAAGATATTGTCGATACCGGCAGGCATTACATCAATCCGCCCCCCGGCATTGCTGATATTGTCCGTTCGCTTCCGGTGAGATGATATCCACTGACAGGGATGAGAGGATATGGTAAAGTTATGTAAGCGTTGAAACTAGACTTTATTATCATGCCCCTATTTCAAAAAAAAGAGTTAAGCCTTCTTGGTGTTGATATCGGCACTTCAAGCGTAAAAATAGTCGAGCTTGGAAGCGCGAGCGATGGCAAACGTTCACTGCTTAATTATGCCATGGTGGAACAGCCGCCGCAGAGCGTGCGAGGATTGACACAAGAGGAATCGTCATCAGTGGCTGGATATATCAAAGCGATACTTGAAAAAACAAAGTTCAGCACCAAAAAGACCAACGCGGCATTGCCGACATACGCGGTTTTTTCATCCTTGATCAGTCTTCCTGCCATGTCAGATGAAGAATTGGAATCAGCGATACAATGGGAAGCAAAGAAAATCATTCCGCTCCCGCTTGAAGAGATTGAGCTTGATTCAAAGATACTAAACAAAAGCGGCAAGAAAAAAGGCGGTTTATCGTTTGGAAAAAAAGAGGAAGAGAAGTCAGAAGGAAAAGAAGACCGGACGGTAAAGGTGCTGATCACAGGCGCTTCAAAAGATACGGTATCGCGGTACACTACTATCTTTCAGGAGTGCGGATTACAGCTCGTGAGCCTTGAAACGGAGATGATCGCTCTCTCGCGTTCTCTCATCGGTCTCGACACGGCGGAAACCATGATCGTGGAGATCGGCGCCAATCTTACGGATATCATCATTGTCGAGGGAGGAGTGCCGTTTCTTGGGCGGAGCATAGAGACCGGCGGTACCGCAATGACGCGCGCTATCGTCTCGAGTCTCGGCATCAGCGAGAAGAGGGCAGAGCAGCTGAAACGAGATATCGGTGTCGTCGCTCTCGATGAATCAGGCGGCAGCGCCGGTGTTCCCGCGATCTTGAAATCAACGCTTGAACCGATCGTGCATGAAATCCGTTACACGCTTGATCTGTATAAGAATTACCCCGTAACTCCCACCGGTAAAGGAAGCGGCGCTGTGGATAAGATCATTTTGACCGGCGGAAGCGCGCTTCTCCCCGGCCTCGTCGATTATCTTGGCAAGGAGCTTGATATGCGGATTATATTGAGCGATCCGTGGAACGGCATTGAGTATCCTACGGATCTCAAGCCGGTCCTTGCTTCGTTGGGCCCTAAGTTTTCCGTTGCGATCGGGCTTGCCATGCGAGAGATGTGATAAGGCTGTTTCCCTGTTTTCTTTCGTTATGGTATACTATACATGTGTTGATTCTTTGAGTCTTTAGTAAGCTTCCCATGCCGGACCAAAATTTTATCAAACAAGACGCGGCGGACGCTACGAGTGATCAAGCCAAGGCGATCTTGGAAAAAGAAAAAAAATCGCAAAAGCGAAAAAACATTTTTCGCAAAAAAGAGTTGGGCGTCAATTTGATGTCGTCCGATGTGATGCGCGAGATTTCGAGTCAAGTGGAACGCAAAAATCTTTTCCAAGTGCTTACCAGTTTTTTTGTAGCCCTCGGTCTGGTGGGAATCGGGTACCTCGTTATTTTGATCTACGACGCGACGCAAGCAGATGATCGTTCAAATCTCGACGCGAGGCTTACGGCGCTTAACGCGGAAATTGCGAATTTGGAAAAGAATACATCAACGCTCACCGCATTTCAAGACAAACTCGGCACGATCCGATCATTATTGGAACAGCACGTATATTGGACGCAATTCCTCACAGAACTTGAAAAGGCGACACTTCAAGCGGTTGAGTATGATTCCATATCCGTATCCTCCGGATCGAATGTCCTTACCCTTGGGGCATTGACTGATACCTATGAGACTATCGGCAAACAAATCCGGGCGTTTCAAAACGCTTCGAGCACGTTTCCGGAAGTGACAGTCCGTTCAGCTAACGCGTTGCTCGATCAGGCAGGCGACATCGCCGGTGTCACTTTTAGCATGTCCCTCACTTATAATGGAGAAATATTAACGCAGATCGGCAATGCCACTTCAACCCAAAAATAAAACACGGGCGATCATCTTTAACGCATTGTCCCCGATTCTCATCGTGCTGGTATTCGGCGGCGTGGTGGCGCCATCGTATGTGTATCTCTTACAGCCTCGAGTGCAGCTCTATCTTAATGGAGGAGAACTGAATTTGAAAGCTATCCGTGAAAAACTTACGGATCGCGAACAGTATTTGGCCGACCTCAAGTCGTTCCACGCGTTTTACGAAGAGCGTGGCGCGCAAGGAAATGATGCGCTCTCGGTATTGTTGCCGCTCGTGCCTGACAACGAAAGTCTGTTCGGTTTTTTCGAGGAAATAGCTCCCGATGGGGTGCAACTCGAAGCAATTGATATCGCCCCGCAGCTGCCGAAGAAAGGGAAACAGACAATTCAGAATATCACTGTGGCGTTGAGTTATGTCGGTGTGCAGTATGAAACCCTCAAATTGCTGCTTGGCGCGCTTGAGACGAATAAACGTCTTATTGATGTGGATTCATTCAGCTTTGATCCTGTCGGCAGGCTTGCCACACTCACAGTCAAGCTTTATTACGCGCAAGCGAGAAAATAGTACATTATCATGGCACAGAGTGAAAAAAAGAAAAGCAGCCTTCCTTTATTATTGGGGATCCTGTTTATCGTGCTCGCGTTAGGTGGGGGTTGGTACGCGTATACGACATACTTCCGACCGGTAAACGCGGAAGATGATCTCTTTGCGGGACAAACCGGCAGCGCGCAATTTCCCGTTAAGAAGATTGATTGGGACAGGGCGATCTTTACCTCGCCGGCTTTTCGATCCCTTACCGGAGATTATTCCCAAGAGGTGCTGTTAAGTCCGACGGAGGTTGGAAATGATTCACCCTTTCTTGTCGAAAGACGATAACGGTCATTAGAGTATGCCCGCGACGCGAATCGCCCAAACATTGATCAGTCAAAACAAGCTTACATTGGAGCAGTGGGTTGAAATTGAACAACAAGCAAAAAGAGAAGATACGGAATCGGAAGAAATTCTCATCAAGAAGAATATCATTTCGGAAAAAGATCTCGGACACATGAAAGCCGAGCTTTTTAATTTACCGTATGTTGATTTAAGCGAGCTCGATATACCGCATGATATATTAAATACCATACCCCAGGCTGTTGCTGAAAATTATCATCTCATCGTATATGATAAGAAGGATAACGCGGTTAATATAGCGTTAGTGCACCCCGGGGATTATCGGTCGATTGAAGCGATTGATTTTTGGGCAAAAAAGGGAGAATACAAAATACATTTCGCGGTCACCACTCATGCAGGATACCGCGACGCGTTGAAAGGATATACTGCGTTTCAAAAAGAAGTATCCGACGCGCTCGATGTATTGCAAAAACAGAGGGTGACGACGGAAAAAAAGGTAAAGAAGCGGCTCGTCGAGGTGATTAAAAAAGCCCCGGTAGCCACGATTGTGGATCTTATGATCCAAGAGGCGGTTGACCTCGGTACATCGGATATTCATATCGAGCCCGCTCAAGACGCGTCGCGCGTGCGTTTTCGCGTCGATGGAGTCTTGCGAGTGTATTTGAATTTTCCCGCGCATTTTCACGGGTCAATCGTTTCTCGCATTAAAGTGCTCGCAAATCTGAAAATTGATGAGACGCGCATCCCGCAGGACGGCCGCATCCGTACCATGGTGTATGACCAAGAAGTTAATCTTCGCGTATCCACGCTGCCGGTGATGGGCAACGAGAAAGTCGTAATGCGTATTTTGCAGTCAGAGGTCAAGACTCCTTCGCTCAAAGACCTGGGTTTTTGGTATAAAGTCGAAGATGACCTTGATAAGATCATCGCGCGGCCGACCGGCGTACTGCTCGTAGCCGGTCCGACAGGATCAGGAAAGTCTACGACGTTATTTTCCATACTTTCCGCGTTGAATAAAGAAACGGCTAATATCTCCACGCTGGAGGATCCCGTGGAATATTTCATGAAAGGGGTGAACCAGACACAGGTTAATCCCGAAGTCGGATTAACCTTCGCATCGGGACTGCGGGCCTTGCTTCGCCAAGACCCCAACATCGTGATGGTCGGCGAAATCCGCGATACGGAGACTGCGGAACTCGCGATCCATGCCGCGCTCACGGGACATTTTCTCGTATCCACGATCCACGCCAAGGACGTCCTCGGCGTCATTCCCCGCTTGATTGATATGCACATCGAGCCATTTTTGATATCGGCAGCCATGAACGCCGTACTTGCTCAACGTCTTGTCCGCAAGATATGCCCTGAATGCAAGCAAGAGACGACCGTCCCGCCCGCCTTGGAAAAAGAATTCCAAAAGGAGTTGGAAACGATTCCCGAAGAGTCGCGCGCCATGATGGAGGGAGTATCAACACAAGGGCAGTTGAAATTTTATAAAAGCGGAGAAAAGCAATGCGATCTTTGCGGGGGAAGCGGATACAAGGGCCGTACGGTAGTCGCCGAAGCCTTGCTTATGACACCGGAGTTAACGGAAATCATGAATACAAAATTTTCACTCGAAGATCTGGTAAAGGAATTGCGCCGTCAAGGCAAGACGACATTTAAGCAAGACGCGATCGTTAAGGCGCTTCGCGGTATTACGACCGTTGAAGAAGTGCTTCGAGTGACGAGGGAATAAACGCCGTTATTCGAAAAGGTCGGCGCATCGCATCAAGTCGGGTCGGTGACACGGGACGACAGGTGTTTTGAGTTTGCAAATCTTTTGAAATAGACCTACAATTGATACTATTGAAAAAGTTAGATTATTTTTTAATCCATCCATGGACACAGCGCAATCATTATCTTTCCGCCGACTTCTCACGGAGCAATTCAAGCGTGGCGCCACTGATCTGCATTACAGTGTAGGTTCGCGGCCAACGGTACGCATTCACGGATCTCTGGAGCCAGTAGAAACGGAGCAAATCGTCACCGATCAGACTATCCGTGATCTTGCCAATGATATGCTTTCCACGGAAGAGCAGAACAGGCTGGCGCAAGAAAAAGATTTTGTCGCGACGCGTGTCTTTGATGAACGTATTCGGGCAAAAATCCATATCTTTCATCAAGAGGGCCAGCTATCGGCATCTTTTAGATTTTTAAGCCATACGCCTAAAACACTCCGCGAGCTGAACATCCCTTCTGATTTTGAAAAATTTCTTACCCAGAAAGAAGGATTGCTTATCGTCACCGGTGGATACGGCTCAGGCCGCACGACTCTGGCAGCGGGTATTCTGGAAGAGATAAACCGTTCACGCGTTGCGCATATCATGACGATCGAAAAGCCGATCGAATATAATCTTGTCAGCAACAAGAGTATCGTCGACCAGCGTGAAGTAGGAGTGGATGTGGCTGATTTTTCCACTGCCCTGAAGTTTGTAGCGGAAGAAGACATTGATGTGTTATTCGTCAGCGATATGCCGGACCTCGACGCGGTGCGTCGCGTCCTGGAGCTTGCCGGAGCGGGGATGTTTGTTGTCGCTGTTATGAATTCCGACTCCGCGGTACGCGCGCTCGAAAAACTCGTCACGACATTTGAATCTCATCATCAGCAGCATATCCAGGGGCTCCTTGCCGATGTGTTAGTCGCAGTTGTTACGCAGGAGCTCGTGCCATCGATCGGGGGCGGCATAGTGCCGGTCCATGAAGTATTGCTCAACGATGCTTCCGTTAAGGCGATGATCGTATCAGGTCGGCTTCAGCAGTTGGAACAAGTAATCAAGTCATCTCGAGCCCAAGGAATGATGAGCTTTGATCATGAACTGGCAAAACTGGTGCGCAATCAGCGCATTAGCCGCGCCAACGCGCTTGAGCGCGCGCGTGACCGCCTCACGCTCGATACGCTATTGCGCGCTCACTAGTTTTCCATCGTTTATGAACCTCTCTGTTCCCTATTCTTGGCTGTCTGAATACCTCTCACTCCCAAAATCTCCAAAAGAACTCGCTGCTTCGGTGTCGCTCGCTGGTCCGTCAATCGATCGGGTGCGTCAGGAGCTCGGCGAATGGATCTTGGAGGCGGAGATCACCACGAATCGACCTGATTCGTTTTCGCTTTTTGGATTTGCGCGCGAAGTCGCCGCGATCATGGGAACCTCGTTTCGCGACATGCTCTCCGATGCGGAGGTGCGTTCTCACTATGCCGATTATAAGAAAAAGGCAAGCGGCGGATATAGCCTCACCATCAGTAATCAAAATCACGCTGCCTGTCCTCGGTATTGCGGCGTCGTTATTGATCATGTGAAAGTCGCTCCGTCTCCGCAATGGATGCAAAAACGTCTGGCATTATCAGGTATGCGCCCGATCAATAACATCGTAGATATAACCAATTATGTGATGCTGGAGTTGGGGCAGCCTCTACACGCGTTTGACGCGGATCTCCTAATCGCTAAGACGAACAAGGGCGAGGTTTCTTTGCGCCATAAAAAAATTATCGTGCGCAACGCGAGAAACGGGGAGTCGCTTGTCACGCTTGATGGCGACGATAAAAAACTTACGTCCGATATGCTTGTCATTGCCGATGATGAGGGGCCGCTGGCTATCGCGGGGATTAAAGGAGGCATGCGGTCAGGCATTACCAATGCCACGCGTACAATCGTAGTGGAATCCGCGAGTTTTGAACCGGTCGGCGTACGTACGACTTCACGCGTCCTTGATCTTCGGACGGATTCGTCCTCCCGCTATGAGAGAGGATTGAGTCCTGAATACTCATCTCGATGCTTACTGCGCGCGATTGAGCTTATCAGGCAACTCGCCGGCGGTACTGTCGCCACGCCGATCGCTGACGCGTACCCAAAAAAAGAAAAGAGCGCGGCGATTCGATTTGATCCGTCTGATATCGTGAGAATCATCGGCATTTCCATCCCGATCAAAGATATCGTTCGCATAGTGCGGTCACTTGGTTTTGCCGTAAAAAAAGAAAAAACGTTTCTTACCGTCACGCCCCCATTTTGGCGCGCGAATGATTGTACTGGCTCTCATGACCTCGTTGAAGAAACCGCTCGCATCTATGGCTACGCAAAAGTGCCGACTCAACTGCTGACTGGCGAAATACCTCCCATTGAAGTGGATGGCCTCCTGGTATCTGTAAAAGAAGCAAAATACTTACTCCAAAGAAACGGATGGACAGAGATCATCACCTATTCGGGCGTTGGATCCGCTTTACTGGAGAAAGCCGGCTTTGACCCCAAGGCTGCTGTTGCCATCCTTAATCCGCTTTCGGAAGAGTTCGCTTGTCTACGCACAAGTCTGTTGCCTGGATTGCTCAATGCGGCGGCATCCAATGAGCAAAAAAGAGCGGAGTTGAAGCTCTACGAATTAAGCAAAGTGTATCATCCCGCGAAACGAAAAAATTCTCTTCCTAGCGAACAGCTGATGCTCTCCGGTATCCTTATGAAAAAAGAGAGCTCACAGAATGTCTTTCGAGAAATCAAAGGAACAGTGGAGGCATTGTGCGATTCATGGTTTTCACGGCGAGTACGCGATATCAGCTTTCATCTTCTTGACAAGACAGATCCATTTTGGGAAAAAGGAAGCGCGGCGCGGATACTCTGGAAAGGCAGTCACGAGGTTGGGTATGTGGGTTTTGTATCTGAATTAGTGCGTGGGAGATATGGGATCAAGACTCCATTCGCGTGTTTTGATATAGCGTTTGAAGTCTGCTACCCGCATTTTTCCAATACAGTGACATTTACCCCGCTTCCGAAATATCCTCGTGTCGCGCGCGATATCGCGTTTATCGTGAATGCGGGCATACCCTATGATGAAATAGTCGGATCGCTTTCGGCGTTTGATAAGCTCGTGTATTCTGTTGAATTGTTTGACGTATTCGAAGGTAAAGCGATCGGGAATGGCAAACGCAGTCTGGCGTTTCATATCATCTATTCGTCTGATGAACGCACGCTCCACGCCGAAGAGGTTGATCAAGCGCATGAGAAACTCCAGCCACTGCTTCAAGAGCGGTTTGGCGCAATAATCCGTCAGTAGTATGGCAGACATGGAAACAATCGTATCGTTTTGCAAACAGCGGGGGTTTATTTTTCCGGGCAGCGAGATCTATGGAGGACTGGCTAATTCTTGGGATTATGGTCCGCTCGGAACAGAGTTGAAGAATAACATTCGTGATTGGTGGTGGAAGAAATTTGTTCAGAGCCGCCTTGATATGGTTGGTATTGACGCGGCGATTTTAATGAATCCGAAAGTATGGGAAGCGTCAGGGCATGTCGCGAGTTTTAGCGATGCTCTTGTGGACTGCCTTGCCTGTAAAACGCGCCATCGGGCAGATCATGTGATCGAAGACGCGTATCCTGAAATGAAAGTTGACGGGAAAACGTCCGCGGAGCTGCATTCAATCATGCAAGAGAAAAAAATTTCCTGCCCGAGGTGCGGAGCAGAAGCGCAGTTTACCGAGCCGCGGAAATTTAATCTCCTTTTTCAGACTTCCGTAGGAACGCTTGAACAGCAAAAGGCCACAATCTATTTGCGCGGCGAGTTGGCGCAAGCCATGTTCGTCAATTTCAAAAATGTTTTGATGACATCTCGCAAGCGATTGCCATTTGGCATAGCATCGGTGGGGAAGGTATTCCGCAATGAGATAACGCCGGGTAATTTTACGTTTCGCACATTGGAGTTCGACCTGATGGAATTTGAATATTTTGTGCGTGAGTCGGAATGGCAACAATGGTTTGAGTACTGGCTGTCCGAGCAGAAAGAGTGGGTTGCACAGCTTGGCTTTGCGCCTGAAAAGCTGCGCGTGCGGGAACATACCAAAGATGAACTGTCGCATTACTCAAAGCGCACCGTAGATCTTGAATATGAAACGCCATTCGGGTGGAAAGAGATGTTCGGGCTCGCGTACCGCACCGATTTTGATTTAGCCAATCACATGGAGCATTCAGGAGAGGATCTTCGCTACCACGATCCGAACACTGGCGAAAAATTTGTGCCGCATGTCATTGAGCCTACTTTTGGGTTGACGCGTTTGACCCTCATGGCATTGCTTTCGAGTTATCATGTCGAACAGGCGCCTACCGCAAAGGATGGCGAGACCGAGGAGCGTGTCGTGATGAAATTTCATCCGCGGATCGCGCCGTACAAGGTGGCGGTTTTGCCCCTTTCTAAAAAGGAAAACTTATCGGAACTCGCAAAATCCGTATATGCAAGCCTTGCGCCGCATTGGATGACAGATTATGATGAGACGCAAAGCATCGGCAAGCGGTATCGCAGGCAGGACGAGATTGGTACGCCGTATTGT
>JACPHV010000034.1 GCA_016188385.1 Candidatus Uhrbacteria bacterium | reverse complement strand
TGTTGCTACCGACCCAAGTGCTTCGAGTACGGCGCGGCTGACAATGTTTTCTGACGGGATTAATTCGAGCACTTCTTGCTGACGTTTGAGCTCTTTCGTGAGATAATCCGCGATTGCAGGATCCGTTTTGGATAGGTACGGCATGTAGGTGGCATTAAGGAATAAGATCTTCCACCACTGTAGAAAAATTTGCATCAACGCGCAAGGGGAAAAAGAAAACCCCGGCTCGTCGAGTCGGGGTTTTCATGGGAAGGAAGAGGGAGTTATTCGCTTTTTTGACTAAGGAGTTTATCAAGCTGCTGTGTCAATTTTTCAAGCTGCGCCTCAAGGTTTTTATTGCGCTCCAAGGCTTCATTGAGTTGCTGTTTTAACCCCCCTACTTCAGAGCCATTCTCATCGCCTTCTTCTTCAATCTCCATCGGCTGTTTTGTTTCTTCCGTCATCCCCGATTCTTTTGCCGCCGGTTTTTTCTCTCCCTGCTCCTTAAGCAAAGCGAATTTTTTCTGGATCAGAGACTGCAGGTTATCAAGTCCTGTCTGCGTCTTTTTCCCGAGCCCCTTTGGGTGGAGTTTGAAAAAGTAATTCTCATATTTTTGCAGTTCGCGCGCAAGTTCTTCCATGGTTTCTCGGGCTCCGCGCACATCGCCTTCAAGCGTCGCGTCTATGATCGGCTGCAGCAATTCATTGATCGCCGCATTGACTTGTTTGTCTCGGACGCGTTTCAGCCGCTGCTGCATATCACGGAACATATTCAACAAATGCTGGAGTTCCCCGGGATGCCAGCCGCCGTACTCATGGAAATGCTCTCGCATCAGCTCTTGCGCGCCTTCGGCATCATTGGCCCCAAGAAGCGATTCTATTTCGGCAATGACGGTTTTCTTGGAGGCTGCCAGATCCGCAAAGTCCGCGACATCCATCTCAAAATATTTGATCGCATTTTTATACGCGGTCTGACCAAGCTGTTTATCCACCCTCGCCAAATCCTTTTTTGCTCCCGTCAATTCATCCGGGATGTTGACACGAGCGTTGAAAGCGTTGATCTCTTCCCAGAGCTGCGCATCCCAGTAATTTTGGAGCGCTTCGCGCTGCTCGGCGCCCGCGGACTTGGTAATGCCGGCATGATGCGCGCCAAGTTTGTTGAGCAGTTCCGTGAGGGACTTTTGCATTGCGTCAAGCTTGAGCTTTTTTAATTTGCGCTCCATACGCTTGATTTCATTCATCTGTCGTTTGATATCATTTGTCGCGTTTTTAATCTCTTGCGGAGGGACAAATTGTTCCCGAATGTCATTCACTTCGTCCCACAAGCCGAGGCTATGGCATTCATCGCGAATTTCAATTTTTGTGTTCTCATCGGATGCGCCGCTCATTCGCTTCGCGCAATCCGCGGAGTGCGCTTCCACGGCTTGCAATCTTTGTTTCCACGCGTCCGCTTCAGGCCCCGCCAGACCCTTCAAGTCGCTGGAGACCTTTTTCGCCTCTCGCTGGACATCCTTAAATTGGTTGAGAAAATCACGCATTTCCTGTTGCCCCATCATCGGTTCTTGGAACGCGGAAAAATCCTCTTCTACGAACGTATCAATCTCCTCTTGCGCGAGGGATAGCGATGCGCTCATGCTAAATAAAAAAGCCGAAACACTTGCGAAAAGCGCTCCGACCAACACTGCGTTACCCAAACGATGGGCGATTTTTTCCATTGTCTCCATAACACAAATCGTTACTATTTATTTTTATTTTCAGAAGAAAAACATGATTTTGTGCTTTTCTTCTTTATTACAATATAGTATATCACAAATATGAATCTCTTTCCAGGGGATAACTCGGCCGAAAAGATTTCTTCAAAATACGCCTACTTTATGACAAAATTGATCAATGCGCCGGGTACAACGACGGTTCTGGAAATCGGTTTGCCGCCGATCCATTTTTTTACCGCGTCTCGTTTGAGCGCGGATTCGATGATATGCTGTTCATCCGCGTCACGAGGCAGCATCAGGTGATCACGCATCTTGCCATTGATCTGGACCGTGAATCTCACCGTATCTTCTTGAATGAGAGCAGGGTCATAGTCGGGCCATGGGTGATGAGCGAGGCTTTCCGTATGGCCTGTCCGCGACCACAGCTCCTCCGCGATATGCGGCGCGAATGGCGAGAGAAGCAACAGAAAAGTATTGCGTGCCGCCTTTGATGTATTCAAGCCGTCTCTTTTTGATTCCGCCATTTCATTCATGCAAATCATCAGCGCGCTGATGGCAGTGTTGAATCGAAAGGCCTGAATGTCCTCCGTCACTTTTTTTGTCGTTTTTGCGATTACCGTAAGAAATGTGCCGTCTGGAGATTGAGCGTTTGAATTCGGTTCCGATTCCGTATAATACCTCCATACCCGCTCCAGAAATCTCCGAATACCGATGATGCTCGCGGAGCTCCACGGTTTGGCATCTTCAAACGGCCCCATGAACATTTCATACAGCCGCATGGTATCCGCGCCGTATACGCTGATGATTTCATCAGGGTTTACGACATTACCGCGCGATTTTGACATTTTTTCCCCATCTTCGCCGAGGATCAGCCCTTGGTTGCGAAGACGCTGGAATGGTTCGTTGAATGTAAGATACCCTAATTCACGCAACGCTTTAGTGATAAAACGCGCGTAGAGCAGGTGCAATACCGCGTGTTCCGCGCCCCCAACGTACATATCTACGGGAAGCCAATACGCTATGCTCGTTTCGGTAAAAGGAACATCCGATGCTGTTGGTGATGCGTATCGCAGGAAATACCAACTCGAGCAGACAAACGTATCCATGGTGTCCGATTCGCGCTTTGAAGCTTTTCCGCATTTCGGGCAAGCGACGGCATGGAATACGCCTGAACGAGTAAGCGGAGATTCTCCCGTTGGTCTGAAATCCACATCATCCGGCAGCAGCACCGGCAAATCGGCTTCCGGCACGGCAACTTCGCCGCAAGACTCGCAATATATGATCGGAATCGGAGAGCCCCAATACCGTTGGCGCGATATGAGCCAATCGCGCAATTTGTATTGCAGTTTCGGAATCCCTCCAACGCTATCCGTAATCGCACTTTTTGCTTCCTCAGTGGCGCTACCGGTATACGGGCCGGATTCGACAAGTCGCCCATTGCCTTCGTATGCTTGATCAAGCGCTTCGCAACTTGGCGCGGGTTGCTGCGGACATACGACGACGCGAATCGGCAGATGATATTTTTCCGCAAATGCGAAATCCCTTGAATCATGCGCCGGTACCGCCATAATCGCGCCCGTACCGTATGAGGCGATTACGTAGTCGGCAATCCAGATCGGGATTTCTTCTTTCGTCGCGGGGTTGATCGCTTTTATGCCTTTTATTTCCACGCCCGTTTTTTCTTTTTCAAGACGCGCGCGTTCCCGTTCCGATTTTTTTGTCGCTTGTTTTTGATATGCCTCAATTTCCTCGATGTTGGCAATACTCGAACGGAACGTTTCAATAAGAGCATGTTCGGGCGCGAGTACCAGATATGTCGCTCCGTAGAGCGTATCGGGGCGAGTGGTAAAAACGCTTGCCACGGGACACAGCGCTTCAAGAATCGCGGGTTCTCGTTCGCTCATGAAATGCGGCTGTTGGCCGATCGCTGTGATGTGAGCGCCGCCGAGCAATGCATGAAGTGTTCTTCCTTGTTCGGCGGGAATAGCATAATCGTTCTCCTCGGAAAGGATGAGAATTTCTTCCGCGCGCAGTTTGATCTTCTCAAAATCAAACTCCCAAGTGAAGGTATCCGCGAACGGCCGTTTTTTATCAAGAAAATCAGGCTCGATGAATCCTCCCGCGAGTACCAGCTTCGCGATCTTTGTATCTAGGTTTTCCGCAACTTTGAGCGCTACGGCCGCGCCAAGACTGTGTCCGAACAGCACGGTGTGTTCATCAAATGTACAGTGGCGAAGAACATAATCGACTTGCTCTTTTTCGGTCGGTCGGCTGGAATGCGGCAAAACCGGAGCTTGGTATGACAACCCTCGCTTTGACAATTCATTTGTAAGCCAAGGGAAAAAGATGCCGTCAGGAGAGCCGTCAAACCCATGCAAGAGAACGTATCGATGAGTACGCGCGGCGGATGCCACTAGGGGAAATTGAAGGATCGCTCCTTCCGATCTCCCGATCCAATTTTGCTGCGCGCGCTTGATCGGCGCGGGCCAATCAAGGAACGCAAGGTCACTCAACAATTCTTCCGCGTACTTTGTCACTCTGAAAAACCATTGAGCAAGTTCTTTTTGGATCACAGCGTCGCCGCAGCGTTCGCAGGAGCCGTCTTGCACCTGCTCGTTTGCCAGCACCGTCTTGCACGATTCGCACCAGTTGACTGGAGCTTTCTTCTTATACGCCAAGCCGTGCTTGTAGAGTTCGAGAAAAAGCCATTGCGTCCATCGGTAATACTCCGGCAAAGAAGTATTGATCTCTCGCGACCAGTCATACGAAAATCCAAGGGCGCGGATTTGCGCGCGAAAATTCTCGATATTTTTTTCAGTCGTTTCGCGCGGATGGATGCCTTTTTTTATGGCGTAGTTTTCTGCGGGCAATCCAAACGCATCCCATCCCATCGGATGCAATACATTGTATCCATGCATTCGCAAAAAACGGGAAAAAATATCCGTTGCGGTATAGCCTTCCGGATGGCCCACATGCAATCCGTTGCTGGACGGATACGGGAACATGTCGAGACAGTAGTATTTTTTTTTGTCCGCATCTTCCGTCACTTCGAACGTGCGGTTCTTCTGCCAATACTGCTGCCATTTTTTTTCTATATCCCGATGGGTATAAGGACTTGGGGACATGAGATATCGGTTTACGCGATTGAGTATAAGGCCCACTGATCCCTCGACTGCCGCTTATGGGCTGCACCCGAAAACATTGTTAATAAGATTTTGTAGATCGAACCCTCAAGAGCGCTTCGCTTCTTCTTGCAAGTACCGTCCTGTCCAACTATTCGGATGCGATGCAATTTCGTCCGGTGTCCCTTCAGCTACGATCTGACCTCCCTTATCTCCTCCTTCGGGCCCGAGGTCGATGACCCAATCGCTGTTTCGTATGATGTCGGTATTATGTTCAATAATAACAATCGTGTTGCCCTTGTCCACCAGTTGATTCAGGATAATAAGAAGCTGTTTGATATCCTCGGGATGCAGTCCGATTGTTGGTTCATCGAGAATGTAGAGCGTCTTGCCTGTCTGGCGGCGCGCAAGCTCGCCCGCGAGCTTGATCCGCTGCGCTTCTCCTCCCGACAGCGTGGTTGCCGGTTGGCCCAGCTTCATATATCCAAGCCCTACGTCAGAGAGTGTCTGTAATTTTTCAGCGATGCTTGGTGTTTTTACAAAAAATGTTTTCGCTTCGTCAACCGTCAGATCGAGCACGTCGGCGATCGTGAGGCCGTCATAGTGGATCTCAAGCGCTTCGGAATTATAGCGCTTGCCGCTGCAGTCGCGGCATTCTACGAACACGTCGGATAGAAAGCGCATATCAATGCGCGTCATGCCCTCGCCCTGGCATGATTCGCATCTTCCACCCTTGACATTGAAGCTAAAATGGCCCGGTTTGAAGCCTTTGATCTTCGCTTCCGGCAGAGCAGTGAATAATTCGCGGATCGGCGTAAAAAGATTGGTATAGGTGGCAGGATTTGATCGCGGTGTGCGTCCGATCGGCGATTGGTCAATCACTACCGTTTTGTCGATATGTTCTATCCCCTCAATCGCATCGTGTTCTTCCGGTTCGTCTTTTGATCGATACAATTTTTTCATAATTGCTTTTGAGAGGATATCAACGATCAGCGTTGATTTTCCGGAACCCGATACGCCCGTCACGCACACCAGTCTGCCGAGCGGGATGGCGATGGTGATATTTTTCAGGTTAAACGCGCGCGCTCCGCGAATCCGGAGGGCGAGTCCATTGCCCGCACGCGGTTTTTTACACGGCGTTAAACTACGCGCGCCCGATAAATACGCGCCCGTAAGCGATCGTTTTTCTTTCATGATTTCTTTCGGAGTGCCTACGCCGACAATCGCCCCCCCATCCCTGCCCGCGCGCGGACCCACATCCACGATTAAGTCAGCATTAAGAATGATCTGTTTTTCATGTTCGACGATCAATACGGTATTGCCTTGTTCCTTTAACTCGCGAAGCGTCCGGAGCAGATCCTGCGTGTCGCGAGGATGAAGGCCGACCGATGGTTCATCAAGTACATATACGACCCCGACAAGCGAGGATCGCACATGCGTGGCGAGCTTTACGCGTTGCGCTTCCCCGCCTGATAACGTCGGCATACTGCGGTCGAGCGTGAGATATCCAAGTCCCACCGAATGCAGACCTTCGAGACGGGACAGAATTTCTTTGATGATTCGTTTGCTGATCTCACGATCTTTTGATGAAAGCGCGTGCGCTTTTTTAGCGTTATCAGTCAGAGAAGCGATAAGCGACGCAAGCGCGTCGATGGAGAGCGTGACGAATTCATTGATGCTATGTCCGCCGACTGTGACGCAGAGCAATTCAGGCCGCAAGCGTTTTCCCGCGCAGTCTCGGCACAGCGACGTGCGCATATATGCCTCCAGCTCTTTTTGAAGGTATTCCGAACCTGTTTCACGATATTTTTTTTCCAGATACGGCACTACGCCCTCAAAAGGTTGAGCGGCTGGTCCGTGCGAGCGCTTGGCGCTCATCGCTTGCGCGCGGGACGTGTTCGCGTGAACGCCATGCAGCAAAGTCGCGCGTTGTTGCGAAGTGAGAGTCTCTACCGCCGCGTCGATCGAAAATCGCGCGTGCGCCGCCCATCCCTCAAGCAAGGAGAGCCATTCCGTGTTATTGGAAAAAAGTTTATGAAGCGGTTGTATCGCTCCTTGCGCGATAGTGAGCCGAGGATTCGGCATGAGTAATTCCGGATCGAACGCGAGTAGATACCCCAAGCCGGTACACGTCGGGCACGCGCCTCGCGGATTATTAAAAGAAAAGACGCTCGCATCGAGATCTTTCATCTCAAAGCCGCACGAGGGACATCGCAGACGCTCGCTCAACGCCATTTCCATGCCTCCCGCTTCGACAATGAGCGTGCCGTCTCCGAGCTCGAGCGCTGTCTGTATTGATTCGGCGATGCGGCGGATGTCCGGCTCGCGCGAACGGCTGCTCTCCAATCGATCAACGATGATTTCGAGCGTGTGTCCTGTGTCAGCTCGAGAAAAGCGCAACGCGCCAAACTCCCGGAGAGTCATGACTTTTTTATCGAATCGGATCGAATGATAGCCGCTGCGGTGTAATTCATCAACGATACGATCTACGTCGATCCCATGGTCGCTGTCGAGCGGAGAGAGGAGAAATAATTCCCCGGTATGATTTTTTTTTGCCGCGATGACGGCTTCAATTATTTTTTGCCGCGAACTCGCGTGCAATTCAAGAGAGCAGCGGGTGCAATGCGGAGTGCCGATCGCCGCAAAAAGTATTCGGAAATAATCGTATAGTTCCGTGGCGGTGCCGACCGTAGAACGCGGTGACGAAATCGTGGTACGTTGGTCGATCGCGATAGCCGGCGGCAAGCCCTCGATACTGTCGACATCCGGCTTATCCATGCCCTCCATAAATTGTCGCGAAAAACTCGAAAGGCTTTCCATGAATCGCCGCTGTCCCTCCGCGTAGATCGTATCAAACGCGAGTGAAGATTTCCCGCTTCCTGATACGCCGGTAAACACCGTCAAGGAGTGACGAGGGATCGTAACGTCGACATTCTTTAAGTTATGCACGCGCGCGCCGCGTATTTTGATTGCATCCTGCATACACAAAATCAAAAATGAACCCTCGCAGTATAGCGGAGTTTTCAAAACAAGTCTAGCCTGCTTGCCAAGAATTGTTTTCCCTAGCGTTGGCTTGCCGCTGATCGTCCGAGATAATCGTCAATGATCGCGGTCATCTCTTCATAAGAGATTTGGCCGACTACCCGTTCACCGTTGATGAACCAAGTCGGCGTTCCTTGGATGCCCAGCGATTGTGCATCGGACAAGTCCTTTTTAATGACGGAATGATATTTTTTTTCCGCGAGACAGGTATTAAATTGGGCGAGATTCATCCCGAGCTCGGCTGCCCAAGGCGTGTATGCTTCAGGTTTGATGTCATCCTGCCGCGTAAACATGATATTTTGCATGTCGAGGTATCTGCCTTGCTCATGGGAGCAAAGCGCCGCTTGAGCTGCCGGTACCGCATGGGGGTGGATGGAGGTGATAGGGAACTGGCGGAATTCAAATCGTACGGATGATTCTTGATATGTGCTCATCAAGCGCATCAGGTCTTCATGGTTCGCGCCGCAATAGGGGCATTGGAAGTCAAGAAATTCGACAACCGTCACCGCGGCGTCTTTTGGTCCAAAAGAGGGCGCGAGCGGATTCGACAGGAGCGATTGGTAATCTTGAAGCAGTTGAGCGCTGTCCCGTTTTATTGACGGGGAGAGCCGATTATTGTGTTTTGTCTCTGATCGCTGCCGCGCGACCGCGATGCCGGCTATGACAAGCATGGTGAGTACGACGGGGACCAAAAAAATTATGTAGTGCTTTTTCATTTTTTGAGTATACCATATTCATTGCTTATGGTATACTTCCATGTACTTGGTTCCTTGAGAACTTTTTTATAGAATGTGCGTTTTTCGTTTTTTGAGTGAGGAGGTTTGATATGGGCGTTGATGATGTTGCGTTCAGGACATACCTGAACATTATCACGCCAGCGTTCATGGTCCGCGTCCTTCCACAGGTTTTTGAAACCCTGATTATGGAGGACGAGTTTGCTGAAATAGAAGAGTACCGGACGTTTGCCGAAGCGGTGCTCGAACGCACGCGCGACGAGTCGATCGAACAGGTCAAGTTTGAAATCGCCTACGAGAATGTCGACAACGTTTTTCGCTTCAGGTATGAGGTGAATGAGGGCGACATGACAGGACGGTTTCAGCACTATGTGCGGCTCTGGATCGGTTATAAGGAAAGACGAGC
This sequence comes from Candidatus Uhrbacteria bacterium, assembly GCA_016188385.1. GTDB lineage: Bacteria > Patescibacteriota > Patescibacteriia > JACQRZ01 > JACQRZ01 > JACQSB01. Next base: position 29,115 of record JACPHV010000034.1, on the reverse strand, counting down.
GGCTATCTTGCTGCGGATCGCGGCTATACTGCGCGGGAGAGTATCTCTCTACACGTGGAGCGAGGCCGATCTGGAAATCGGCTTGCCGAACGGAACGGCTCTTTGCTATCAAGCTCGCGTCGTCGAAGCCACATTCGTGGATCGCGCGAAATAGGCGGCACGCGCAATGGCTTTGTATGATAGTTTTTTTCTCGCGTATTGCGAGAAAGCCGTCGGCGTGCTCTTTAGTGAAGTGATCACCGATTTGTTAGCGAAATTGATCAGCGAGCCGGAGTTTCAGAGCTTGGAGGATGTGCAAGGCTTTTATGCTCGAGTTGCCGAGCACGAATGTTCCGGCATTCTCCGTGAATCAATGCGGCACTCGATCGTGCCGAAAACGATTGAAGTCGGCGTTGAAGGAGATGAGCATGGCAGGCTCCGTTCGTATCTCGAGCCGTCAATCGTACTGACGCTTCGGCAGTATGCCGAAGTCTGTCATGTTGTCGTCCACCTTCGTGCCACGCTTACCGGCCACGCCAACCCCACAATCGTATGGGACGGCGCCCGCGTACTGTTTTTACTCCCGAATCTTTTAAGCATTACCTACACTGCCCGCAGAGTAGGAATGATCGTAGCTGAACGGGAGGAGGAGCCGTGGTAGCGACACATTCTTTAATAAAGAAAGCCGTTCCCCCCATTGCCGGATACGCGGGGAACGGCTTCTCTCTATTTCGAGAGAAGCGTGTTAAGCCCCGGGAGCATTGTTGACAAACAAGTGGTTTATGGTGTATACCACTATGCATTGGACATTGTTGAGCCCGTAATAATCTCCCTTGAATTCAAAGTATCTTTAGTAGATTTATGGAAATGGCGTTTCGAGTAATCCAGCTTGCATCCTCTCTTCTCCTTATCGTTGCAATTCTTTTACAACAGCGAGGCACCGGTTTGGGGGCGGCTTTCGGCGGCGAAGGCAATGTATATCGCACAAAGCGGGGTATTGAAAAGAAACTATTCAGCGCGACAATCGTACTTGCCGCCCTTTTTCTTCTTTCTTCTCTTGGCGTTGTATTGCTTGCGCGTTAAGCCACGTTTTATTTTTGGAGAAACTGTGTACAAACGCACATGATGTTTTCTCATTCATTTGTCAGGATTCCCGCGCTCTATGAGTCGTGTCGGTAACATGCTTTCATGGAGGCATAAACGTTCCCGTCATACAGCTCTGGATCGGCACGTTGTCGGTCTGCTCGGCTCAAAACGTTTTCCTTCTTTGCGCCAGCTTCGATATGCCGGAAAGGTATTGGCGTCGGGAGAGTATCGCGTCGTGAAGATACTTTTTGCGGTCTTGCTTGTAAATCTGATATTTCTTGGATGGCGCGCGTTCACCGCCGATACGGGATTTGAACCGAAAAGCGGCGGCACCTATACGGAGGGTGTTGTAGGCGTGCCGCAATATATCAATCCCATTTTTGTCCAGAATGATGTCGATCGGGACTTGAGCTCACTTGTGTATTCCGGACTTTTGCGCTATACTAGTAATAGGGAAATGATCAGCGATCTGGCTGAATCATACGAGATCAGCGATGACGCAAAGTCCTATACGTTTCATCTGCGTCGAGACGTGAAGTGGCATGACGGCCAGCCGGTAAGCATCGATGATGTCGTATTTACCGTCAATCTCATTAAGGATCCGAAATCACGCAGCCCGCTTTCGTTGAGCTATAAAGAAATTGAAGTAAAAAAGGTTGACGATGCCACGGTCCTATTCGTGCTTCCAAAACCATTTGCCCCTTTCCTCGACTTGATAGCCACGACAGGGATAATGCCGCGGCACGTATGGGGCTCCTTGCAGCCGGAAAATATATTTTTCGCTTCGCCAAACGTAAAGCCTGTCGGAACCGGTCCGTGGAAATACGACAGTTTTTCCAAAGACAAGGATGGGACGCTTCGTTCCTACACGTTTAAGAGATTTGATGAGTATTTTGGAGCAAAGCCATTTTTGGATACCATAGTGTTCAAGTTTTATCCGGATAACGACTCAAGTATTCAGGCATTGAAAAGCAGGCATGTGGATGGAGTCAGTTTCTTGCCGCGCAGGCTTCGCAGCAAACTCCAGAAAGATAACCAGCTTGCGTATTATACGTTTCAAATCCCGCAATATACCGCGATATTTTTCAATCAAAAAGCTAATCCTGATCTCTCATCAAAAGCGGTGCGTCAAGCCCTTGCTTTCGCGATTGACAAAGACCGCATCGTACGCGATGTGTTATCAGGAGAGGGTACGGTGATTCATTCACCGCTTCTCCCCGGCTTCTTGGGGTATTCGGAAAAGATAAAAACGTACCAGAAAGACGCGGCGAAAGCATCAGCGCTCCTCGAGACCGCGGGTTGGAAAAAAGATGAACAGGGCAATCTCTATAAGATGGAGACAGAAGAGAAAGAAAAGGAAGATGGCACGAAAGAAAAAGCAGAAATAAAACGTTATCTGACGATTACTCTTACTACCGTACAGCGGCCCGAGCACGCGGATATCGCCGCAATCGTAAAAGAAAATTGGGAACACATCGGCGTGAAAACAGATTTGGCATTCGCGGATCCCGCATTGGTAAAGTCTGATGTAATCGACTCTCGTGACTATGAGGCGCTATTATATGGAGCTATCATCGGAGCGGATCCGGACCTGTATCCGTTTTGGCATTCTTCGCAGATCCAGCCGCCGGGTTTGAACTTAAGCCAATTTTCCAATGAGACTGTCGATACGCTTCTCGAAGAGGGTCGGCATCTGACGGATCCGGAACAGCGGGCCGAACGGTATGCGAAATTTCAGGATATTATGAGCGATGAGGTTCCCGCGATCTTCCTTTACAGCCCAACATATAATTATGTCGTAGACACGAGAATCAAGGGGGTGCGCGATGGTACGTATCTCGTGTATCCCGCCGATCGATTATTGGATTTGACGGAGCGGTACATAAAAACTAAACGGACAAGAAAATAAGCAAAGCGCGAGAACAAGCGTATCGCGCCACCATGTGCCCCTGTGGCGGAATTGGCAGACGCGCTAGCTTCAGGAGCTAGTGGCCGCAAGGTCGTGGAGGTTCGAGTCCTCTCGGGGGCAAGGTTGAGCCGTCGCTCATGCCTGCACAGTTTACTATTTTTAACAATTACTTTTTTAACAGTTATGTATGGTAGAATCAACACAGTTTAGAACAGCGTCCTCCGGCCGCAGGCCCGCGCGCCACTCACGGTCGACACGCCGCCCATCGCGTATGTCCCGCATACCGCAACGCGGCAAAGTCCGGCAGCCGATCCAATCGCGCTCGGTGTCGGATCAACAGATTCGTTTCACCGAAGGCGAACGTCGCTTGCGGATCCTACCGCTTGGCGGGGTAGGCGAATTCGGGCGCAACATGATGCTCTTTGAATACGGCAATGATATGGTCATCGTGGATATGGGATTTATGTTTCCGCTTGATAGCATGCCGGGTGTCGATTATGTATTGCCTGATATCGCTTACGCAAAGCAGAATCGCCACAAGATCAGGGGAGTATTGATTACCCATGGCCATCTCGACCATACGGGTGCGATCCCGTATTTCATTCGCGATCTCGGAATGCCCACCGTGTATGGCACAAAACTCACCGTGGGAATGATCCGCGACCGCCTTGATGAATTCAATCTGACGCGTCATGTGAGGCTTTCAGAAGTTGATCCGGATGATACGCTGCAGCTCGGCGTGTTTACCGTCACTTTTTTTCGCGTGAACCATAACATTCCGGATAGCATCGGAATCGCGTTGCACACGCCGATTGGCACGGTACTTCATACCGGCGACTGGAAATTCGACCACACGCCGCAGGATCAAAGGCCGACTGAATTCGGCAAGCTTGCTCGTCTCGGCATGGATGGTGTCATTCTCCTGTGTTCTGACAGCACAAACGCGGAACGCCCGGGCTACTGCCAGTCGGAGCGTGAGATCGAGCAAAATCTGCGATTACTTTTTTCCAAAGCAAGCGGTCGGATTATTATCGCGACGTTTTCTTCGCTCGTAAGCCGCATCCAGCAGATCGTCACCGCGGCAGCTGATCTTGATCGCAAGGTGGCTATTTCCGGCATGAGCATGGAAAAAGTATTGACGACCGCCATTAAATTGGGATTTCTCAAAGTGCCCCGCGGTACGGTCATTAAAATTGATGAGATCAACAAATATCCCGATAACCGCGTTGTCATTATCTCAACGGGCAGCCAGGGGCAAGAAACATCGGCGCTTGGCAGGATGTCGCGAGGCGAACACCGCCATGTAAAAATCCAAAAGGGCGATACCATCATCCTTTCCTCATCGCCGATTCCCGGCAATGAACGCGCCGTCACGAATCTGATGAATAATTTATTTTTGCTGGGCGCGGATGTCGTGTACAATAAGCTTTTTGACGTGCATGCTTCCGGACATGCGTATCGCGAGGAGATGAAGCTCATGCTCGGGCTCGTCCGTCCGCGGTATTTTATGCCGATCCATGGAGAGCGGTATATGTTAGTCCGCCACGCGGAAATCGCGCGCCAGATGGGGTGGAGTGACAAATCCATTTTTGTCATGGGCAATGGAGAATCCATCGAGATCAATCACGCGGGCGTGGCCCGTTTGAGTCCTACGAAACTGGACATTGATTATATCATGGTGGATGGGCTCGGCGTCGGCGATGTCGGCAACGTGGTGATCCGCGATCGGCAGGTGCTCGCGCAGGATGGCATGGTTGTCGTGGTTGCTCCGGTTGATAAAAACGGAAAGATCGCCGTAGAGCCGGATGTCATCTCGCGCGGATTTGTATATATGAAAGGTTCAGAACGGCTGATGGGTGAAGTTAAATCACTCGTGATCAGGATATTGGAGGGGCATAATCTCTCGGATATTGAGTCATGGGCGCCGGTACGCAATAGGATACGTGACGATGTTGGAGCGATGTTATTCAAAAAGACCGAAAAACGCCCCATGGTGTTGCCGGTCATGATTAAGGTATAGTGCTCGATGCACATAGGTGGTATACTGCATCTAATAAAAATTGATTATTCGTAATGCGGTTTACCCTATGCAAAAAAAGAAAAAAGAGATCACGCTTGATGATCTTGCCGGAATGGTGAAGTATGGTTTTGACGGAGTCGACAAACGGTTTGACAAAATCGAAGAACCGCTTGATCGCATTGAGCATCTCATCCTTTCAGAACATAAGCAGCGCATACAAGTCCTCGAGCGAGAAGTTCATAAAATAAAAGAGCTTTTCGCCATGAGCTAGTAAAGACGGTTCATCGTGTTTTTTGAGCGATGCGCTTAGAGAGAAACTCTTCTCACGTCTGTTTTGCGCCCCCAAAATCTCGCAATGCTCGCTTTGATTTTTTCCGCGATATCAGTGGTAAAAAAACTTACGTTCGCGCTGTATTCGTCTGCGTGCTGATACCGTTCGAGCCGCGAGTCAATCTCCGGATGGCGCGCCAGATACTGTTTCAGCGAGCGGGCGACAATGATGCCCGGATCAATGACAGCGACGCTTTTTCCGATTACGCTTTGGATCTTTTTTTTCATCATTGGGTAATGCGTGCAGCCAAGGATCAAGACGGATATTTGTTTTTGCTTCAAAGGACGCAGATAGTGCTTTAGGATCATGGCGGCAGGGATGGATTTATGCATTCCTTCCTCGATAAAGGGTACGAGCAACGGACAGCTCTTTTGGAAGAGCGCGGGCAGAAGCGAGGAGTCGCGTTTTCCGATTTCTTTGAAATATACATTTGATTGAATCGTCGCCCGCGAACCGATCACGCCAATACGTTTCGGGCGTTTCACTTTCATCGTGACGACAGTCTCGACGACAGGTAATATAATACCGAGAATGCGCCGGTCGGGATACGCCGCCGGAAGCCATTCTTGCTGTAAGCGCCTCAACGCGACGGCAGTAGCGGTGTTGCACGCGAGTATGACAAGCACGCATCCTTGCCGAAAGAGAAACTCAACGCCGCTCTTCGTGAATTCATAGATGCGATCTTCTGAACGATCGCCGTACGGCGCGTGCGCGTTATCACCGAAGTATACATACGCATACTGCGGGAGGAGCTTGACGATTTGTTTGAGCACGGTCAGGCCGCCAAGGCCGGAATCAAAAATACCTACTGACATATACTTGCATCCTTGTACTATTATCCTAGAGTGTCAATCACGAGGTTATTCAGAATTTTCTTTTTGTTTTATCATTGTTCGATAATTTTTTTAATCGCGCGCAATTGATTGTCGCGTAATTGTTCGGTTTTTGCTTCCAGGTTAAGACGGAGAAGATCTTCCGTATTGGATGGACGCACATTGCACCACCAATCCGGATATTCAATCGTGATTCCATCGAGTTTGTCAATACGGTCGGCATTTCGAAAAGCGTCCTCTATTTCCGCCATCTTTGCCGTTTTGTCCGCGACGACGGTAAAGTTGATTTCTCCCGTTGCGAAATATCTGCGCAGACGAGAGATGATTTTGGATAACGGCTGTTTTGCATGGGAAATGATACGCAAGAGTGAAATGATGACCGCGAGAGGAGCTTCATAATAGGTGTCGTCCGAAAGCCGGTAATAAAAGTGTCCTGACAATTCTCCGGCAAAAATCGCGTGTTCCCGCCTCATGTCATTTTTGATGAACGCGTGGCCGACCCGCGTCGCAAGAGGCCGTCCGCCATGAGCGCGGATCGTCTCCGACACAGTCCAGCTTGATCGCACATCGTAGAGCACCGTTTCGTTCGGATGATGAGTGAGAATATCCGAGGCCATAAGCGCGGTAATCAGGTCAGAAGAGATCGTTTCGCCTTTTTCATCGATGAATATACTGCGGTCGCCATCCGCATCCATGGCAATGCCGACATCAGCGTGTTCTTGCACGACCCTCTGCCGCAGCGCGGCGGTATTTTTTTCCTCCAATGGATTTGGCATGTGGTTGGGAAATGTGCCGTCAAGCTCAAAAAAGAGCTTAATCAATCTCACCGGCACTCGATGAAACAATGCTTCGCACATCAAAGCCGAAACGCCGTTCCCGGTGTCTACGACGACCGTAAGCGGTGTAAGCGGCGTATCCGCCATACGCCCCAGAGCGATGTTTTCTGTAATATATCGTTCGAGCAGCTCCGCTTTTGTGACAACACCGCGGCGTGTCGCGGCAAGTTTATGTCTCTCGGTATAGAGGTGTTCGATCCGCGGCAAACCGGAATCGACTCCGATCGGACGGGCTCGCGCGCCCACGAGCTTGCACCCATTATAGTGCGGCGGATTATGCGACGCGGTGATCATCATGCCGCCATCTGTGTTCTGCGAGGAGGCAGCGTAGTAGAAATACGGCGTGGACGCGAGGCCGATATCAATGACATCAATCCCGCTTTCCGTGAACCCTCTGATCGCGCGGATTGCATATTCCTCGGACGTAGCGCGATTGTCTCTCCCGACGATCACCGTGAGCGGCCGGTCTTGCGGCAGCGATTGTTCGTTGAGATAGTACGCGAACGCCGTCGCAATGCCCTCTATCGCATCGCCGTCTAATTCGTCGGGGACCACACCCCGGATGTCGTATGCTTTGAAAAGTGACATAGATACTGTATTCTTATCAGCAGCATATCACGAAACGATAAAAAAGGAATCCCCATGTTCCATATCGACTTCAAAAAAATCGCGGCATTCACCATCCGGCAAGAGAAAAAATTTCTGCCCACGCACGCGCCGCGTGAGCTCAAAAAACTCTATGTCGCCACGACGATATTGAATTTCGCGCTCGCCGCGGGTGTTCTTTTCGAACCCATCTATTTGTATTCCAACGGCTACCCGGTTTGGTGGATGGCACTGTTTTATCTCGGCGTATACGCCGTATACTTTTTTCTGATGCCGCTGGGCGGCAAAGTCGTCATGCGCAAAGGATTCGAACATGGCATCATGTATGGGTCCGCGTTTCTGATACTGTACCTGATTTTCTTGCTCAATATCGGTTCCCATCCTTTATTTATCGCGCTCGCGATCCTTGCTTCCGCGTTTCAAAAAACAATGTTTTGGCCGGGGTATCACGCGGATTTTGCGTATTTCAGCCAAGCGGACGAGAGAGCGAAAGAGATCGGCATTATCGCGATCTTGGATTCTGTCGCGTATGTCCTCGGTCCGCTGGTTGGCGGCATCGTGGTCAGCGTGTTTGGTTTTACCGCGCTGTTTGCCGGCATGAGCGTAGTGATACTGCTTTCCAATATCCCGCTGCTCATCACGCGGGAACGTTTTTCAAAGGGAGTATTTCCGTATATGCAGCCATACAAGGACATAGTCGCTAAAAAAAATCTTCGTGAGACGATCGGCTACTTGGGATTCGGCGAGGAATTGATCGTACTGCTTGTCTGGCCCGTGTTTATTTATGTGACGATTCAAGATTATCTTCAGACCGGGCTTGCGGTCGCGACATCGACGTTGATCACATCGCTCGTCATATTGTATGTCGGACGCCTTTCTGACGGCGGCAAGCAGGCAGGCGTGTACCATGTCGGCGTCGTATTCGTCGCGCTTGCGTGGGTGTTTCGTTTGTTGGTGCGCGGCGCGCCAAGCGTGATTATGGTAGACTTATTTTCCCGAGTGTCGAAGTATGTGTTCGCGTTGCCCTTTTTCAGCCGTCTGTACGCCGAAGCGAAAAACGCGTCTTCCGTAGTGCGCATTATTTTGTATTTTGAAATGGCTTTGGTCGTCGGTAAGATTTCCGCTCTGATGCTGGTATTCACGCTTTTCTATTTTTTCGGCGAAGTATGGTGGGCCGCGTTCCTGCTTGGCGGATTATACAGTCTGTTGTATTTCGCGATTGACGGTTCTGACAGACGCGAATACGAGCCGCCGATTTCGAACATGAGTTTGGTAAGGAAATAGTGAGTTCCGCATGCCCACTCCGCTTCAAGCACTCAAGCGTTTCGGCATTATCCCGAAGCGGCGGCGCGGGCAGAATTTTTTAATTGACAAAAATATCGCGCTCAAGATTATCACGCGCGCCGATCCGCAACCGTTGGAAACTGTAGTGGAAATAGGAAGCGGATCGGGGGTGTTAACGGAGCAGCTGGTCAAAACGGCAGGGAAAGTATACGCGATAGAGATCGATAAGGAGCTTATCCCCGCGCTGTGTGATCTGCAAGAGAATCATGAGAATATGGAAATTATCCAGCAAGATATTCGAGCTATCCCAAATACTCTGTTTGGCGCTGATTTTTCCTACCGCGTCATAGCCAATATCCCGTACAACATCACCTCGCTGTTGATCCGCAAATTTCTCGAAGAAGAGCCGCGGCCCTCCGATATGATTCTGATGGTACAGCTGGAAGTCGCCAAGCGGATGTGCGCGGAGCCGCCGCGCATGAATCTCCTTGCCGCGATGACGCAATACTACGCGAAGCCGAGATTGCTTTTCAAGGTATCGCGTTCGTGTTTTTACCCCAAGCCGAAAGTGGACAGCGCGGTAGTGCGCATTGAGCTTGATCGTGGGCGCAACCCGAAGAGCGAACACGCAAAGCGTTATACCGCTTGGGTCAAAGCGGGCTACTGTTCGCCTCGCAAGCTGCTCGCGAGCAATCTATCGAAAGGATTGGATATCCCTCGTGAATATATACGAACGGCATTTGACGGATGCGGCATCCGGCCTGAAAGCCGCGCGCAAGAGCTGTCGGTTGAAGCATGGAAGTGCCTTATTCATGAGGCACTGGACCCTTAAGGGGATTTGAACACCAACAGATGCCCGAAACCTGTGTCAGGTCTGGTTATAAAAAAAGCACATACGCGCGATTGCGCCCTAGCCGCGCGGATAGGAAAAGAACTTTCTTTGAAACATACGTATGTCGTGTCGAAAGAATATACGAGGTCATTTTTGGATGTGTATTGTCATAGGATTCGCATGTTGACAGAGAGGGTGATCGGATACTATCATTACATATATTCATAATAAATTGCCTTATGGAATGGATCATTGCTTTGGTTGGGGGTATCGTCCTGTTGGCGATCATCATAATCTATTACTACAACAAATTGGTCGGGCTTCGAGTGAAAGCGGACGAAGGGTGGAGCGATATTATGGTACAGCTGAAACGCAGGCATGATCTGATCGGTAACTTGGTTGAAACGGTGAAAGGATACGCGACACACGAAAAAGAGACTCTTACCAAAGTGATAGAGGCGCGCGATGCGGCGAAGCGGACAGAAGGAGCGTTGAATCCCGCAAGCGTTGCGGCAATGGAGCAACGGCTCACAAGCGCGTTGCAAGGGCTGAATATCAACGCGCTTGCGGAAGCGTATCCGGATTTGAAGGCGAGCGCGAACTTCCAACAGTTGAGCGCGGAGCTCTCCGATACAGAAAACAAAATCGCGGCATCGCGTCGGTTCTACAACTCTACAGTACGTCAGCTGAACACCGCGGTACAGCAGTTTCCGGGCAATCTTTTTGCCGAGCTCGCACATGCGGCAGCGCGTGATTTCTTTGAGCTTGAAGCGACGGAAGAAGCGGCCGCGAAACAGGCGCCGAACGTGAAATTTTAACTCGCGGCGATACGTTTCGTAGCGTCATCGATAAGGGCCCAGAGTATTTCCAGGTATGAATATATATGACGAAATCAGCCGCAATAACCGTCGGACTCTGCTGACGGTTATTGTTTTTTTGGCTGTCGTGCTCGCGATTATTTTTATCGCGCTTTTTATTATCATTATCCAAGTCGGCGAAGTTCCTTTCCGAATCGCGTGGAGCAATACACTTTCCGTATTTCCTTTTATCTCCGCGTTCGCGACGATCATCATTCTCTTATGGACGATCATCTCCTATCGGTTTGGCGATACGATGATTCTTAAGTTCGTGGGCGCTCGCGCCGTAGAGCGAACAACACACTTCGATCTGTACAACACAGTGGAAAACCTCGCGATCACGTGCGGCCTTCCCGTTCCGAAGATCTATATCATCAATGACGAGAGCTTGAATGCGTTCGCGACAGGAAGGGATCCTCATCATAGTGTGATTTGTTTTACCACCGGCATCGTGGCGAAGCTGTCCACACAAGAGCTCGAGGCGGTCGCCGCGCACGAGATGGCGCATATTGCAAACTATGACATTCGGTTGCAGCTCATTATTGTGACTGTGGTTGGCATGATTGCCATGCTTGGCGAGATCATGCTGCGCAGCGGATATCTTGCGAGCGGTCGCGACAACAAAGGTGGCGGTATTGCCTTTGCCGGGCTTTTTGTGCTTTTGATCGGCTATCCGCTTCTCACGCTCATGAAATTGTCGCTTTCGCGCAATCGCGAATATCTTGCCGATGCGACCGGCTCTTATTACACGCGCGATCCGCTTTCGTTGGCAAGCGCGCTCCAAAAAATTTCCGCGGATCCTCGCGTGGAATCAGCGGATCAAATGAAAGCGGCTGCGCATTTGTTTATCGACGATCCTTCCGTGGAAGCCGGCAGACAACACGCGCGTGTTTCATGGTTCGCGCGTATGCTTGCGACTCATCCGCCGATACACGACCGCATTGATCGGTTACGCGGAGCCGCTTAATCAGAAACGAGCGCAGAAACGGTGGCTGCCCCCGGTTTTTCCATCCCGTTTCCCATTTCCATTTTTGCTATTGCGCCGAGCGCTATCAGGCAGAATTTTTTTGATTTTGACAAAGGCATATCACTATGCTATGGTACCGATATATGAATGCAAAAATAGTAACAATCCAAAAGGAAGAACTCTATCCGCTCCTTGATCAGAGGGAGCGCCGACATATCTGGGAGCGCGCCAGGGGTCTCTGGAAGCGCCGGACACCTGACCCAATCAGGGAGTTAAAAAAAATGAGAAAGGAATGGGAGCGCGCGTAGCGCAATCCTATGTACACGCTTGATACCAACGCGATCATCTATTATTTGAAAGACGATCAAGCGGCCGTATCCTTTTTTGATGTTGCCACCAGAAGCGCATCGCCACTCTATGTTTCCACCATTACCGAGGTGGAGCTTTTTGGTTTTTCATCACTGAACTTTCCGGAGTTTGAGGCAATCAATCAGCTCCTTAATACGGTTACTATTATCCCGCTTGATTCTCGCGTTGCTCGGATTGCCGGATCTCTTCGTCGGCAGTATCACGTAAAGGTGCCCGACAGCATCATCGCGGCCACCGCGCTCGTTACTCACACAACGCTGGTGACACGGAACGAGAGAGATTTTAGGAGGATACCCGATATTGCCCTGCATGTTTTGTAGAAGAGCCTTTATGATAAACGACAGTGCAGAAATCAGCGGGAAATGGGGTCATGAAATGGGGTCAGCGGATAGGAAAAGAACTTGCTTTGCAACATACGTATGTCGTGTCGAAAGAATATAGAGGCCTCTGAAAAAGGTCTTCACGGTCATTTCTGATTCACTTTCCGACTCAAACCTGTGATGAACGCGAAGGAATACTGGAGTATTCCGACAAGTTCAGCGCGGTTTTGAGACGAAAGTGGGCGGAAAGGAGCCGGAAGAAATACATAATGGACTTTTGCAGAGGTCTCTATACAGCGATTAGAGAGGTCATTTTTGGATGTGTATTGTCATGAGAAGTCTGACGTGTACACGGCATCCCTTATCCACTGTACACAGCGCGTGAGGAGCAGTATAATTACTTAGTAAATCAAACACATTCACGCAGATGCCGGAGCATGGATCATATGATCGGACAAGAAACGCGCGTGAAATACCCCGTACGGTGCCATACGGGGTGCTTAGTTTTGCGATTTTCCTCGCGGGGCTCGCGTTTGTGTTTGGCATTGTGATCATTTTGAATAACATCAAGGAGCCGTTTCGTTTTGACGGCACTTCCGCCCAAGGATACGCGGTAGCTGATATCGAGTCGGGCGAACCGAGTGTCGAAGCGCTCAAAAGCATTGATACGGATGGGGATGGTCTGACTGATTACGATGAGCTTTATATCTATCGCACCAGCCCTTACCTGAAAGACACTGACAGTGATGGGTATACGGACGATGAGGAGCTCCGCACGGGCCATGATCCTAACTGCGCGTCGGGGCAGAGTTGCTTCGGTTCCCAACTTTCCTTCGGTACGAGCACGCCCGCGTCCGCGCAAAGTCCGGCATCCGAATCCCTACAAGCGATCTTCGGTCCCACCGGCCCTCGTTCGTTTGAGGATTTTGCCTCGTTATCGGTTGATCAGATCCGGCAGCTTCTTTTGTCTCAAGGAATGAGCAAGGAAGATGTCGGAAAGATTGATGATCAAGCGCTCATGGAAGTGTATCGAAACACGTATAGGGATTTCAGCGCGCGGGCATTGAGCGATCAGCCCCTTAGCCTACCGGAACAGCAACCAAAACCGCAAAAGCAATCGCTTCAGATTGACCCCGCGCGGCTTGCCAATCCTGAAACATTCACGCCGGAGGAGATTCGCGATATCATCCGCGCTTCCGGCTCGCTGACCGAAGAACAATTATCCGGCATCGATGATCAGACGCTCAAAGATGTATTTTTACAGACCGTGAAGAGTTATAAGCCGTAGGAGATGAAATTTCCACCCATGCCATTGTCACGTTTCAAAAAAACCATACTCGCCGTCCTCGCCGCATTACTCATCATGCCGGTACTGGTATTGGGCGCGCCAAGACAAGCGAGCGCGATTGTGCCAGTTGCGGATGCGGTAGAAGAAAAGAATTTTTGGGCAGACTTGGCATTTGGAATAATAGAAAACGGATTGTACGTTGCCTTAAAGGGAGCGCTTCAAACATTGGCGAAAGATTCCTCGGACCAATTTATGCATTTTATGACGAATGGCTTGGTGGGCCGCCAGGGAGTGTGGGAACAGCGCGACTGGACGCAATTTGGCATTGATGTCTTGGACAATGCCGCAAGCGGCGCCGCGGAAGGATATTTCCTTACGGTTGAGACTATGAATCGATCGAGCGAAGCGGGGATCAAGGGTCTTGGTAAAGATGCAGACAGATACGACGAAATCGCGGGTGAAAGCGAACAACAAAGCGAGGATTTTCGAGCGGAATTGGATAGGGACTGGGGGGGAAAAGAATGTGAAAAATATTATTCAGGCGGTATGACGGACGAACAAGCGCAAGCCAATGATACCAAAGAAGAATGCGATAGGCTGCGCGATCAGTATGATACGCAACTCGAGATGGATAACCAAGCTGATGGTCTGCGCGACAGAGCTGCCGCAGTTCGGGCGCGCATCGGTCAATTTAATGCTAACGAAGGAGAGCGTTTTGTCAAATATCAACGCAACCGCGCGGGCGCGCTTTCGCCAAAAGCGGCATCTATCTTGCGCCGCGCGTGCAATCCATCGTTTGGTCTTGAATTTAATCTCGGACTTGGATTGGCGGCTCCGTTTGGACAAGACAAACCGGTCTGCAAAGTTTCCGAATTATTTACCAATTGGACAGCAACTATCCAGGGCACCGGTGTCGCGATTTCGGATATTGTGGCGCAAACAGGGCGTAATCCATGGCAGACGCTTTCCGACGCCGTTGATCCGCGCAAAAGCCATCTTGGTATCGCTTTGGCGATCAACCAAAACATTACCGAAGAAAAATTGGAAATCGTGAACAACGAAAAGATTAAGCGATGGCTTGCCGAACAAGAAGGCTTCAAGCCGGTAACGGATCTTGCCGGCGGTATCATGACTCCCGCGCCTTATTTGAAAAAAGTCTATGAAGAAAGTGTCAAGGAAGAAAAAGATGTCGGCAAGCGTCTGACCGGCAAAGCGCTCGTTGACGGAGCTGATTTGGTTTTTACGTTTGTAAGCACGCTGATCGGCAACACCACAAAACTTTACTTTGAGGGTCTTCGCAAGAAAGCGGATGAAGTAAATCAGCTTGCCGGCGGGCCAGGCGCGCAAGGCGCGGAATTCACCCCGACATCGATCAGCTCCGAGGTGATCTATAATCCGTCCGCCGCGCCGCAATACGCCGGAGCGCAGCAAGTCATTGCGCGCAGAAGCGCGAGCCTCGCGCAAGTGAAGACTACGAGCGGTGATATGCTCAACATTTTGGTTGAATTTCAATCTCAAGACTGCAGGTCATTCCCCAATGCCTGCACTCTTGGGCCGGCATTTAGCAGAGCAATCCAAGAAAAGCTGACTATCGGTGAAGCAATGAAAAAATATCGGGATACCGGCGGCTCGGTAGGATTAAATCCGCTTGGCATATTCGGCTATACGAGCAGGCAAGTGGAACCAACGGATTTTCGCGCGAGCTATCCCTACCACTCCATGGTGGTTTTACGGAAATATCGAGTCTTGCCTGTTGCGTGGGAACTCACCGCGCTCTATATCAAAGAACATGCTAATGAAGCATGTTCCGGCCGCGACTGTACGTTGCAGGATCTTGTCAGCGGGTTTAATGAACCAAGCAGCCCCTTTTACCGTCTTATCGATCCAAACTGGGTACTTAAGCTGCCTGCTGTGCGGTGCGAGCTTAAAGGGTATGGACCCGCGGCATGGCAGGACGCGGGAGGAGGCGCGATACGAGAAGCGGATCCTATCTACCGTCCGGAAGTATGCGTAGACGAACGCACATGGTTGCACGAAGGCACCCCGCAGGATTGGGAGCGCGGCAATAAAGCGACCAGCAATGATGATTATGGGTATTGCATAGAAGAAAAGAAGGTGTTCGCCATAAAGGGGACTCAATGCGCGCCACAATTCGCCTCGTGCGACACATTTGCCGAACTTGACCGCGATGGAAAGCCGAGCCGCACGCAGTTTTACCTCAAAGATAGTCTGCCGCCCATTGCGTTTGCCGCTGATCAGAGCGGCAATGTGTGCAAACTTGAAAACGCGGGGTGCAGCTGGCTTTCAACCGTGCGGAGGCAGTATGAGACATGCGTGCTCAAGACAGAAGTCAAGGAAGAAACAGGCCCTCAAAAGGTCAAATACGTCAACAAACGACAACTTCTCGAAAATAAAACCCTGCGACAACTCTGGGTGAGCAACGCCACCACAACGGACTTGGAAGATACTTCTTGGAAAAATACCGCTTATCACGCGAAAGTCGCTCTGTGCGGCACGATCCGCGAGGAGCGTCCTGATGGAACCGCCTTTACGACCGCGCAAGAATGGAACGCGACAAGCACTCAACGCGTCTTTCTCTCCTATGGAGCCGAACGTTGCGAGGCTGAATTTGAAGGCTGCCGCGATCTTGGAAATGGAGATTATTTGAAAATAGCGCCGTCCTATCTCAAGTGCGACGAGCCGGGCGCGTGGCAAAGAGGCGAGTGTCAACGATACGCCCTGCATTGTACGAGCGATGCCGTTGGCTGCCAGATGTATAATCCGACAAGCAGATTTGAATCTCCGGTCAGCGCGACAGCCCCGCTTGCGTGCGTGAGCGGACAATGCGTCGGTTTGGACAACTATCTTGTGCAGCCCAGCTTTTTCAGTCCCGCTGAATCAACATCGTTTCACGCTTTTAAGGCGGCGGGAGTGGGACAATGCAACGCGCAAAGCTCCGGCTGCGAAGAGTTCACGAATCTCGCGCAGGAGAGAAGCGGCGCGGAAGCTCGGACGTATTTCACGTCCGCGATTTCGTGCGAACAGCAAGCGGCCGATCAACGGACCGTGTTTTACAGTTATTTCGGATCGGAAAAAGGAGGCAGACAGCCTGTTCCGTATTCTCTCAAGCCCAACGGCACAAACTCAAGCGTCCCCGATTGCGTCACGGGATACGATTGCACGGCGACAAGCACGAAAGCAATAGCGGATAATCTTGTCGTATGCGATGAATCAGTCTTTGCCTATCAACTCTATAACACCTCGGTTCCGTTTGCCTGTCGTGAGTTTATCGCTTCCGACGGCACTGTATCATATCGGCTGATCGATAAACTTATCTATCAGACTGACGACTGCGCCGAATACCGCCGTTCTATCGATCAACAGCAATACGCGTTTAGTCCGAGTTTGAGCTCGCAGTGCGCCGCGCAATACAAAGGATGCCGTACCTATCAATCGACACAGGCAGGCAATTATAAGCTCGCGGTGCGGGATGTGTTTGACCAATCGCAAGGAGTAGGCAGCTGGCAGGTACCTCAAGGCGTCACAACGTATGCCGCCGATACCTCTTTGGAATCGGAACATGTCGGCGGCAGGAGTATGCGTATCCAGAAAAAGTCCGGCGCGCCAACGTCCTATGAAGTGGAGCGGAATGTGGAGATACAAAAAGAGTATACATACACCTTTACGCTTACCGCTCGAGCGCAGTCATCAAATACGGTGACGGCAACTCTTAAAGATTTGGATGGCGGCGTGGATGTGAACTTGGGCAGCGCTACATTCAGCTCGCCACAATGGCACTATATTACATTCACTGCCGCTGGTTCTCCGGCGAATTCAACCGCGACATCCACTCTTTCACTTGTATTTGCCAAAGGAAGCGCAAGCGCGCTTGGGTCGGGTATTGATAATTCCGTGTATGTTGACAATATCTATTTGAAAGAAGCATCAGGCAAGACCGTGTACGCGATCGATACTTCTATCGCGACTGAAGCTGCGCGGCCGGCGGATTGCAGGATCGCCGGCTCATCTACGACTGATGAATCCGATGACATCTATCAGACAGGCTGTCAATTTTACACTGACCGCAATGGCCAGCCGTTTGTGGACGGGCAAAACAAGCGCGTCGCGCACTATGGGTTTCAAAACGTATGCCCCGCCGCGTTTGTGGGATGCAAGGATTATTCATTGGGAGATTATAGCCTTACGTTAAGCTCTATCAGCACGAGTATAGGAATATATCCGAGCCAGCCGATTGTATACAGTACTGATCTTCCTTCTCATATCAAACGATGTAGCAATGATCAAGATCCCGCAACGTGGGACGCCGCTCCATGGCCAGGCTACAGTAATACAGCGACGCATACGGCCCAGCCAGGCGAACCGTATGAATGTTATGATGAATATATCCCTTCAGGCAGTGGTTCGCTCCGTTTGTTTGCGATTTATCGAAGAGCACAAGGACAATTTCTCGTCGACGAACCGAAAGCGCGGTGTACGGGAGCAAACAATCATTGCACCGCGTACGGATATCCGAAAAATACGCAAGAAGGCATCAGCATTACAGGCAACACCGCCACCACGACGTTAGATATCCAATCGAAGTACGCGGCTACGAGCAGAAAAGAAGAATGGCAGACTGTCTACTACAAGATCACGCCGGAAATGATTGCGGCAAGCTCCACACCGGCGGAGTTTGCCAATGGCAATGCTTATAAAGGCGGAATCTGCAAAGAAGCCGAGATTGGCTGTAAGGCCTATGATACGGCGACAGCGAAGCGGTATTTGAAAGATCCGGGCAAAAATGTGTGTCAATTTTTTGACACGAATCAAGGCGATCCTCGCGTGAAAGGCGGCGGTTGGTTTTATAAGGCATGCGGCAAAGTGTCTGAAAATATCCTAAGCAGCTCGACTTTGAACGCGATACACTACCCATTGATCGCTTGCAAGAATGATACTGAATGTGCGGGACTTAATGCCAAGTATCCGCGGCCGTCCGGCGAGACCAACCTTCCTGTCTATACGGAAAAGTGTGACGCATATATCAGTTGCGGTGTAGAATCCGATCCCTATGGCATACCTCAATCGCCTATGAGTCCCCTTGGTCCGTATGTGGCAGGAACAAGCTCCGCTGCTTTGCCGAGCGCTGTTGCAACATCATATTGGTTAGATCAGGGTCCGGTGTCGTACGCAAAGCAATGCATCGCCAAAGTCAGCGGCTGTACCGAGTACCAAGATCCGGATTGCCGTCCCTGCGGGCCGCATAACGAATACTGCATAGATTCTGACCCGAAAGGTTTGAAAGGTACTTTGATATCTGACTATGGTCGCTTCGATCCGGTCCGCGGACAACAGGGAAGCCAGTGTCAGACACGATATTATTACCTTAAGTCTTCAGAAAAAGCCGGCACTGAAGAGTGCCGTAATGAAGTCGACCTGGAAAAGGGTTGCATCCTTTTCCGAGGCACAGGCAAGGATGCTCCCGCGTTGACGTATAATTCCACGTACTATTACAATACATACTTTACCTCCAAGCGCGCGGTGACGGTAAATCGAGCCGATGCGAATAATACAAGCAAGGAAGCATTTGATCCCGTCGAAGGCGCGGCAAACCATCTATACGGCGCGCAATTGCGAGACGCCAATGTTGTGCTGAAAGCAAATCTTGATCGGGCGTGCAACGTGCCGCTCGTCTGCGCTTCCGAGATACAATCAGGCGATGCCACGCAATGCTTAGAGCGTTTGCCCTGTTTGATTGAAAATGAATTTGGCGGATGCCAGAGTCTTGCTTTTTCCGGTAAAAAGGCTTGCAAGGGAGCAGTCATTTCTACTTCAGCTTGCAATATCGACGCGGATTGTGTCGGAGTAGTCGGCGCGATTGCGCCTGTGCAGTGCGTGTTCGTGGGAGTATGCGATAATTCCTTGCAAAGATGCACGGATAATTCGAATTGCGGCGGGGCCGCGTGCGTTACGCAGGATAATCCGAATTTTGCGACGCGCATAAAAGCATTCTGCGAGGCGACGGCGCAATCACAAGATGAATACTCGTGCAACCAGCATATTGAATGTTTTTGGAACAGCAATTCTGTTTCGAAATGTCGGGCAAAGGATACTTCTGCTCTTCAGGAGGCATTTCTTACGCCAAAAACGCAAAACGTTGCATCGGCGGCCGCGCTTGATCTCTCCTATACCATGCTTTCCGGCTACGCGCACCCAAATTTGCAGTTTGCCGCGGGAGAAAATCGGGATCCGTTGAGCCGCGACAGTTTCTTTGACTGGGGCCAGATGCTTGACGCGCAAAATGGTCTCGGAGGCGCGGATTCGAAAGCTAATCTTCAAAATACGATAGATACTCAGGGCTATAAAGTAGCAAATTCATGCCGCCTATACCCGCGCGTTGACGCGCCATATCGAGTGGGCGATACCACATGGAACGATGCGTGCAATTATGTGACAGGGGGTGAAGGAGAAGGAATCTTTAGAAAGCAAAAGACGCTCAATGTCGGTTTGTACGGCTATTGCCTTGAACCGTACCCGCGATTTAAGAGTAAATTTGAAAAACAGTGGACATCGGCATCGGACCCCTTGACGCTCGCGACATTTACAACAACTGTTTCAGAGACCGAGCAAGGATCTTATGAATTGGGGACAGCTTCTACCCCAGATGGCATTTATAACCCCTACCGGTACGCGTGCCTTCTCTGGCATCCTATCGACAAACCCGCGAATCAGTCTATGAGCGGTATAGCTGGTGCAGATATTGGTGGCGACATAATGGCCTATAAAGGCACTAATCCGCATAACATATATGTGTGCGTCGGTAAAAGCAATGCAAATGAGACCTCGTCGATGGTAGGCGCAGCAGACAAAACAAGCTCAAGTGGATATTCATTTAATCCCTATAGTAATGCAGCCACGAGGTCCCACGCATTGTATGAAGGATATGCATCAGGGGCTTGTGATTATGCCGCCACCTGTACGACCAGGAATTCCTCTTCATGGCGCGCTGGGTCTGATTCTACCGCTAATATGAGTAAAAATGACGATGAGAAAACAAGAGCGGCCTTGAATACTGATCAAAACATTCTTATTGTAGCTACTGAGCTAAAATCGAATATCGTGGATCAGGTTGGTGCAACTGCCGCTGTTATGATTATGGCCGGCTCTGGAGGTTGTGGTGTCGGAGCGGCCGTTGGATCTGTGGTTCCTGTAATAGGAAACGCGATAGGATGTATCGGTGGTGGGTTAATCGGTGCAGCGGGAGGACTTATTTGGGGTATTGTTGCCGGTGGCCGTGGTACGGATGACTCGTTTGCGGTTATTCCGTTGAATGGCACAGAAAATCCCAAAGGTCTTTCAGGTAATAGTTTTAATCAAAATGGGCCAGAAATTCATTTTGATGCGATTGAAAAGATTGAATATACTATAGAAGCCGCAACCAGAGTAGAGTTTAGAGATATATTTAATGGAGGACAATGGTTTTGGGATTGCAATTCAGGTACAACGCAATGCGAGCATTATAGATTGCTTACTGGTTGGAATATCAGTCAAAACGGGAATACATTAACTCGCACTGATAGTCCCAAGAAACCCGTCGGTATGTTTTATCAACATGATTGGAGAAGCACAGCTTGGTGTGACCCCAGTAATAACGGCGGATCTTCTCTTTGCGCGTTTACAAATACGGAAAGTTTTTTTGATCGGAGTAGTGTAGTATGTGAAAGAGAGAAAAATTTCATGGTCGTCGGACCAGTTGTAGATGGTGATATCTTGCGAGGATGGAGATGGAGATATTGTGATAAGTCGGGTTCTAATAAAACTGAAGCAGTCGCCGTCTCTATTAAAATTACTTTCAAAAAAGTTAATCACACCGTCCATCATCTTGCTCAAGATGAATATACAAATTACTGTACCTCTCTCTTAAGGGTCGTTGGTTCTGATGGCAGGGCAGTTACAAAATATGGAACTGTCGGCAATAAAGACTTTACGCAGGCAAACCCATACCTTTCGGTTGATGGAAAGAATTTTCTTATCGGTGATGGTGGCACTGGAAATCCGCTGACTACACTTACCACAAGATTAAGTTATCTTGCGAAAAGGTATCTCTGGGATAGAGATGAATTCTACACGGAGAATAGCCAACATAAACTCAAGTATGCTTCATATGGTATCGCGTCCTCGCAGTATTCAGGGAAGGATACATTATTACCAGGAAGTGTAACGCCTGGCATAGAGACATGGACTTATGAAGCCGGTTCGCCCGCTAACTCGCCATCCTCCATCTTGCCACCCAAAGCAGTCTCGTCCCCGCATAGTAATACTCCACTAGCCACATACAGGAATCTTTATTTTGATAGCGCAGCTAATCTTCAGAGCTCTACTTTTGGGAAAGTATATGAAAAATGGGATTGGAATGGTTCACAGTATGAAAAAGTCGCATGGCCTAACACGAATGGTGCTTTCGCTGGGTCCCAAGGATCTGTCCTTCAGAGTATCTGGGATACCTCCAAAACGAGTGCCCAAGCAAATCGGCCTACGATATATAACGTGTCGGCATCATCCACTGAATGGTTCAAGCGGGGAGCGGCGGATCAGTTTACTTTTGAGCACAATAAAAGGACCATCTACCAAAAAGTTGCCATTCAGTTCTACGTTGATGCCAATCCTGATCAGCTTCCCTTACGCAAAATTATTGTTGATTGGGGTGATTATCCTTCGAGCCGCGACGAGCTTGTGAATAGCGATACAGAGGGAACCGGTAAAAATCACCGGCCGGGACCAATAGCATACAGCAATACCGCAGCTGATAAACCGTTTTTGATGAATAAAGTCTACCGCGATACGCCGGTTGGCAAGACGATCTGCGTCTACGTCATGGATAACTGGGAAGCAAAGTCTGCTGTCTGCGGCACTATTGAGAAGAAAGCAAACGGCGATTTGCATATCCCGAGCTTTGCGGCAAAACGTGGCGCGGATTATAGCATTGGTATCAATCCGACAACATGGCCGCCAAAAACACAAGGTCGCTGTGACGCGGCGCTTCCTTTGAGTCAGCATTCCGGCGTGGATGAGAGCGCCGCATTGCCCGCGGCAGGGAGGTTTGCCTGTCCTTTCTAGAGTTGAGATGTTTTGACGCTACTTTAACAAAAGAATTTATTTGAACGTATGGATACAAAAAATCGGCGTATGCACACCGACTCCAGAATCATATCCCAAGTGGTGGACCCGACGGGATTTGCACCCGTTTCGCTGCGTGTCAAAGGCAGAATGTTACTTCATACACCACAGGCCCAGGTCCACCATAGGTTTTATTATAAAACAAAAGAATTCCTTTCTCAAGGAATCCCTTTGTTTGACACGCAGCAAACCCATGATGTATGAGTTCTGCCTTTACAATGTATGATATACTGAAAATAAAATGATGTCAAGATAGATAGAAAATCCATGCTGACACTTTTCACGACATACCTAAAAGCACAAAAACGCTGGCGCTTTGGCGCTCCGGCAGCTTTGCTCTGCCTCGTGACGGCTGGCGTGTTGGCTGTTCCCCGCGGAGCTGATGCAGCCATCCCTCTTCTCATTGGAATCGGAGCTGCCGCCGGCCTGGCATTATCAGCGCAAATTGCCCAGGATCAAATGTTGTCCGGTGTAGGTTGGATCGTGGCCGTGATTGTTGACGCGCTGCACGGGCTTTTTCTCAATGTGGTTTTTCTCATCGTAGAAGTTTCCCGCTACACGGCCTTTATTGACTCCATTCCGGTGACGCGCGGATGGGAGATCGTGCGGGACGTGATGAATATGTTTTTTGTGATCGTTTTGCTCGCGATAGCCGTGGGTACCATCTTGCAGCAGGAAAAGTACCATTACTCAAAGACTTTGCCGAAGTTTATCATCGCCGCGATTCTGGTCAATTTTTCAAAAACGATTGCCGGTATATTTATCGATTTTTCCAATGTCGTGATGCTGACGTTTACCGGCGCGATCGAAAACACTGCCGGCGGCAATTTTTTGGCTATTACCGGCATCGCGGAGTTTCAGCAGTATGTAGCCCAGCCCGGAACCGCGGCTGTCGGTGTTTGGGAGGTTCTCGCGTCATTCATCGTATTGCTCGCGTTTGACGTGATCGCTCTTATTGTGGTTGTTGTCATGCTGTTTATTTTAGTCTTCCGTATCGTGGCGCTTTGGTTTCTCGTTGTGCTGTCTCCGGCGGCGTTCTTTCTCGCGGCATTGCCGGATGATAAAGGATACGCGAAGAAATGGTGGGATCAATTTGTCAACTATCTCATCGTAGGTCCTGTCATGCTGTTTTTTTTGTGGTTATCTTTTACGACACTCGCGGCGAGTAGTCAATCAGCCACAGGAGTCCCGCAGATCGGGAGCACAATCAGTTCTGTCAGCGCGTCTACCACATCCCCCATACCGAATAAACTTGGTACGGCGCTGGGTACGCCACAGACTACGCTGGGCTTCTTTTTAGGTATCGTTATGCTCCTGGGCAGTATGGCGGTAGCTCAACAGCTTGGCGTGGAAGGCGGCAAGATGGCCGGTGGAGTCATACAAGGCGCGAAAGATTATGCCGCGGGCAAAAAGGGCCCGTCACCGATGCGTTGGGCGCGAGATCGCTGGGGCGCGTATTCGAAACAAAGAGAGCACGATCGGCAGCTGAAGGCGCGTATGGAGGTAAGCGCAGGGATGAAACTCGCCGGTAAAGCCATTTCACTTCCAGGCGAACTAGCGCAGCAGTTTATTGGAACACCCCTCATGACATCAAAATATGGCATGGCGTTGCGTAATTGGTGGAAAGATGTGCCTGTCTTCGGCACAAAAGCGCGTGAATCGGCAGCGGAACGTAGGAGCCAACACATGGGTACATCCGTGGACTTGCGCAATGAAGCAGGTGAGAGAAAACAAGAAGCGCAGAATATGAATAACCGCGCAGTCAGTATTGAGAGCGGCGATAAACATAAACTAGAAGAAAGAAGGGACGCTCTTCAAGCGCGTATTCATGAGTTAGAGGCGGATACGAAAGATCCGGCAAAATCACTCGAAGAGCGCAGAAAAGCTGAAGAAGAAATAGATAGTCTCAAGCTCAGTGTCGCAGAAGTGGATGCTGATATTGCGGCGTTTGAGGGTACGGGTGCGCTGAAGAAACACTCGGACTATCTTGGAGAACGCGCACGATTGCTTGAGGAGTCGACCGGAAAGGGGGAGGAAACAGATGATGAAAAGAATGAACGAGATGCACGCAACAAAGCACGCCAAGATCAGATTGCGATGTTCCAATCCATGATCAATCTCGAAAAGCTTGATCCTCAATTTGGCAAAGATACTCCTGAAGGGAAAGAAATCGCAGCGCGTATCGCTCGGTTAGAAGAACAATTAGAAGAAGAAAAAGGCAAGATAGAAGCCGAGCCGGAGAAAATGTCTGACGAAAAGAAAAAACAGAAATTACGAGAAGCAGAGATTTTGCGCGCCGACAAAGAGTTAATTGACGATGCTATTCGACACGAAGAGTCCGGTAAGGGTTCTGCGAGAGGTAAACTTGCGGATGGTTTACGCGGAGAAGCAATCAAAGCTGAAGTCGCAGCAGAGAAGTTGGAAGTGCAAGCAAAGGGTGAGGATTGGAAAGCAACAGCCGATTTGGCGCGTATGGAATTTCCCGAATTTGCCGCGGCAGTACTTAGGGGTGGACTCGCAGGTCTCGCCGGCGGTCCCGCAATAATCGCTCCTTTTATCGGGGATTTTCTGAAAGGATCTCAAAATT
Source organism: Candidatus Uhrbacteria bacterium (assembly GCA_016188385.1). Taxonomy (GTDB): domain Bacteria; phylum Patescibacteriota; class Patescibacteriia; order JACQRZ01; family JACQRZ01; genus JACQSB01. The sequence continues at coordinate 3,837 of JACPHV010000034.1, read as the reverse complement.
TCGGAAATCGGTTGACGCTCGAGGGGCAGGAAGTTGAGCTTGAAGCGCTTCAAGCGGCGGCAAAGAAATTTGGCAATTTGCGTGATGAAGTGGTAAAGGCGATTGCGAACGGTACCGCAAAGGGATTTTCAAACCTTGAACAAATGGCTGCCAAAACAGAAATGATGCGACGAAATCTGTATGACCCTTCGGAAGTGGAAGGAGGGCGAAGAGATTTTGTCAGACAGGGCGCGGGCGGAGCTGCTGTCGAGGCATTTGATTACGAAGTATATAAGCAATACCCATCGCAAGCTTTTGGTATGACACCGGAGAAATTGGTCGAGCTGGTAAATAAAAACAGGATTGATCTAAGCAAGCTCACAAGGCCGGAGAGCCTTAATGCGGGCTTACTCAAAGCTATTAATCGGCTTCCCACCGCTATTTCCGCGCAACTGATGATGCGAATGAAAAGCAATCCGATTGTTGAAAACAGAGCGCGTGAAATCGCGGAAGAAGAGCTTAACAGGATGGAAATTCAAGGCCAACACAAAGAACGGCAAGATGACGGATCCGTTAGTCCAAATCGAGACTACGAACAATTTATCAAAGTTCTTGGCATGAACAGGGGATTCCCCGACGATCATCTTGGTATCGGCATGGATGGCAACTTCAGAAAAGATGTGTCGGCGGAGGATAAAACATTCTATCAACAAGTAATCGTTAACGCTATGAAAGATGACGATGTTGCCCCGTACTTCCTCACAGGCATGCATAATAAAATATTTCAGAATAAGGACAGCGATCTGGCTCGGTTATTGGCGGAACAATTGCGGCAAGATGGGCCAAATGGAGCCATGGCAATGCATGTCATGTCAGCTATCTTGCGCGCTTCGAAAAACGGTGATCGCGCGAGCGCAAACGTGGCAGGTCTTTCCGGCGTCCTGATGCATCAGATTGAGAATAGGCTTGGGAAGGACGGAGCATTGCTTGATGAGATTTATCAGATTATTAAATGGAAGAAGACTCGTGTAGGTTAATCACCTGAGATTTTGACCGTATGAAATTATATTCCATAGAACTCGATTCACTACCGGAAAACATCCAAGAGGCATTATGGTCTGATGAGTTTTTTCAGTTCCGCTACAATCTCCATCTTCGGTATCCGCTGACAGAAGTACAAGATGCAGCGTTTGATACCGTATTGGGAGATTTATTTGCGATGCGGATTTCTGTAGATGGACTAACGGCAGTAATCAAAGAGCGACTCAACTGCGACGCAGAACTCGCGACTGAACTCTCTCGATTAACGATGTTAAATACGGTACTCGTATTCCCTGAGCATTTTGACAATCAGTGGCAGCATTATAAAAACGAGTTTAAGAGGACAGAAGATGATCTCAATGAAAGCAGGACTTATTTTTACCTTATTTCTCAAATGGAAGAGAACTTCAGAAAAGGCATTGAGAAACTTCGTATGCTTGACTTCGAAAAAGAGGCGTTACAGATAAAAAAAATCTTTCAGACACAGTTGGTCGGATATTTGCGTTTGACAGAATCGATGCCGTTGATTGCGCTGAATGCTTTGATTTTCGCAATAATTCGGCGTAAAGAGACATTTCCCGTAGAGCTTCAGCAGGTAATGCTTGATAACGAGGAGGAGATCGGAACAGATCCGATCACTCCTCGTATCTTGGAGTGGGTACGAGATCTGTTGGCATCAAGCGACAAAGAGGGGGTATCGTCGCTATCAATTGCGAAGTATATTACACAGAATCCAAATGCGAAAAAATTATCCGAAGAAAATAGAGAAGCTGTCCGCAGGTTGTTTGAAGCCTATTATACTTTGAAGAATTTTCCTGATAGTTTGGCAAAGGTTCCTCCTACCGATTGGGTAATTATTCCTTACGCACGAGATGAGATCAAAGAAGTGAGTGCCGCCCGGCTTGCAAGAGCTTCTGCGACCGCGAACCTATCACGGGAGCCAGCAGTAACAGTTGCTGAACAGATCACTACATTGAGTCAATCTCCCTCGGAAGTCAAAAACACGTCTATGGAGGTATCGGAAAAAACAGTACCGCAAGAGTTTCCATCAGTAGACGATTTTGTCGATGTTAGAGAGTCGACAGAGGGGCTCTCTGCCACATCAATAGCCCCTGCCGCCCAAATGGCAAGAGAAGACAACAATGACTCCATCATTAAGCCATCATATATCCCTATGCCGCCACAGGATTATGACAAACTCGCTGATGAGATCATTGCCGATGTTGGGCTTGCGATTGCCCCGGATATCTCCTCACGCCTGCGAACAAGTATAGTCACCCGCTTGAGAAATGTCCGCAATGACACACAGACAAAATTGCGGCTCATGGATTCAGTGGAAGAGGGCGGGATCGGTTTGACATCGCACGACGCGGAGAGAGTGCTGGACGCGATCAAAAAAAGCATGAACGCTCCAACGGTGTCCGATAGGGGAAAAGAAGTTCTTGACATATCAACACGGCAGCAAGAGGTTCATCAGGAATCCGTGTCTGCGTCGCAGAGTCAGCCAGTCAAAGAAGAAATGGTGTCTGAACAGCTTCAATCGGATGCCGCTGACAAAGAGCCGCAGCCTTCAACGCTTGCCGCCTCGCCTGTTCCACCTGCCAAGTCTACCCCCTCTCCTCCGCCGCCCCCACCCCCGCTTTCTATCAAGGAGGATGAAAACGGTGTTCCAACAATCGTGGAGGAGGTATCACCGCTCCAGAACAAGCTCAATACAGCGCGTACAGGATTCAAAAATTCCGCCCCATCCGGCAAACAGGGAACAGATACGCGGACTCAAACGGCTGAACAGCCGTCTGATGGACCTGCTCCATTGGTTTCACCAATACAGCCCCTCCCCTCTGCTATGCAAGGGAAAGACGTGAAAAGGATCCCCGTACAGATTCGTCCCGGATCGACTGTCGGCAAGGTGCCTGTATCCGATGTCAAAGCTCCGCCGCGATTGCTTGACGCGGTGGAGGAGATGCGCGTGATTACACTCAAGGATTTTCGCCGATTGTCGCCCAATCCGGAAGAAGCGGCAGGCAAGATATTGAAAAAGTTTGCGTTGATAGAAAAAGATTCCTACACGAAAAAAATGTCCTGCATTGCGGCATGGAAAGAAAATGAAGTGTCGCGACTGTATCAAGAGATCGGAAAGGAGAGCTTTGGCGCGGGCGTCAATATCGCCGATGTGATCGAGAAAAGAAAAGCCGCCGGCAAACCGTATCTCACGGCAGAAGAGTTTGAAGCGCTTCTGGAATTAAATGAGCAGATTCGTATATAGCACAAAAACCCCGTAAAGGGGGTTTTTGTTCGATCTCAACTGGATGCGAGAATCAGGCTTATCATCTCCAATTATGCTACACTATAAAAGTTATTCTGTCATAGTAATGGAGCAGATCACGGTTCCACAATTCATTGAAAGCGAAGAAATACAGAAAAGCTCCTTTTCAGGAGCTCCTAGGAGAACGGATAGTGTCCGATCGTAGCAGACTTGCCATTTCATTATCAAAATAACACGCAACATTTTTTTTGTCAAGGTGGACCGAGGGGGAGTCGAACCCCTAGAGCAAAATGGCAAGTCTGCTCCCGGGACCACCCGGACCCGGCCCTCGAAATCCACCGCGAATTATTATACCATAAAAGATGGAGCAGATCACAGTCCCACAATTCATTGAAAGCGAAGATAAGATCTTAGGCCCCATCACGGTGCGGCAGTTTGGCATCTTGTTTACCGGCGGAGTGTTGGTTTTCGTCGCGTTTAAGATGTTTGATTTTTTTGTATTCCTATTTGTTGCGCTATTGATCGTCGCTCTTGCCGGTACGCTCGCGTTC
>JACPHV010000036.1 GCA_016188385.1 Candidatus Uhrbacteria bacterium | reverse complement strand
GAGAACGGCGAACTTCCACATATCGCACTCAATACTGATACGGTGCGCAGCTATCTCGAATCAAAAGTGGCTCCCGATATATCCATAGCAATACAGCAACAAAAATACGAGATCAAACACGGCAAAGTGACAACGTTCCAACACGCGCGCGATGGACAAGAGCTTGATCGGGAGCAAAGTATAAACGCAATAGAGTCTGCGCTTCTTAACACCGTACGGACACCTGCTATTGAATTGCGTTCAAAACAAATACCGGCCCTGCCGTCAGACATGGACGGCGAAACATTGGTCATCAAAGAAATCATTGGAAGGGGGGTTACGGATTTTCGCGGAAGCCCGCCCAATCGTCGGCATAATATCGCGACAGGCATGAAGCAAATCAACGGTATCATCATTAAAAACGGGGAAACGTTTTCGCTTGTATCAGCCCTCGGATCGATCGATGATACCGGAGGGTATAAACCTGAACTTGTCATTAAGGGCACAAAAACCATTCCCGAATACGGTGGCGGACTCTGTCAAGTATCCACGACATTGTTCCGAGCGGTCGCATACGCCGGTTTGCCGATTGTAGAACGTAAAAACCATTCCTACCGTGTCAGCTATTACGAACCTCCGATCGGCTTTGACGCTACAATTTATTCGCCAAAGCCAGATTTCCGATTTACGAATGATACGGGATATCCAATCCTGATACAGGCGCGCGTGGAGGGAACAAAGGTATCTGTCGATCTCTGGGGGGTACATGATGGCAGACGCGTGGAAGTGGATGAACCGACCGTATTCAATATCAAAAAAGCTCCGCCGGTAAGATATATTGAAACGTCGGATCTCAAGCCCGGCGAGAAAAAATGTACGGAACGCGCTCATGACGGAGCTGATGCGGTATTTGAACGCCGTGTGTATCCGGTAAGCGGAGAAATGAAAAAAGATATATTCAAAAGCCATTATGTAGTCTGGCCGGCGGTATGTCTGGTAGGCGAGGAACAAAAAGAACCGCAGGATATCCCCGCGGAAAAAAGCGATACGGACACCGTTGAACAACCTTAAAATACCTCCAGAAACCCTTGAAATATTCTCGGTCATTTCTTTGCGGAATAACACGAGTAAATCCGATATTATTTCTCCCGTATACGATAAAACTCAACGTTACTGTTGAGTTTTTTGCTTTCTGTATCGATAATCTGCAGACAAGAAAATGTAGAACCCGGTTAATTGAGCCAGGGGCCCGATTGCCGAATAATACATCCCCATGCTTGTCGTGTCTGCAGATTGCCGACCCAGAAATAGGAGTATGTGCTTTTATTGTAAAGAAAAAGGACTATAGCAGTGATAGCGCGTATCATACCATAGCCCTAAATCCTTGTCAAGACCCTTTGCTCTGGTTCATGATACAGTTGACAGGTAAGGAGTGGCCGGTGCCAACGGATTTACAATATAGGTCATTTTGTAGCGAATTCAACACGCATTGACCCTGGTTGCTTAGGTTGGGTAACCTTGTAATCGTCTATTTACACGGATCAAGGATGCCTCACTTTACAGTAAGAAGAAACGACTTGACTACACCAGGCGGATCAATGATATCCTTTGTTGCGGTGCGGTATATTTTTGTTACATCAAGCCAAGTGCGATATGTTGCTCCTTGAGAAGCATCACTGCTGATATCAGCCTGATAGGAAAGGGTATATGTTTTATTGCGATCTAAATGGGGGAAGGTGGTGAGCGTGACAGGGATATCCTGATTGTAGGCGAGTGATTTTGCGCTTGCAGTATATACTACAATTTTATTTTTATTTCCCTTCTCATTGATTAGCATCATGAATAATCCTGTAAGCTCATTGTTTTTCGCTGCGGGAGAACGATCAATGCGATATGTCAGCGACTGCAGCTCCATATCTTCACCGATTGGTTTTAGTTCATAATGAGCTACTGTCACTTTTTCAGCACCGGCGGCAATTTTCCCGGTTGGTGAATCAGTAGCCAAACTTAGTGCCATCAAGCCGCTTGCAATCTTGATTTTATTGACATACATACTGGCAGCCTTACCATTACCCGTATCGCCGATTGGAAAAAACGGATCCCTGCCTTTCGCTGCGGCCTTGACCACGACAGATGCATCGTAGGCATGGGCTTTGATATCTGTTGGTTCCTGTAAAACAAATCGCGCCGTTTCGTTCGGACCGCCGACAATATCCATTTGTACGCGCAAAACTATATCTTCCCCTGCAGAAATAGTAAATCCTTTGCCGCCCTTACCGATCTTATCAAATGTAAGGTAAGAATCACTAGTCAGTTGCGCCACTTCAGCCAAACGTATGTTATGTGTGTAGTTCCAGAGACTAAAATTTTTAATGCTACTGCTCGCGGCCGTACCGGAATTACGAAAGCGAATCTGGGAAATCGTAATATCAGATTCTATCCCTGCAGTAAGAGTAAAACGGGCAGCTTCAACATATAAACCCATTTGAACATTGACAGGTTTGCTATCATTCTGCCCATTATTGTAGATGGGGTAAACGTCAATAGTTAATTCCGGTTTACCCTGTACATCAATAATTCCAGATGCAAAGTTATCCTTGCATCCTCCTCGTCCACATGTCCGGTATGCTTTGATGGCATATGTTCCGGTCTTGGCAAACACGTTCGGTTTTGTTTCTCCATCTTTCGGAAAAGAGATTCTTTTTATCAGCTTGCTATTCAATCGAATTTCAACAACCGCCTTTCCCCCGCTTTGATTTTTGAAAAATACTCTGCCGTTAAGCGCCACTTTGGCTGTACTGGAAGCCATATGATCCTTCAACAATATCATTGTCACCTCCTTCGGGAGTTCGGGCTGTTCCGGATACTGAACATCAGGCAGTTGAATTTGGTTTGCCGGTGGTTTGTATGTCACTCCATCAACCACTGCGGTAACCTCGCCTCCTGCATAAGCAGCCGTGCCTGCTTTCACGCACGCAATGCGGTATGTTGTAGTACGGGATGGCTTCCGGCTAATCGAATATGCTGTCTCGCCTTTTCCTTTATTCCAAGTACCGCCTTTTACTTCTTCCCATCTAGTGTGGTCGGCGTTTAAGACAAGTTCGGTACGAGTACAATAGTCTGCGTCCGCTTGATAGCTGAGCTTAATTGCATCATTTTTTTTGATAGAGACTGTGCCTGCGCTTTTATCATCAATTTTGAAGAAATGGAGTTTCAAAGGCATCTTCTTCCGAGCGTCCTGCTCTACTTTCTTTTTATAGTCGTCGTATTCAGTTGTATACGTTGTCGTTGACAGAGACCTCACAGCAAGTGTTTTTCCTGTTGGCACATTTTGAAATCCATACGTGCCGGTTCCTGTAACCGTATATTCATACTCTACGCGTCCTGAAACAGGTTCTTTCATTCCACCTAACCCACCTCTGCGGGGGATGCCTATCTGCATACTTCTGTCTCCTCCGCGATCATTGCGAAATATAAGTTTTGTACCGGTTGAAACGACCAGATTCCGAGGTATAAAACCATCTTGCGTTTCCACAATACAAACCAAAACTTTTCCCGATGCATAAGGGGTATCATGACAATCAGGAGGTACTGTCTGTTTTTGAGCAAAAACACCAGCGGCTGTTGCTAGAAATATAACAAAAATTGCTGTAAATATTTTGATTACTTTCAATAATCTCATACAACTGATGCTAATTATAAATTGAGACTGTAGAAAAATAGCTTCCCGGTCTTTTCCGATTCAATTTCCTTCCAAAAAGGATGATTAACTCGAAGGAAGACTGGAGTATTCCGACAAGTTCAGCGCCTTTTTGGGATAGGGCGCTCGCGTCAATCGCTTTTTTTCCTAATCCCCGCGGAAGTCGCCTCATAGGCTCCTTTGGTTAAGTTGCCTGTTCCGGCTTCCAAATTGAATGTCATGATATAGTTATTGAGGTTGTTGGAATCGCTTTTGTATTTGTAAAAATACGGATCATTCCCAAGCGGATCGCCCGGCATCGTACCGATAAATATCTGCGAATCACCGCAATCTTCTTTTTTCTTGTGAAAACCGGTTGCAGTATTGCACAGCAAACCATATTCATTTTCACCATTGCCAACAATTAAAACAACATCTCCGCTGTCCGGAAACGCTTGATTTTCGTTTTGATAGAGGGTAAGCGCGTTCTGGATCTGTTTTATCTCCGTAAGCCGCTTGCTATCACGCGCTTTCGCGCGCGCGTTACCAATAGAAACAGCCGTAACCGTGGCTAAAATACCGATAATACCGATGGTGATAAGAAGCTCAACCAACGTAAAAGCGCGTTTCTTTGATTGATAAAATATAAACATACTTCGCAATGGTTATGCGTTATCGTACTATATAGTATATCATATAATTTCACTGTTGCCTACCTCTGTTTTTCCACAAGTGCGCATGATTGCCAAGTCGACAGATATGATGAGGTACGGTGGTCTATAAATCGAAATTTTTTATGCGACAGCATGAGGTGGTTTCTTTCCCGCGAGCGCGGATAGTATGCTCTGCGCGGCTAGCAGCGCCATTGCGTCGCGCGTGCGTACGGTCGCCGAAGCCGTATGCGGAGTCATAATGACATTGGGAAGTTTTGCCAGTTCGTATTGGTCAGAAGTATCGCAGTCAATCGCGGGCTCGCATTCAAATACATCGAGAGCAAAACCGCCGAGTTTTTTTTCGTATAAGGCCTTTAAGACCGCTCGTTCGTCGACAACCGGCCCGCGTGCGGTATTCACCAAAAAAGCGTCTTTTTTCATAAGGCGGAGTGTCTTTGCATTGATAAGATGCCTCGTGGAAGGAAGCAATGGCACATGAAGACTGACCACATCGCTCTGACGAAACAATTTCTGCATCGAAAGATACCGCGCATTTGTACTCTTCTCAAATTCCGCGTCGCGTTTCCTATCAAAGTATACAACATTCATGCCAAAACATCGGGCATGCGCGGCAACAAGCTTTCCTATCCTACCCAACCCGACCAGTCCGAGAGTTAATCCTGTGAGATCGCGCCCCAAAAACAGCTTTGGATCCCATCCATGGTACTGGCCGGCTCGAGTAAACTTATCCGCTTCTACAATGCGGCGCGTAAGCGCCATGATCAACGCGAACGTGTGTTCAGCCACGGACTCGCTAATCTCGGGGCTTGGAGTATTGGTGACGATGATGCCTCGCTTTTTTGCCGCCTCGACATCGATATTGTCAAACCCGACGGCATAATTAGCTATGACCTTGAGCTGCGGTCCGGCGGCATCCATGACATCTCCGTCTATCGTATTTGTCAGAAGCGAAAGGATCGCATCAACGCCCTTCACTCGCTTCATTAATTCTTTTTTTGTAAGGTTGATTGGTTTTGCCTGTACTCTCACCGTTACATTTTTCTTTTTTTTCAATAAATCTATGCCTGCTTGCGGAATTGGCCGCGTGACGAAGACGTTCATAGTAGATCCTCAATGAATGATTATAATTCTTTGCAATCGCAGTGAGAGCGCTTGATGCGAGCAAGGAGCTTATTCTTCGTGAGCAGACCGGCTTGCGGTCCGATATGTTCTATCACAGAAGCGGCGTTAGCCGTACCCCATTGCAGCGCCTGGTTGAGCGGACACCCGTATATAAGGGAAGCGATAAATCCCGTAGAAAAACTATCACCGGCCCCTGTGCGTTCTTCTACTTTTGCCGGCATAGTTTTCATATAGTAGTTTCTATGCCCGTCAAACGCGTAAGCGCCTTTCGCTCCATCGGTGACAACAACGATATCCGGCCCTATCTTGTGTATCGCGCGGAGTAAGTCTTGGATTGTCGTGTCCGCGGACAATCCAAGCAGCATAAGCCCCTCTTCTCTGTTGAGGATCAACAGATCGCACGCGAGCAATATAGGCTCGAGAGCTTTTCTACCGGCAAGCAGCTGGTGAGTGCCGGGATTAAACGCGAGCTTTGTGCCGTTTTTTTTCATAAACCGCAGAAGCTCTTTATGAATGCTCTTAAACCCTTCACCCATCGAGGTCAGGTAGATCCAGCGGGACGGAGCAAATACAGGCAATGCGTATGATCGCTTATGGTGATAAACGAGGATGGTACGTTCGGTTTTGTAGTTCAATACAACGGAATAATTTGTCGGCTTATTTTTTTCTTCCACGAGATATTCAGGGGATACGCCTTCTCGTTTCACTTGATCAACGATGCGGCGGCCGCTATCATCTCCGCCGATGACGCTATAAAAAGCCGCTTTGAGGCCGAGACGAGATGATCCGACAGCGTTATTGCAGGCGTTGCCCCCCATACTGAAATGCAATTCATCAATCGGTATCTTATCGGCATAGGTAAAGCACAGCCAGCAATTTTCTTTATTCAAATTGCAGAGCAATGACGCGGAATTCATTTTTACAAAACTGTCAAGCGTCGCGTCGCCGACTGAGATAATATCATATTTGTATTTTTTCTTTTTCGCGGGCATGTAAAAATTATTATTTTTTAGTGTCGTCAACGCGTTTGTTCAGAATTGCAATCTCGCGTACGAGAGTCGTGATGTGAGAGTCAATCCTCTCGAAGCGTATATATATTCTAAACAATAGGTAGAATATTACAACCAAGGAAAGATAAAAAACCGCATCTGCGCCGCGCCCGACTTGCAGCAGCGCCGCGAGCCGGTCAGTGAGGTTAGGCTGCCACACTACAACAATGATGGCCACCCAAAAGAGCGCCCAGATAACAAACGCGGGTATGCGAATCCGTTTATGAACGTACGCCGTAGCTGCCTTGCCCACTACGAACAGACTGATCGCCGTGACGAGAACTTGTATGACCATAGACTTGAAACTTCAGATGCAATCTTGCTCATTATTCAAGAAAAAGTTTCCTCCAGAGGAGACGTGTGACGATATGAAAAGCATTGGAAGATTTCTGACCGTGAAGCAGTGAATATTTGGTGTAGAGCACCGTTACGGGCACTTCGACGTACGACAGATTATGGCGAACGATTTCGTGCAATATCTCTGATGCGTGGGCCATACGATTTTCATTTATGGCAATTTTTTGAGCCGCTTCGCGCGTTGAAGCGCGAAATCCATTATGAGTATCAGTCAACCGCAAACCTGAAAAAAACCATGTAAACAGAATCCCTGCCTTCAATACGAGGCGTCGCAGTGTCGGTACATTGCTCTGATTGGCAAGAAAACGAGATCCTAATATGATATCGGCCTTTCCGGAAAGAAGCGGATTTAACAGCAGATCGATTTCAGAAACGACGTGCTGGCCGTCAGAGTCCATATGGACTATGATATCAGCGGCGTTCTGAATAGCAAAGGTAACTCCGGTTTTTACGGCCGCGCCTTGTCCCAAATTGATGCAATGTTTAAGCACGTGGGCGCCGGCGAGCGCAGCTTCTTGAGCCGTTGTATCATAAGAACAATCGTCTATGACCACGATAGAAAAATGCGGGTATCGTTGCCTGATCTCCGATACAATACCGCCGATCACGCCTGCTTCCCGATAGGCGGGCAGCAACACAAAGATACGCTTGTCATTCCGCGTCATGGGTGTAAGATAATTTCATTCTCATGACTAAATCTTAGCAGACCATCACGGTCTTATCAATCCACTATGGATCGTACGAAACTCGAACGACTTTCCCCTGCGTTGCAAAATCTCATTGTTGAAGGAGATACAGCGCCTGCTTCAAAAAAGACGATCAGCGAAGATGTGATGTCGAGCGCTCACAGGGTGTCTGAATACGCGATGCGCACCTTGCATCATTGTAATGGCGGCGCGACATTGCAGGCGGCGTTATGGTTGAAAGACCATCTTGCAAACGGCGGTAAAATCATGATCACGATTTCGGGAGCGCTTTCTTCTTTCCAAGTCGGCGTGATGCTCGCCGAGCTCATTCGTAAAGATAAAGTGCATATCATTTCCGCCACAGGAGCAAACCATGAAGAATCATACTACCGTTATGTGGCGCACTCGCACTACGCGTATATCCCGCGCTATACCGAGCTCACGCCGGAACAAGAAGCAGAGCTGCGCGACGCAGGTTTACGGCGCATTACGGATACGTTTCTGCCGGAAGATGAGAGCGTGCGTATTTTAGAGCCGCATTTGCTTACCATGTGGAAAGACGCTCAAGATAAAGGCGAACGATATTTCCCTCATGAATATTTCCGCCGTCTTTTTTCAGATAGCCTGATTGAATGCGATCCCGCGGGTAATCCAAGCGACTCATGGGTCTATGCCGCATGGAAAAAGAATATCCCTATCGTAGTCCCCGGATTTGAGGATTCAACCATGGGCAATATCTTTGCGAGTTATTCGTACGACGGCACGTATCGAGAAGATAAAAGCGTGGTTTTGAATCAACATATCATGAAAACAGGGCTGGAATACTTTACCTCTCTGTATGACTGGTATATGGAAACCGCAAAGGATCATCCAATCGCGTTTTTGCAGCTTGGCGGCGGCATCGCGGCTGATTTCCCGATTTGCGTCGTCCCCTCGCTCAAACACGATCTTGGACTCCATGGCAAGGTACGAGACTGGGCGGGGTTTATCGAGATCGGATCTTCACCTATGTCGTATGGGTCGTATTCAGGCGCCGGCGGCAAAGAAAAAATCACCTGGGACAAATTGTCTACACAAAGTTATTACCAAATCATCCAAAGCGACGCGACCGCGGTGTTTCCGTGGATTGCCGCAGTGCTGCTAGACTTATAAAGATGGTTCTTCAGACATTTGGGTGAAGATTTGGTAGGAAAAATTCGTGAAGAACAAACGCTCTACAAATGTGCAAAGAAATACCACATGGCAAATACGCAGTACATGCGCTTTCGTACTCTTGTCCGGGCCGCAAAAGAATCTGTCAAGCCGGCTTCACATATAACGCCTCAACGACCGGAAGAAAAAACTGTGACGTATGATGATATCGCCCGATCAATAATCCTCGATAAAGCGCTCGATGAACAAGATCCGTTTCCTCTGCTCGAAGATAAAGAAAAAGACCGCCGATAAGGCGGTCTCATTTATTATTTTACTTCGTTGCTCTCGAGCTTTTCTTTTTCGTCAAGCGCCGAATGAAGCGCATTGAGCGCTTCATCAACTTCTTTTGCAGTTGCCAATGTATGTATCCTTTCATGCTGTTCTTTTGTAAGCCTGCCACTGACAAGAAGAGAATCCACAATAGTAGTAATAGATTCGGGCGTAAAATTGATTTTCTCATGAGAAACTTTTCTCTCGGGATAATGATAGCTTTTTTGGAGATCACCGATATTGATACCTTCCGGCATACGCTATTTCTTATGATTATAGTCTGTGCTTTTTATTATAGTAGCATATTTATGTGTTTCTGTCAATTTCAAAACAAAAACCCTCGCCGAAACGGGGTGTTTTTGTTTTGAAATCACTGGAGCTGGATAGTGGATGACGTTAAGACCTCGTGGGAGGAGGAGATGTTTCATGTCTCTATTTTGAATGTATACCCGTGCATATCTTCGAGTAATGCAAGGGTGTCTTGAACGGAAAAATTATCTGTGGGATACAAAATGAGCCGATCGGCATACTCTTCTAGCAGCGGTGTTAG
>JACPHV010000029.1 GCA_016188385.1 Candidatus Uhrbacteria bacterium | reverse complement strand
CTCGGTACTCAAGGAACGAGTAAGCGAACAGCGTCTAAGCGAGCTTGCATTGCAGGTGGATACGGGAGGCGCCTATCGGCCGGAAGACCAGGATGATGAGACAGAATTGTTTTGAAAAAGAAAAACTCCCTTACGGGAGCTCTTCGGAGAACGAATGGTATCGTTCAAAGCAGACTTGGTAATCTATAGTTGAAGTATATCTAAAAAATGGTAGACTGTACACGAAGTTGTAGCATAAAATCATGGCAAAGAAAAAAGCGAAAACAAAAGAAGCGTATGTGAAGGCCGGGAAGGGCACGCCGTCCACCCAGCGGTATTTGGCGTTGCGCGAGATTCGCAATGATACGGTAATCATGAAGGATGGGACGCTTCGCGCCGTGCTCCTCATATCTTCCATCAATTTTTTCCTGAAATCCGATGACGAGCAAAAAGGGATCATGCAATCCTATACGCAGTTTCTCAACGCGTTTGATTACCCCGTACAAATTGTCATCCAATCCCGCCGCTTTGATCCCTCTCACTATATCGCGCAGCTTGAAAAGCTCGAGGCATCCCAGACAAATGATCTCCTTAAGTTGCAGATGGCGGATTATCGGCAATACATCGGTGAGTTGGTGAGTCTGGGAAATATCATGGATAAGAAATTTTTTCTCGTCATTCCCTATGATCCCGCCGGAGACAGCAAGCGCGGATTTATTTCCCGCGTGACATCCATTTTTTCCGCGCCGGCTGATATCATTCTCGGGCGTGAACAGTTTAGTGAGCGTAAGCATTTTCTCGATCAGCGGGTGGATAACACGGTGTCGGGCTTGCTCGGCATGGGGCTTTCGGCCGCCAGGCTTGACACGCAGAGTTTGGTTGAGGTTTTTTACAATCTTTACAATCCTGACACATCGCCGCAAGAAAAGATGGTTGAGACGAATAAATTACAGATTGAAGATACATTTTAATCTCTATGGCATTTAGGCCTAAAATAAAACAAGCGGGGAAAGCGGCGCCAAAGCGCGTGACAGCTGCGCAACGCAAGGAGCTCGAGCAGCAAAAAAAACAACTGCTCGAAAAAGAAGTTCTCGAGCAGGAAATCCAGTATCGCAAAGGCACGGTATCGCTGCGTGATGTGATCGCTCCGTCTTCGTTCGAAGCGCAATCCAGCTATATTCGCATCGGATCAAAATTCGCCCGTACATTATTCGTGCTCGGATACCCGCGTTATATCTATGTCGGATGGTTCGCGCCGATCATCAATTACAGCGCGTCGTTTGATATTTCCATTTTTTTGCACCCTATGCCCGTGCAGACCGTGTTAAAGCAACTCCGAGACAAAGTCGGTCGCGTAGAGGCGGAAATTTCCATGGCGCAAGAGCACGGCAAGCCGCGCGATCCTGCGGCTGAAACGGCGCTCAAGGATATGGAGAAATTGCGCGATGACCTCACGCAAGGCACGGAGCATTTTTTTTCCTTGGGACTCTACGTCACGCTGTATGCCGATTCCGTGGAAAGGCTGGATAAGCTTACCGAAGATATTGAAGCGATTTTCGGCACGAAATTGGTATATACGAAACGAGTCTTTTATCAAGCGGAGCAGGGGTTTAATTCCACACTGCCCCTTGGCCATGATGAATTGGAGATCGGGTTTAATATGAACACGTCTCCGGCGGCGGCGAGCTTTCCTTTTATCTCTTCAGACCTTACATCGGAAAAAGGAATCCTGTACGGCCTTAACCGCCACAATAACAGTTTGATATTGTTTGACAGATTTTCTTTACAGAACGCCAACTCCGTGGTGTTTGCTACATCAGGCGCCGGGAAAAGTGTTGAACGTTCTACACCAGTGCTTCTTAAGGATCGTGAAGGCGTAAAGCTTGTAACCATAGGAGAGTATATTGACTCCTTAGGCGCGGCGCGCGGCTTTGAACGCATTGATGACGAATTAGAAGGCATCTGTAATCCGGAGATCGAGGTGTATACATTTGATAAAAATTTGAAAGGCGAATGGAGTCATGTCAGTATTGCCGCGCGGAAATCCGCGCCATCGGATTCCTATACGTTTCGCACAAAGAGCGGGCGGGAAATTACCACCACGGCAGACCACAACATGCTGCGATTACGTAACGGACAGGTAGTCACTGCAAAAAGCGCGGATATCACCGTCGGTGATTCCGTCCCACTGCCACGTCGCGTTACTTCCTATCATTCAAAAAAAACATCGCTTAACCTTGCTCCGCTTCTTTCAGGAGATCACTTGCTTTATGTGATGGGCGCATCAGCAGTGGTGTCTCAATTTGAAAAGCGATGTATTGGGTATCGCATGCAAGACCCTCGATACGCGAAGTACCGAGTGAACTATGTGAAAGGCAGAAGAATGCCGCTGACTCTGTTTGCGGAAATGTGCGATGCCTTACGCCTTTCATGGGACGATCCACTGTTCCGCTCAATCAGAATTTGTTCACGCAACCGTTCTGACGGAGCACAGTTTCCGCTGCGTCTCCGTTTGTCGGCAGAATTGGGGCGAATCTTAGGATATATTGTTTCAGAGGGGACAATAGGAAACAATTTTGTGCTTATAACAAACCAAGATGATGAAGTTCTTCAAGATATCAAGGATTGCCTTCGATCTTTGCGCGTACCGTATTTCCAGCGGCACGATCAAACAGTCGTGGTTTCCAGCCGCGTTTTTGTATCTTTGATCCATGCCATCAGGGGAGGCGGGAAATCTCATGAGAAGCGCATTCCCTCCGTTATTTGGGACGCGCCAACACATACGCAAGCGGCTTTTTTGCGCGCCTATTTTGAAGGGGATGGTTCATGCGAACATCATAGTGTGAATGCCACATCAAAATCAAAAGAGTTAATTTCCGATCTTTCCTATCTGCTTGGGACATTTGGGATTATATGCAGGCTGCATACTCGCAGCAAGTATGCAGCCAATACGATCACGAAACGGAGACAGCCGTACTATCACCTCTCCCTATCAGGACAACACGACCTCATTGCGTTCCGTGACGCAGTGGGGTTTGTGAGCGATCGGAAAAATGCGCTTCTTGTGAGCGTGTGCAATAAAGAAGGCAACACGAATGTATGGACGATCCCTGTCCAGGATGTTTTTCAGGAATTATACACGTTGATACCCGCGCAACTTCGCGGCATACAAGATTATATAGATATAAAGAATGGCGCCTATCAACCATCCCGAAAAAAATTGTTTACCATCATACAACACATTGAAACAGCGATCCACCGTTTTGAGCGCTACCGGAAACGCATCATTCTATTGGAACAACTACCCCTTCTCACCCAGGTCATTACCCGAGGAAGCGCAGAAAAACGTCTTAATGGTATGCTGTGGTCCGAGATGGGTCAGACATGGCGAATCATGAAACAGCAGCTTGGTGATCCATACGCGCAAACAGTGCTGTCCGCGTGGAGTATCGTCGGTCAAGAAAGTATCGATGCTCGCGAAGCGCGCTCGATCGTGCACGAATCATTCCGTGTGCTCGGACTTTCTTTAAATGGGTTTTCTCGATCTTTGGGTGAATCACTCCGATATCGTTCCGATACGCGCTATACCAGTCTGTATGACGCGGCGCAGCTTGTTACTTGCGAGTATCGCAGCATAAGCCAGAGACTTCCGCGCGTGCGTGCGTTGATTGCGCGCCTGAAAAATCTCGTGACAGCAGATCTGGAATGGGATCCGATTGTCTCCGTTCAGCAAAAAAAGTGCGGTGATTCCCACGTGTATGATCTCACCGTGGATAATGAAGTGTTTCTTGCCGGTCACGGAGCGATGTTTGTCCATAATTCCTACGCGATCAAATTAGAAGTCCTTCGTACCATGATGATGGGCGCGGATGTGATCGTCATTGATCCGGAAAAGGAATATCAGCATTTGTGCGAAGCAGTCGGCGGGACGTATATCAATATCTCGCTTGCGTCAACAAGCCGCATTAATCCTTTTGACTTGCCTCGACCGGTTGGAGAACAAGTGTCCACCGCGGATATCATCAGAAGCGCTGTTATCACGTTGAAAGGATTGATGCGTCTCATGCTTGGCACCCTCACGCCGGAGGAGGATTCCATCGTTGACCGCGCCTTGATCGAATCGTATGCGAAAAAGGATATCACGGCGCAAACAGACCTCGCTTCCGCGCAGCCGCCAACATTGCAAGACCTCCAAGACGTGCTCGAGGGCATGGTAAACACGGGAACGCTCGTGGAACGCCTTAAGAAATATACGGAAGGAACTTTTTCGGGTCTTCTGAATCGTTCGACGAACGTGGAGATGCGCAATCAGCTCGTGGTCTTTTCCGTACGCGACCTTGAGGATGAACTTCGTCCGATGGCAATCTACACGATTGTAAATTACATCTGGAATGTGGTGCGCTCCCAGGTTAAAAAACGCATTCTTGTCATTGACGAAGCATGGTGGCTCATGCAGCATGATGATTCAGCGCGATTTGTCTTTGCGCTGGCAAAACGATGCCGTAAGTATTATCTCGGCCTTACCACGATCACGCAGGACGTGAATGATTTTTTGAATTCGCAATACGGAAAGGCAATCTTGACGAACTCATCCATTCAGCTACTGTTAAAGCAATCGACGGCAGCCATTGATTTGATTCAAAAAACATTCCTTCTGACCGAAGGGGAAAAATATCTTTTATTGGAAAGCGCGCCGGGCGAGGGGATATTTTTCGCGGGCCAGAAACACGTCGCGATCAAAATTGTCGCGTCATATTCGGAAGATCAGCTGATCACGACGGATCCGCGGCAGCTTCTTGAGATTGAGGCGGCAAAAAAGGAATTCGCCGCGGAGCAGGAAGAAAGCCAGAAATCATAAACATTCATTATGTCCCTTCGTCTTCGTATCGTCCTTGTCAGTTTCATTACCGTAATTGTCGCGGTATTGATCGGTGTCGGAATTTGGTTGTACGGGTATTTTACGAAGAAACCGGTACAGCCGAGTCCGACTACTGCCGCGGTTGGCACGCCAGCGGGACAGCAAGTTTCGTCAGGCACGGATACATCCGCCGCGCCCGTGGTAGTCCCCGTACCGATCAGACAAAGCGAGCCTGTATCTGAAGAGGATCGCGCTCGATCGGCGATTATTTCCATTATCATGCCGTTCGCGGAACGCTTTGGCAGCTATTCCAACCAAAGCAATTTTGAAAATTATACGGATTTATTTGGATTTATGACCCCAACTATGAAGGAATGGGCGCAGCGGGAAGTAGCCGCGGCGCGTTCCAAGCCGCTTCCGGAAATATATAAAGGCATCACTACGCGTTCGCTGGCCCAGAAAGCGGAAAAGATTGATTTAGGCGCGAACGAAGCGGAATATACCGTGAGTACGCAACGCAAAGAGCTTGTCGGCACGAGCACCAATTTTCGCACGTTTAATCAGGACATACTCATCAAACTGAAAAATCAAGATAATGTCTGGCTCGTTGACGGGGCATATTGGCAATAGAGTGTTCAATACCATTTCCGCTGCCCTCCTCGATATTTTTTTTCCTCGGTTCTGTCTCGGATGCAACATGTATGGGGTATGGGTGTGCGATGCGTGCAGACAAAAATTGCCGCGGTATATGCCGCGGCCTTTATATTTCGTAAATTATACCGCGCATCTTTCCGCGATCCGCGCCGCGTATTCATACGATCATTGGCTCACAAGATCGATCGTACATACGTGCAAATACCAGGGGATACGAGACTTGGCTGCCATCATGGCGTCGGCACTCGCGCATGAACTGTCGTATATCCCTACATACGATCAAGAATGTCTTTTGATCCCCGTGCCTTTGCATGAGAGTAAACTGCGGGAACGGGGATTTAACCAAGCTGAACTTATAGCGACACGGTTAGCGGGCATGATTGGCGCGCAGATAAATACGAATGCCGTGGCGCGGGTGCGTAGTACGCGCACGCAAGTGACGTTGAATCGAAAGCAAAGAAAGGAGAACGTGAGACAAGCTTTTGCATGCGTTGACCCTCTATCAGTCGCGGGCAGAAAGATCATCCTCATTGATGATATCAGTACGACTGGTTCAACGCTTTCGGAACTGGCGGGTATCGTGCGCTCAAGCGGCGCCGTTGAAGTCAGCGGCCTTGTGTTCGCGCATGGTACGCTCCCGAACGTAAAAGATCGCGCGCTACTCGTCGATCATCCCACGGAATCTTTTTATTATTCATGACTTGAAATTGCTCCGCGCCTTTTCCAAGGATGCAGACCGTCGCTCCATTCGCCGCGAGTGAGAATGCTTTTGTGATCGCCTCTTTTCGGTCGAGGATGACATACATATCCCTTTCCTTTGTTTTGCGTTCTACGCCTTGCATTACTCCGTTCGCTATGTAATCAGGATCCTCCCCGTACGGGTCGTCATTGGTGATGATGACGATATCCGCGTAGCGATCGAGAATTGACCCCATTTCAGGACGAGTTTTGCGATCACGCTCTCCGCAGGCGCCAAATACGGCGATGACAGTTTTTTTTGAATGTTCGCGCAGTGATTGAAAAAACGCGAGCAACGAAACAGGTGAATGAGCATAATCCACTATTACGTCAAACGGCTGTCCCTCGTTGATATATTCAAATCTGCCAGGGATCGCGGTGAGAGTCCGTAGAGCGTGCGAGACCGCTACATGATCGCACCCTAAAAAGAGCGCGGTGGCAGCCGCGGCGTATATATTGGGACGTTGGATGCCGGCCATCAGAGGAATTGCGGATGTACTCAACTTTTTTGCGAGCACGCCATCATGGGTGATATAGATTTTCTGTTTTGGCGTCGCGCGAAATTTACGCGTTGCGGTATCATGCGCGTTCAAGATCAGCGTCGTCTGTTCTGATACTATGTTTCGGTGGATGCGCTGGTATTCCTGGGCGTCTTTATGGTATTCAAGATGGTCGGGATAGAGATTGGTGATCACTACGACAGTAAATGGTATGCCCCATACGCGATATTGATCGATCGCGTGCGATGAAACCTCGATGATCGCGTAACGGCAATTCTGTAGATATGCTTCGGAGAGGAAACGGTTGATGAACCATGGGTTTGGGGAAGTCATTTTGACCGTATTCGGAGTTTCTACCCCATTCATTTTGAGCGCGGCAGTGGAGATAAGCGCGTTTTGTTTTTTTGCTTCGTCAAGGACGTGGCTTATGATGTAGGCAGTGCTAGTCTTGCCTTTTGTGCCCGCTACGCCTATGACGATCATTTTTTTCGCGGGGAATCCATAGTAAAAGCAAGCCGCCATCGCAAGCGGCTTGTGCCAGAGGAGATTGATAAGATTTCGGGGGATAATTTTTTTAAACAATCGTTTCATGGATACTCACCTTACGCGCTGTTGATCAGCGCGTTCATGAGGCACGCTGCCTGAACGGCACGCTTGGCGGTGTCTCTGGCGCGATTGCGAGCTTGCAACATCGTGGCTCCGGGGCCGATAATGCCTAAACCCACAGGCTTGTCATATTCCAATTGGAGACGAATAAGCGCTTCATGCACCACGTATCCCATTATCTCGCCATGCAGCGTCTCTCCTTTCTCGATCCAGCCAAGAGCGACGACGGCATCAATCAGTGGATTACGCAGCGCGTGTTTTGCCGCCAATGGGATTTCATAAGCTCCCGTAACCTGCGTGAAGGATCCGACGCGGCCATGCGCTTCATCAATGGCATTTCTTGCTGAACTTGTCATCACATCGGTGATCGAAGCGTCAAACGAAGCAACGACAAGCGCTATGCGCGTTTTTTTCTTTTTGATATGGTGGGCTTCCATAAAAGGGTACGAACGAGTGTGTCGATTTCAACATTAAGAAAATCACCTTTCTTTCTATATCGCAGCGTGGTATGCGCAAGCGTATATGGCGTTATGCGTACAATGATGGCATCTTTTCGCGCTTCAGCGATTGTAAGGCTCACTCCATCGAGTGAAATTGATCCGCGAGGGATACTGTAGCGTAGCAATGTATGTGGCATCTGTACAGTAATCGATGTTTGTTCTGCCTCACTTTTTATCGCAATGATACGCGCGATGCCATCGATATGCCCCATCACAAAATGCCCCGAGATTTCATCTCCGACCTTCAGGGATGGCTCGACATTGACTCGTAAGCCCCGCTTCCATTGCGGAATGGTTGTGAGAGATACCGTATGCGGCATGTACGCGACGTGAAAGGAATTGGTTGCCACTGATACAATTGTCGAACAGATACCGTTTATTGAAACACTCTCTCCCGCTTTCCAATTATGGTGTAAGAAGGGATTAATCGCGCAGAGCGTCGCGCCGTTTTTGTTACGCAACTTGGTAATCGTACCAACGCTTTGTATGATGCCGGTAAACATTATTGGTAATCTCAAACAGCGCAAAATATTAATTGGCTACATAACTGGCGATATCATGTTGGATCGCGCACCGCAATTCGCTTATGTGATTGAATTTTTTATTCGGACGGATGAATGATGTGAGCTCGGCCGTCATTTTTTTGCCGTAGAGGTCAGGAAGGACAGCATTGATGACATGGATTTCGAATCGTACGCCGGCATCATCTCCGAGTGAATACGGTTTGCCATAAAAGATCACGCAGGGGGAATTCGTAAAAAGTGGATCGCAGGAAGCAAAACCTGCGTATACACCATGCGTAAGAAGAATGTCCGGTTGAACGTCAAGATTCGCGGTAGGGTAGCCCAGATCGGTCGCTTGCCGCGTTCCCGCGATGATAGTCCCGCTGATTGTGTAAGGAAAGTTGGTATTCATACATTCGGAGAGGGGGGTTCGGCTTCGACTCTCGGCTCGCCGTCGCTCACCTCGGTCTAGCCACCGCCTCGCGATCCGGTCTGCTGACCGGATATCGCTCCGGCGTTCTCATCCCCACGCGACCCACACTAGTGGGTCGCTCCCTTCCTCATTCACTTCACCTCGTTTCGTTCATTCGGAGAGGGGGGGATTCGAACCCCCGATGCGGTTTTGATGCCGCATAACACATTAGCAGTGTGCCGCTTTCGACCACTCAGCCACCTCTCCATTACTCGGTTTCACCTCGTTTATTAGAAGGGATGGCCTCGGGTCGCCCGGGTTTCTTCTTGAAACCCGCCGAATGCCGCGCTTACTCGCATCCGGCCCACTCAGCCACCTCTCCATTACTCGGTTTTCCGTACCTATAATTATCATACCATACTGTACTTTTTTCTACCTCGCAACCCCTTGTTGCAATGATTATAACTATGCTATACTTCATATATCAAACTGATATTTCTCATTACTATGTCGAATGAAAAAGATTACGGAGTCACCACCAACGAAATAATGGATTTTCTCAAGGAAAACATGGTGACTCGCGATGAGTTTCATGCAGGTCTTGGTAAATTGAGACCGTAGCAAAATATCAGATGATACTTTCTTCCGGCTCCTTTCCGTCCAATTTCCTTCCAAGAAAGGCGCTGAACTTGTCGGAATACTCCAGTATTCCTTCGCGTTCATCATCCTTTTTGGAACGAAATTGAATCGGAAATGACCAGGAAGCTATTTTTCTACAGTCTCAAATCTCGATCAGCGTATGCCGGAAACAACAACAAAATTTAAGGATAGGACTTTTTCATGGGTATTCCATGAATTCGATACATACGAACGCGGTGTTATCTGGTATGCGGTCGCAGGTATTGTCGTGGCTGTTTTTCTTATTTACAGCTATACGACAGAAAATTATTTATTTGGTCTCCTGACAATCATTACCACTATTATCATCTTTACTCACAATATCCATAATCCGCAAGAAGTGCAGTGTAGTATTGATGCGAAGGGGATACAACTTGGCAACAAATATTATCCGTACCACGCCCTTGACTCATTTTCAATAATAGAGAATGATGATGGTCATGAAGTATTATATGTCCAGGAAAAAGCGGGATTTCGTTCTACGTTGCCGATTCCGTTAGGTGATCTGGATCCGCAGACTCTTCGACGATTTTTGCAAATGTGGCTCGAGGAAGACCTCGACCATAAATACGAGCCGTTTTGGGATTCGCTCGCGCGGTTTCTGAAATTGTAACAGGAGCCGGAAGCCTCGCAACGTCAGATATATTGCTACAGTCTCAATATACATCTTCTTTTTTCTTTGCACCCGTCGTTCAACGGATAGGACGCGGGATTGCGGATCCCGTAATCGAGGTTCGATTCCTCGCGGGTGCAAGGAAAGATGACGAATGCATCCATGTCAATTGATTTGCCAGTGACGAGTATCACGAGCATCGGTCAGGTGGCGGAAAAAGAGTTGAGGAAATTGGGGATCTCGACCATTCGCGATCTTATTTTTTATTATCCGTATCGGTTTGAAGATTTTACGGTACGATGCGCGATCGGTGATCTCAAAGCGCATTCCACGGTGACCATACAAGGCACCGTGAAGCTATTGGAAAATCGCAGATCATGGCGAACGAAACGGATTGTCACAGAAGCGTTGATCAGCGATGAAACCGGCAGTGTAAAAGCACTATGGTTTAATCAGCCGTTTATCGTCAAAAATATCGCGATCGGCGACGTCGTGAGTCTGTCGGGGCGTACGAGCGATAATTATTATGATCTCCAGCTTGTAAGCCCGATGTATGAGAAGATAATTCCCGGCAGGGAACCGGTACATACCGGACGCCTTGTGCCTGTATATTCGCTCACGGCGAAACTTCATCAAAAACAATTTCGTAATTTCATTAAAAGAGCTTTGCTCGCGTGCGCGGAATCACTCGTCGATCACCTTCCCGCAAACATTCTCGCTCAAGAGAAATTATTGCCTTTGCCGCGAGCGTTAGAAGCAATACATACTCCTTCTGAAGAAACAGAAGCAAACATGGCAAAACGCCGTTTTGCTTTTGATGAGCTTTTTTTGCTGCAGCTCTGCAATCTCGTCACGCGAAAAAACATTGCGCGGCATCCGGCGCGCTCGATAGAATTTCATAAAAAGGAGACAAACGATTTTGTATCTTCCCTGCCTTTTGTTTTGACAAAAAGCCAGAAGCAAGCGGCGTGGGAAATCTTGCGGGATATGGAAAAAGCATCTCCCATGAATCGGTTGCTCGAAGGAGACGTGGGGTCAGGCAAGACAGTTGTCGCGGCATTGGCGATTCTCAACGCGGCAAGGTCAGGATACCAATGCGCTTTAATGGCGCCGACAGAAATCCTCGCGCACCAGCATTTCAAGACATTAGCTTCCTTATTTCAAAAAACTCCTTTTCGGATCGCATTGTGCGCGTCTTCCAATTTCCAGTCATGGGATCATGCGTCAGGATTCACGCGGTATGCCACTAAAAAAGAGCGATCGATTCTTTTCGAACATATCCGCAGCGGACAAGCGGATGTCGTGATCGGGACGCATGCATTACTTGAAGAAAAAGTGCGTTTCGAGAATCTCGCCATTGCCGTCATAGATGAGCAGCATCGTTTCGGCGTTGAGCAAAGGAAAGCGTTATGTGATAAAAATGCCGACGGTACGATGCCTCACCTGCTTTCCATGACTGCAACTCCAATACCGCGCTCTCTTGCCTTAACGGTATATGGAGATTTGGATCTGACATTGATTCAAGGAACGCCGCACGGGAGAAAACGGATAATCACAAAAATCGTGCCGCAAGAATATCGCGAGTGGGTCTATGATTTTATAAAAAAAGAAATTGTTCGAGGGTATCAGGCATTCATCATCTGCCCTCTCATTGATCCATCAGACGTGCTTGGCGTGCGTTCCGTCACTCAAGAGGCAAAGCGATTGCGCGAAGGCGAACTATCATCGGTTCGTCTTGGCATACTGCACGGAAAAATGAAGTCAAATGAAAAAGAAGCAGTCATGCGCGGCGTTGCTTCCGGTGAGATTGATGTGCTGCTCTCTACATCTGTCGTGGAAGTCGGCATTGATATTCCTCGCGCCACGGTCGTACTTATTGAAGGCGCGGAACGATTTGGCCTCGCGCAGCTTCATCAATTCCGCGGCCGAGTGGGGCGTTCGTCTCGGCAATCGTATTGTTTTTTGCTTCCCACGGAGTCAACAAAAGAAGATAGAGCGCGTCTCAAAGCTGTTGTTGCTTCGCATGACGGATTCGCGCTCGCGGAAAAAGACCTTATGCTGCGCGGCGAAGGCGATGTATTCGGTGAACGCCAATCAGGAATGTCGCGGCTTGCGTTTTCATCTATCACCGATGCGGAGCTTGTCAAAAAAACGCGCTTGTATGCAGAACACTACCTGCCGCGGCTTGGTGAATTTCCAAACCTTAATAAAAGAGTTGAAATTCTCCAACGCTATTCGCATCTTGAATAAAGATGATATACTATAGACACTCACGCAGTAATAATTCATATTGTCAGCTTATGCGTCTCATGCGCGTATATGTCAGAGCAGCGGTCGGTAGCTTCCTTTTTTTGATGCTTGCTGTCAGCTTTGTTGCGGCAGCAGAAGATTTCGATAAGCGTCTGCGCGGCAGAATTCTTCTTGATGTCCAACAGAATGGTGAAGCGTGGTATGTCAAGCCGACTGATGGCACGCGCGTTTTTATGGGGCGACCCGATGACGCGTTTCGTATTATGCGTCAGCTGGGTGTCGGCATTACAAATGAAGATCTGCGCAGGATTCCCATTGCCGAAATTCCATTTCTTTTCAGCCGTAGCGATGATGATAATGATGGATTATCGCCGGAGCTTGAAAAAAGTTTTGGAACCGATCCGCAAAAGGCGGATACCGATGGTGACGGGTATAGTGATAAGGAAGAAATGGAAAACGGACACGATCCCGTAGGTAACGGGAAACTTCCAATCGATACTCGATTTGCGGCAAAGAAGAAAGGAACGATATTTCTTCAAGTAGAGAGTGCGGGAGAAGCGTGGTATGTCAATCCTGCCGACAATCGGCGGTATTATCTTGGGCGGCCCTACGATGCGTGGAATATAATGAAGACGACAGGGCTCGGTATTTCAGTCAATGATCTGTTTAAGATTAAGGAGTCTATTGTTGAGCATCCTATTGTATTTGATCCAGATAACCTTACTGCCGGAAAGCGTGTCGGGACGACCCAAGTCCGTTCGATCGAGAAGCGCACCTATCCAGTCCCGCGTGAACCTGATTATACCATACACTTTGTCGGTGAGCTGACCCTTTCGGGCGAGATTCTTACAGATGAAAAGTGCATACAAGATCTTGACCAATCATCTCGCGAGCGCGTTCCGCGTACTGATCGAGGTGTGTTTGATGGTCGCATTTGCTTTGTGAACACGGCACAACTGGATAAAGCCATTGAAAGCAAATCAATTAAGCAGAAATCGCGCGTGGCAGTGATCCTTGATAATCTTATATTGAATACAGACAACGCACACTCCGCATCCTATAGCGCGGAATTTCTCGATATTTCAACAGAGAAGAGCGCGCCGTGGTTGGATAATCCTCAAGCGACAGGCAATCCCGGACGTAGTGATGCGTTTATTCCATCGCAACCAGATAACGAACAACGCTAATACACACTTCATTAAAAAAATCAGCGTTTGGCACGATTTATATCTCCAAGTCGCGGATATTCTTAATCTCAACAAGTTGAATGCTTGTTGAGATTTTTTTTGTTTGTTTGGGGATATAAGCAGTCTTAAACCCGAGTTTCTCCGCCTCTTTGAGTCGCTTCTCCGTATGGCTTACGGGACGCACTTCACCGGTGAGCCCCACTTCGCCGAAGAGCACGGATCCATTTTCCAGCGGTTTGTTTTTGTATGAGGAGAGAATACTCGCACAGACTGCAAGGTCTGCCGCCGGCTCGGCTATTTTGAGGCCGCCGACTACGTTGACATGGATGTCTTGATCGCCGAGATTGACGCCGAGACGCTTTGAAAGTACCGCGACAAGGAGACCGAGGCGATTTGCGTCAATGCCGATACTTTTTCTTTGCGGATACCCGAAATATGTTTTGCTCGTAAGAGCTTGAATAGGAACGAGAAAGGCGCGTGATCCTTCGACCACGGCGGTGGTTGCAGTGCCTGCCGCGTGTTCGCTTTCCGATGATAGAAAAAGTTCGGACGGATTTTTTACCTCAACAAGACCTTGCCCCGTCATCTCAAAGACGCCGATTTCATTGGTTGACCCAAATCTGTTTTTAACAGTTTTGAGAAGACGGAAATATTGGCTCGCATCTCCTTCAAGATACAGGACGGTGTCAACAAGGTGCTCCAACGTTTTGGGACCGGCAACGCCGCCTTCTTTGGTAACATGGCCGGTGATAATGACAGGAATATTTTCCTGCTTTGCGACTTCAAGGAGTTTGACCGTGCATGCGCGCACTTGAGCGATACTTCCCGCTTCTGACGGAATATCGGAGGAGGCGATTGTTTGAATGGAGTCAACGATTGCGAGTGATGGTTTGTGATGGCGAAGGGCGGAGCATATTTTTTCACAGTTGGTCTCCCCGATGAAAAGGAGAGTGTCGCTTGACGATTTTTTTGACAGGCGATCAAAGCGCATCTTTACCTGTTGCGCCGATTCTTCACCCGAGCAATAAACGACAGGAGATCCATCGCTTCGCTCGAGATGACACGACAGCATGCATGCAAGCTGGGCCAAAATCGTACTTTTCCCGACACCGGGTTCTCCGCCGAGTAAAATCAAACTTCCCGGGACAATACCGCCGCCAAGGACTTGGTCAACTTCTGCAATGCCGGTGGAGCGGCGTTGCACATCTTCGTTTGCAATCTGCGAAAAGGGAATTGCATCTGCAGGCGCTGCGCCCGTGGCTGATTTTTTCCCGCTGTTTTTCTCGCCAGCGACACCTTGCGACAACGTTCCCCATCCGCCACATTCCAAGCATCGTCCCGCCCATTTTGGGCTTTGCGCGTCGCAGTTTGAGCAGATGTAGACAGAAAGAGCCATTGATTTTTTAGTCAAAATATGGTATCATTATAGTATGGCATATCCAAAGAAAATACAACATAAAGTCTTTCAATTTCGGCAAACGTTGTTTTGGGACGTTGATCCGCAGACCATTGATCCGCACAAAAACGCGCGGTATGTCATAGAGCGTATGCTTAACTTTGGTGATATGAAAGACATCCATTGGCTGTTTGGCTATTATCCCAAACATCAGATAAAAAAAGTAGTTGTGTCGTCTCGCTCGCTTCATAAAAAATCAGCAAACTTTTGGGGTCTTGTTTTTAATATACCCAAATCTCATATCCGATGTTTACAAGCTGTGCCTCAAAAAAAGCAACGGCTGTATTCAAGCAATTAGCCAAAAGGGGGATCAGCAACCCCTTTTATCTTGCAGACGGAACCGCACTCGCCTTGCAGATAGGACATCGAATCTCTGTTGACCTGGATTTTTTCGCACAAGAGAAATTTTCTGTCAAAGCGCTTTTGAGGAACCTCTCAACGATTGACACCGTTGAAGTTACCTTTGAGGATCCTGAAAGCGTGAGCGTCGAGATTGGTGGTGCAAAGCTGAGCTTTTTGCATTACCCCTATCGCCTTCTTTTTCCGCTTGTTTTTTGGGAGGGATATAGTGGGCTCGCGGACGTTCGAGATATTGCGTGCATGAAAATCGACGCAATCTCATCACGAGGAACAAAGCGTGATTTTGTTGATTTCTATTACATTCTCAAACGTTATACACTCGAAGAGATCCTAGGATTTTTTGAAAAAAAATATCAAGGCATTCATTACAACCAACTGCATATTATAAAAAGTCTCGTCTATTTCAGCGATGCTGATGATGAAACAATGCCAAAACAGTCAGAACCTGTTTCATGGAAGCACATGAAGAAGACAATTACCGAGGTCATTCGAAAGTATCAGCACTCAATCTGATCGAGTACGCCGTACTCCAAACATCGTCCTACCCATTTTGGCGTCTGTGTTTGTCAGGAAGAACAGATGCAGATAAGCGTGTGCATTGTTGGTTACATGATTAGGGGCTCAATAGTATCGCGGGTAACCAGTGTGACCGGTATGGATGGAAAGGCATTTTTCCACGCTCTCTGTCGCATAGAAAAGGGGGTCAGTTCACAGCCCCCTTTTTCAGATTCAACAAGCCAAACCAACATGCAGCGATTTGCCACGTTCCGTAGTGAAGTAAAATGGAGTTCCAGCCCCCTCTTTTTTTAATTTATTTTGTACATACGCCTTTAGCCGTTCTAATTCCTCTTCAGTTCCAAAAAAATCCGCGGCGGTTGTATGATCGCTATATCCAAATTTAGATCCTTTTTTTTCAGTTATTATTGTAAGCGAAAACCCTTCCTCATCTATTTTTTGAATCAATGATATAAGTTTTTGAGCAATAATTCCCGGCTTTTCTACGGCTCGTTTCGATGCATCATCAAATTTCAAGGAAGAGAATGTGCTTATAGCGATACCTGACGAAAATTTACTAGACTCTATGGGTGGGCATGTGTCAATATGAATTTCCTCGACTACAGGCAGTAAGATTGGCTTAAATTGCACGAGCTGCGGACTGATGGTCCATAAGAAAAGGTACGAGCCGAGCGCGAGTACGAGGCCTACGATTGCATTGGTGATGGTTTTTTTCGCGGTATCCATTCGTCCCTTGCTTCCCCCCGCGAGCATCCAGATGACTCCGCCGACCATTAACGCGATTACGGCAAGGATTGTGACTATGCCCACCATCCATTGGTACACGGCTGTGATATATCGCGGGATTGACTTTCCTTCCGCGAAATCTTTTGCGGAAATATTCGTAAGCTCTCCAATCGGGAATTGGAGATAAAAATCCGGTTCTTTGGGGAGAGGGGACTGCGCGTAAGCAGTCGCGACGATATTCGGGACAAAAAACATCCCAATCATCAAGCAAGTGACAACTACCGTTGACGCAACTCTTGCGATCCTGTGTATGGTATGTGTTTCGGTCATATCCGCTTTGACCAATAAAAAGGCACCTGCCCCACTTACAATGTACAATGCATACAATGCAACTTCAAGCAGGATGTTGCCTATTTTTCATTTTATGGATTCCCGCCTACGTGGGAATGACAAATCGTAATGATCATCGGTAAATATCTTTTCTATTGCCAACCTCAACAAGAACCATTTCTATCGGTGAGTCAAAACGAAAAATCACACGCCAATCGCGAGTGATTCTAAATGAATAAAATCCCGCAAGCTCGCCGGTCAGTGGTTTGGCATGGAGGAGTGGGTGATAGGGATTGTTTTGAAAAAGTTCGAGAAGTGTCGCAAGTTTTTTTTGTTGGACATTCGGCAACGTGCGTACGCTTTTCAGGAAGCGGATACCGTAGCTGATCGTCATGCCTTAAGCTGTTTAAGGAATGATCGCGCGTCGCGGAAACGATGTATTGGCCGATCGTCCATTGCAGTAAGAATGTGCGTCACGAATTCGGGACGATATGACCCCTCGTGATCATTTCCTGCGACTCCAATCAGAAATGACCGCAACAGCATCATCTCTTTTTGAAGTGTTTTAATGTCATTTGTAGCAGTGATCATATACGCGATTATTTTTAGTTTTCTATCCTTATAGAATATCATTTGGTAGGTGGTCGCGTTTGATGATATCCGCGATTTCCGCGTCGGAATACAGCGTGCCTGAATAGCGGGTGTATGCTTCAAATGAATCTCGCAGCAACCCGGAAATCGTCTCCTTGCGGCGTTTTGCCTCAGAACGGATACGAGCATACG
>JACPHV010000031.1 GCA_016188385.1 Candidatus Uhrbacteria bacterium | reverse complement strand
GCTTTGATGGCATTATTTGCGCGGACGTACTGGAACACATGCCATTTGAAGATTTGAAAAAAAACATGGAGAATTTTTTTCAATACCTCACGCCAGACGGGCGAGCATTTATCACCATCCCTCATCGTCGAGGACGCATCATGATTGTATCTCCTTTTTCATACCACAAACCCATTATCCTCACTCTTCCCGCATGGCTCCGCGGAAGCATCAAATCAATCTGGCAGCAATGGGTGCTTGGAAAGACATGGATCGATCCTCATCACTGTTGGGAGATTGACGAACGAAATTATCCGATCCGCCGCGTGGAAAAAATTTTTAAAAATTCCGGATTTTACATAGTGTCTTTCCAAAAACTGCTCCAGGTTGACTTTTGGGTTCTTTCTAAACCGAAAACGTGACCGATACTATGGATGTCCAACCTCTTATTTCTATTGTCATCCCCTGTCGCAACGAAGAGCGATTTATTGCGGCTTGTCTTGATTCATTACTCGCGCAGACATATCCGAAAACGCAAACAGAGATCATCGTCATTGACGGCGCAAGCGCTGACGGAACGGTAGAAATCATAAAAAATTATTTGGGAACAGCCGCACCGTCGATTCGCCTTCTGCATAACGAAAAACGCTATAAACCGTTTTCCCTCAACATCGGCATCCGCGAAGCTCATGGAGACGTGATCATGATTGCTGATGCGCATGCGTCATTCTCCAAGAATTATCTCGACCGATGCGTTCAGCTCATGTACGAGTACGATTCGCAAGTCGTCGGAGGCATTCGCAAGGCCGTTGCTTCGGTGTCGACTGCGCAAGCGCGCGCCATAACGAATATTTTTTCACATCCGCTCGGAGTCGGTAATGCCACATACCAACTTGGGACGCGGAAACCGCAATGGGTGGATGCCGTATTCGGCGGCTGTTATCGTAAGGAATTATTTGACGAAGTGGGGCTATTCAATGAAAACCTGATACGCTCCCAGGATATGGAGATGTCTATCCGTTTGCGGCGGGCGGGAAAAAAGATTCTGCTCGCGCCGGATATTACCTGTACCTATTATCCGAAAGCAACACTGAAAGAATTTTGCCACCACAATATCGCGGATGGCATCTGGGCGATCTATCCACTCAAATTTGTACGCGTTCCACTGCGTCTGCGGCATTATGTTCCACTGGGATTTATGATCAGTCTTATCACGCTCGGTGTCTCCGGATTATTTTTGCCGCTTGTGGGCATCATTTTTACGAGCTCCTTGATTGTATACATGACAATCATACTTCTCATCTCCGTTGAGCTTGCGCAAGAGAAGCGCGATATACGACTCTTCCCTTTTCTGGCGGCTGCATTTATGGCGCGCCATTTTGGGTACGGCATCGGATCAATGATCGGGGTTTGGAAATTACTCTTGCCTAACAAACAACCATAGTGGAACCCCGTAAAGAAAAAGAGATAGCTCATTACGATACCCATGCGCGGCAGTGGCTCTCCAGTCACGCCTCACTTGATACCGGCGGGGGCGATTTTGAAGGATTCCATCCGAGTATCCTTTCAAGCTACCGGCACTGCTATGATCTCTTAGCGCGATACGCAAAAGGGAAATCCGTGCTTGACTTCGGCTGCGGCAACGGGGTGCATCTCCCCTATCTCGCATCGCTAGCCGCGTCAGTGACAGGTATTGACTTATCGGAAGCGTCGCTTGCGATCGCTCGGCGGCGTATCGCCAACCTCCCGGTACGGGAACACATCCAGCTCAAAAAAATGGATTGCGAACATCTGGAGTTTCCCGACAATTCATTCGATGTCGTATTCGACGGCGGAGTATTCTCGTCGCTTGATTTTGAACGCGCGTTATCAGAAATCGCGCGCGTGCTCAAGCCTGATGGCATACTCATCGGTATCGAGACATTCGGGCATAACCCGCTCACCAACCTGAAGCGGAAATTCAATGAGAAGAAAGGCAAACGCACCGCGTGGGCGGCGCAACACATCCTTACAACATCCAGTCTTCAAAAAACAAGACAGTACTTTGCAAACATAGATGTAAGGTATTTTCATTTGCTTTCATGGCTCGCGTTTCCCTTGATCGGCAAACCTGGCGGCGTTGCCATGCTTCGTTTCCTTGAACTATGCGATGCTTTGCTCCTTACCATCCCTTTCTTAAAGAAATATGCGTTTAAGATTGTTGTGGTCTGTCAACAGCCTATATCTTCCGATAGATAGAATGATCACCAATGTCAATGAGAAGCACGCGTGAATCGTCTAAAAATGAAAAAATAATCCGATTTTTATAATCAATGGAAAATGCCCACAATTCATCGACGGAGAGCTT
>JACPHV010000030.1 GCA_016188385.1 Candidatus Uhrbacteria bacterium | reverse complement strand
GATGTCAAAGATGGCAGCTTGGAGCGCATCAAGGAAACGTATCGGGCTTTGCGCGGCATTGTCGTGGATATGTCGTTTGACTCTTCAACGCTTGATGAGCTTATCGGAACGATCTATAGCAGAGAGCTTGTTTCTTCCGGAGCAGAAATGAGTATATTGGAACATATTCGGCATTCACTGACAAAAGATGACACTATCTCCGCGGCCGTTATTCGCAATTTGAGCAACAGCGTATCAGACAAGATGCGCGCGTCGACCGGGTACGGACGAATTCTTTACGGGGTCGGAGAAGCGATCGGATATTTACCCGCGGAAGGCGCGAAAAAACAGCCTATCTATCTTGGTTCGCGCGTGCGGTATACGTCAAAGAGTGGTGACTCCGGTATCGTGCGAATCATGAAATTTTTGGATCCCAAGGATATTTACGAAGACTCGGATAGCTATGCGTTTTCCGTGTTGCGCCCACCAGATCCCTCACATGATTTGGTGAATGATACGGGAGCTCTATTCCCACTCCGTATTTCTGAAATAGTAGATGTCTATGACGAATGACGTGCAGCCGATTTTTTCGGTCAGTGAATTTATCGAATATATCAATCTTGCCATCGGTCGCAAGAAGGTGGTTGTCGAAGGCGAGGTTTCTTCATTTCATGTCAATCAGGGGAAGTGGGTGTTTTTTGATTTGAAAGATGAAGACAGTAAGATATCGTGCTTTATGCTTGCCTACACCCTCGATGTTGCTTGTGAGGATGGTATGAAAGTGCGAGTCACAGGATCGCCTCGCATCCATGGCAAAAGCGGAAAATTCAGCATTTTCGTTGACCGCGTTGAACTTCACGGAGAGGGCGCGCTACGCCGCGCGTTTGAATTGACAAAGAAAAAACTTGCGTCGGAAGGGTTATTCGACGTTGAACGCAAACGTTCGCTTCCCGTGTTTCCGGAGTACATAGGGTTGATCGCTTCAAAAGAATCAGCTGCGTATACGGATTTCATGCGTATTCTGAACCAACGGTGGCCCGGTGTTCAGGTATCGCTTATCCATGTCCACGTTCAAGGAGAACAAGCGCTAAGCGATATTGTGTCTGCTTTTCAATGGTTCAATGGCAACACCGGCTTTGCCGATGTGATCGCGCTCATACGCGGTGGCGGAAGTCTCGAGGATCTTCAAGCGTTTAATTCCGAGCCTGTCGTGCGGGCGGTATTTTCTTCGCGTATTCCCGTGGTGTGCGGTGTGGGGCACGAGCGCGATGAAACTCTTGCGGATTATGTCGCCGATCTGCGCGCCGCTACGCCAACCCACGCCGCTACGTTAATCGTCCCTGATCAACAAGAGATCCGTTCGCATATTCGTATCGCGGCATCCTCGCTCGAATCATCCGTACGCACCATTCTTGAGCGGCAGGATCATACGGTCACGCAAGCCGTTGGTTTGCTCACTCGCGTGTTTCAAAAAACAGAATATGCCCTGCAGACTGTGATTCGCGATTTTTGTGATGCCATCATACGAACCGAAAATCAAATCAATGACAGCGCCCGGCTCTTAGGTCAAAGAGCAACTGAGATAGAGGACAAGACGCGCTACTTGCTTTCTGCGGCCGAACTTGCGGCGCAGTCCGCGAAACGGAATTTGAAAAACATGAATCCTTTGACAGTACTCAAGCGTGGTTATAGTATAGTACGTAGCTCACACGGGACAGTGATACGGCAACTTGAAGATGTCCGATCGGGAG
Organism: Candidatus Uhrbacteria bacterium; assembly: GCA_016188385.1. Lineage (GTDB taxonomy): Bacteria > Patescibacteriota > Patescibacteriia > JACQRZ01 > JACQRZ01 > JACQSB01. Next base: position 44,878 of record JACPHV010000030.1, on the reverse strand, counting down.
AATCGATATCCGTTGCCGTATCAGACGGCTCGTTTGGCGCGACAGTATCCCTGTCGCAAAAGCAAGGCACTCTTCTTTCTTAGGCGTATGACAGCAAAGGCGACAAAACTTACATTTAAGGCCGCGTATCAGGAACTCGAAGCGCTCACAAAGGAATTCGAGCGCGGCGATCTTGATATCGAGGAAGCGTTGAAAAAGTTCGAACGTGGTTTGGAGCTCGCGGAATACTGCACCAAACAGGTTTCAGAGATGAAACAGAGGGTGGTTGAGATAAAGAGAAGGTTCAAACCGGCAACGCCAGACGACGATAGTTCAATATGAAAAAACGCGAACATATCCATGACGAGCATAGCGGGCGCAAAAAAGAGGTTCACGAATGGGCACCACCGATTTCTCGCGAAGATAGGGCGCACCAGAGAGTGCACACGTTAACGCGCGCCGCGGAACATTGGATTGCGAAAGCAGAGCACGCGTTTGTTGGCGTCCCTGGCGCGGAGTCGCTGCTTCATGCGCTGCGGGAGCGCGTTCGCTCTATTCGGGCGGAAGCGCAAGAGCGGATATTACGCGCCGAATTGCGTTACGGCAAAGAGTACGTCGCTCACCGAAGAGATGCGCTTGGAGCGATGGTAAAGCAAGAAACCCCGATTGTAGATGCCTTTCTCCAAGATCCCCGCATGTTTGATACGAAATTAGGGATGATGATTCAGAGTATGAAACTTGCGCAAGCGGCATTGCAATCAGACACTCTGGAAAAAAATCAAAGGGCATATTACGAACAAGAAATTCGAGACACGCAACGCATCGTCTACACCATCTATCTTGGGCATGTACGGAAAGATGCTCGGAAAGAGCTACACACTCACTCATCATCGTTCAAGGAAGAATCAGTGTTGGCAGTGAGAGATGATATTGAGAAAAGCGGTATTTTGCCGCGGTACGACAAGATCGCACCTGAAATAAAAGAACAATTTCTCAAACGTCTGTTGTTGGCGCAAGAGCGGCGGAAGGAAGAACATAACATCGCGATTAACAAACACGCTCAAGCAGTGGTTCTTGATCGTCTTATTGCCGGCGCATACCGCAGCGAAAAAAATCAGCTAAAAGCGGCACAGGAAGATTTTACCCGCGAAGTTGAGCATGATCAAGGTGCGCCGCTTGGGGAATTTCCACCTGACATGTCTTTTGCGTACGGCGCGCTTGCATTTGATAAGCCGGATTTTCTTGATCAGGTGGAGCGTTTTTTGGCAAGCGAAGTCCGAAAGAGAAGAACTATATGAACCCTATACTCATGTCTTTTTTTTCCTTGCAGCCGAAAGATCGTTTCGGAAAAACGATCGTATCTCTTGCCGCGCGCAACGTATTGGATTCACAGTATTCTAAAATCACCAAACATGCTGTCGCGGTGGCAGAACAGCGCTTTAAGATGGCGCTTGCTGATGCGTCGAAAAAGCTCCGGGGTCTGCGGCAGATATCTCGCGATCGGAAATAAGGTGTTCTCGACAATAAGTTGCCGAGGCTTGCAAGAATTGCGCCGGTGCGGTAGTCTATTTGCTGTCTATGCGCACTCTTTTTGCAACAATTTTTGTATGTGCTCTGTCAACTTTTGTTTTATCGAGCCAGCTTTTCGCGCAGGAAGGCGGCTCGACAGTTTACTATGGCATCTTTCCAAATGTTGCGATCGCCGGCACTCCGGTAACGCTTGACTGGAATGCTCCCGCGGCATCTTTTTGCATAGGTTCATTCGACACTGAAGAACGCCTCCCGAAGCAAGGCCAGCGTACGATCGTACTTAATACGGGATATTATTCCTACTCTCTTACCTGTACGAGTCCCGAAGGTCTCGCGTCAGCGCCGCAGACGCGCACCGTAGTAGTACACCCGAATGACCAGGATGAATCTTTGCCATTGCCCGCAGTTACCTTTCTCAGTGATCGGACATCAGTTTTAAAAACAGAGCGCGTACTCGTGCAGTGGGACAGCGTTAACGCGTTTGCTTGCCATGGAGGCGGCACAATACCCGAATGGGTCGGCCTCAAACAACCGTCGGGGTCAGCTGAAATCAGTATTCCTTATCCTTCCGTTGTCACGTTACGATGCTGGAATACAGACGGGCAACAAGCCGATCTCAAGAGCCTGTATATTGCCGTGCGAGAACCGATTTCTTTGCTAATACCAAAATCGGATTTTTCCGATGGCGTTCAACCTGCCGTATCCGCACCTTCGCAGCATGCGCGCGCTTCATGCGATCGAAGCTATTCCCAACTGATGCGGCAACGCAGTGTCAGATGCGGATCGATCGAATGGCACTTCACGCAAGCGACGCTTGCTCGGTTTCGGACAGACCCATTGCCTGCGTTGGCACGGTATGAGGACCTTGTTGTTTTTTTGAGTGATTATTTGAACTATGATCTTGGAGGAAAACGGATCGTCGTCATTGATGACAACCGGATACGCAAGATTACGATCGATCCGTACTCGCAGACGGTGCGAGTTCCCTCTCCCATGGTGCGTACCGATCTTGTCCATACGGTAAATCATCCCGCCCGTCCTTTCGCCGTTTCGTACGCGAGAGCGCTTAGTGAGGTATTCCTCGCTCGCGCGCCGCAGCGGAATGTGTTTCTTTGGCATGACTCCATGATAAAAAGTTTTTCCGATTTGATCGGAGTCGCTTCGTATCTGGAGATGCAGAAAGGAGAGAAACGTTTCGGATGGTGGAACGCGTGGTGCGGATATCTAGCCAAGCCCGCCACCTGCGCCAATGTGATCACCTCGACTGATCAACATGCGTCGCTTCAACAGAACCGTTTGCCGATCAGCAGCACAGTGCCGTTGCGCGTGAATACAGCATCGTTGTATCCGACTCATTCGACAAAAAACAGCACCCTCGGATCCGATCTTTTTACCGCCGTCACGCTCCAGATATTTCAAGATCGCAAGAGCGTGAAGCAAGATAAGGAGTTCTTGAAAGCATTGCGTACGACCATAGATTTTCTTACCACATGGAAATATGTTCCCGATGCATTACTTGCCGCGAGTGATTCCGAAGATTTGCGAAACAAAAAAATCAACATTTTTGTTTTTCTCTTAAGCATCAATGCCAATGCCGATCTCGCGTGGTATTACGAACGGCGCGGTTTTCCCATCACCGGATCGACAAAAAGCGCGATTGCCCGTTTTTTGCAAGGCGATACAAGCCTTTCGCTGCAAGATGCTTTGGATGATTTGAGCGGTATTGTTCCGCCAATTGAAGAGCGAGTTTCGAGAGGGACGGGCTTGACTGCCATGTATTTCGATTCTCATGATTTCAGCAACCTGAAAGTAACGCGTGTCGATCCCGTGGTCGATTTCCGCTGGGCATACGGGCCGCCTATTCCGGGGATGGACCCGAATCTGTTTTCCGTGAGGTGGGCAGGATACATCGAGGCGCGTCAGAGCGATCGGTATACTTTTATCATTGATTCTGACGATGGTGTCCGCCTTTGGGTGAATAATGCCAAATTAATCGATGATTGGAGAAAGCATCCAATGAAAAGAACGACAGGCAGCATATATCTGGAAGCGGGGAAGCGCTACCCGATCCGTCTTGATTACTTTGAGGATATCGCGTTTGCGGGAATTCAACTGAAATGGACGCGCGGGATACGGCAGATCGAAGAGATTATTCCGGCAACGCAATTATTTCCCGAGAACGTCAATTGAGCGCTTTAACCATGTAAGTTCCTTCGAGGCGATAGCCTGCGCGACGGTAATATTCCCGTACGCCAATGCCGGAAATGACGGCGATCCTGGTAAGTCCGTTTTCTGTCGCGATTGTCGTTGCGCGTTCAAGGAGTTTTTTCCCCAATCCCTTGTGCTGGGTTGATTCTTCATCCTTTGCATGTATTCGAACAAGCTGTCCATACGTATGAAGTTCACGGACAAGCGCGGCGCGGCGAAGCTCTGGCAGAAGATGATGAATTCGCTCCCCGTCATTCGACGGGAGCCGCAGTCGCAGAAACGCATAGAGGATCGATTCATCCTTACTTTCATAACTCAAAAAATATTCCATTCCTCCCGAAGCGGCATAGGATCGCTCCTTATATGTGATTTCTGATAAGCGGCCATTCAATGTTGAATCGTTTTGATGTCCGGTTTCCCGACACCGCAAACAGCGGCACCGCATATTCCGTTTTTTCATATATTCATGCACGACCTCCCGCAGGTTTGTCACTTTATTACCGGCAGAGATATTATCAGAAGGAATATCCCGTATCACACGGGACAGACGAACATAAGGCGGTACGATTGCTTTGATGGAGGCAAGCAATTCAATGACAGTCTGCGTGTCATACGGCTCATACCGTCCTTGTTTCCACCATTCTTCCAGTACGGTATTCGGAGTTACCACGGTAGGATACAATTTGACGGTATCGGGTCCGAAATCGGCGGAAAAAAATATCTTTCGAGCGTCCGCAAGATCGCTTTTCGGAGTCGCTCCCGGCAATCCTGGCATGAGATGAAAATCCACTTTGAAACCCGCGTCCTTGAGAAGTTTTGTCGCCCGTACGACAGTATCGGCAGTATGTCCCCGTTTGATTGTCTCCAAAATTGTATCGTCAGTCGTCTGTACGCCGAGTTCCACGCGAGTGACGCTCAACATACGCAGGCGTTTAATTTCTCGGGGACTGATAAAGTCAGGTCTTGTCTCAATCGTGAGTCCTATGCAGCGATGCGCGGCAGTTTCATTTATTGCTTGTTGTTCAAAAAGCGTCCGCACATCCCATGAGGCTTTCTCTGTCGACTCGAATCGATTAAAAGGATTATGCGCATCGGCGGTACGAATCGTCTCACAGCCATCGGCGGCATGGTTCATCGCGCGAAAACATTCTTTGATAAACCATTGCTGGTATGGCGGCGGGTAGGAAGACCATGTCCCGCCCTTGATGATCAACTCAATTTTATCCGCCGGGTGTCCGTTGCCCTCAAGCATGGATATGCGTTTCGCGGTCTGGACATACGGATCAAACTGCAGGCGAAGCGCTCGCGCCGCGGCAGGCTCCGTCTCGATATAGCTTTTCGGCATCCGTGCTTCATCAGGACAGTAGATGCATTTTCCCGGGCACGGATACGGCATAGTCAGCAGCGTGACAATGGCAACGCCTGACAGGGATCGTATCGGTTTGACCGTCAACAGCCGTTCCAGCTCCGAATGGGAATCGATTGTATGCTCGGCAACAAGTCCTCGATACACAGCGAGCAGTTCCGTGTTTGTCGGAAAGGGTATGCTCGTGGCTGCGGAAAATTCCCGCTTCGCCGAATGCAAAGCATCACTGTCAAAATTGCCTTGCGACACCAAGCGTTCTATGATAGAAGCTGAAGATTCTTTAAGTGATTGTTTCATATGAAGCCGCATACAGCTCACGCGCTTACCGTCATGACCCGCGAAGGGTACGAACGGATCGCGGATCAATTTGATCGAACACGCCGGAAGCACTGGAATGATTTTACCGTGTTTGACTCGTCTGTCAAAGAAGGTGATAGCGTGCTTGACATCGGTTGCGGAAACGGACGGCTTTTTTCTTATCTAGCCCACAAAAGCATCGCGTATGTCGGGATCGATGCTTCCCGTTCGCTCATCGCGCGAGCTGAAACGGCATATCACGCGCATCCGCTCGAGCCGCGATTTATCGTTGGAGATATTCTCTCCCTCGACCATATTCAGGAATTGCGCGGTAAAAAATTTCATGCGATATTCATGGTCGCGTCGTTTCATCATATTCCCCGCCGCCGCCAAGCGCTTGCTGCCTTAAAGAGAGCGCGGCAATTTCTCTTGCCGAATGGTTTGCTCTGCATGGAGAATTGGAATCTCTGGCGATTGGACAAGGGGCCAAAGACTGCATGGAGCGGTTTGAGCAGGAGGTTATCTTTCGCGCTGTTGCCATGGGAAAAGGAGTATGGCATTTCCCATTTTGATCTTGGCATCAATGATATCATTACGGAATGGAAAAGCGAAGGCGTGAAAGGACACCTTTATTATCACGCATACACGGTCCGCGCATTGCGTTCATTGCTCCATGAAGCCGGATATACGATAAAACGATCATATTACATTCGAGACGGAGTACGCGCGCGTTGGTGGAATGGAAAGAATATCATGACGATCGCCCAACCATTGAACTCGCGCCATAGATAGTGTAGTGTATTGTAGTCAAAACGATTATCAATGAAATTCAAACTCGTTTCTCAATTCAAACCGGCGGGGGATCAGCCGAAAGCCATCCGATCGTTAACGGATGGCTTTCATCGCTTTGATCGGCAAACACTTCTCGGAATTACCGGTTCCGGTAAAACATACACACTGTCTTGCGTGATCGAGCAGCTGCAGATACCCACTATCGTTATTGCGCATAATAAAACGCTTGCGGCACAACTCTACACGGAGTTCCGCAATTTTTTTCCTAAAAATAAAGTATGCTATTTCGTTTCCTACTATGATTATTATCTTCCGGAAAGCTATCTTCCACAGACCGATACCTACATAGAAAAAGAGACTCAAATCAACGAGAGAATCGAACAGTTGCGGATGGAAGCCGCGGCCTCTCTCGTAAGCCGTCCCGATGTCATTGTGATCGCTTCGGTATCATGTATCTATGGTCTCGGAAGTCCGCATGATTTTATGGAAAGCAAGATTACCATATCGCAGGCAGACCGTATCGGACGCCACGCATTTCTTTCCAAACTTGTTGACGCGTTATATGAGCGCAATGATACCGAACTTCGCGCGGGACGCTTTCGCGTTCGCGGCGATACGGTAGATGTCATGCAGGGATTTGGCGGCGACATATATCGTTTTGAATTTTTTGACGATGAAGTTGAGTCAATCGCGTTGTTAGATCCGATTTCACTCGATGAAACATCAAAAACACAGATCGCGCATATCTATCCCGCAAAGCCGTTTGTGGCTCCCGAGGAAAAGCGGAAATCGGCAATTTCGTCAATTCGTGAGGAACTCCGTACGCGTTTGCCGCAACTCGGAATGCTGGAGGCGCATCGTTTGGAGCAGAGGACGCAGTACGATTTAGAGATGATTGAACAGCTTGGATACTGCAAGGGTATCGAAAATTATTCCCGGCACTTTGACGGACGTCCGATGGGTAAACCGCCTTTTTGTTTGCTTGATTTTTTTCGTTCCAATCCTTTTTCCAAGGAATTTTTGATTTGCATAGATGAGAGTCATGCCACCATCCCGCAAATACAGGGTATGCACCGCGGCGATTATGCGCGAAAAAGGAATCTCGTGGATTATGGTTTTCGCCTTCCTTCCGCGTATGATAATCGTCCGCTGACATTCCCGGAATTTGAATCCTATCTCGATCATACGATATTCGTGAGCGCGACGCCGGATTCGTATGAGACCCAAAGCAGCGGCCAAGTAGTCGAACAGGTTGTTCGCCCTACGGGCTTATTGGATCCGACTGTCACGGTAAGACCGATCAAAGGGTACATTGCCGACCTGTGTTCTGAAATAGCGGTAACAGTACGAAAGGGAAGTCGCGTGCTTGTAACCACGTTGACGAAGCGTTCCGCCGAAGAGCTTTCTGAATATCTTACCGAGCATGACGTGAAAGCGCGTTATCTGCACAGTGAGATTGATACCATCGACCGCGCGGCATTGATCAAAGATCTTCGGCTCGGCGTGTATGATGTCTTGGTCGGTATTAACTTATTGCGTGAAGGTCTTGATATACCGGAGGTAGAGCTTGTTGCGATATTGGATGCGGACAAAGAAGGGTTTTTGCGGAATGCGACAAGTTTGATACAGACGATCGGGCGCGCGTCGCGTCATGCGGATGGGCGCGTGGTGATGTACGCGGATACCATGACAGGGTCATTGAAAAAAGCGATCGAGGAGACCGAGAGGCGCCGAGCGATCCAGATACAATATAACAAGGAGTATGGCATTACTCCCGCAAGTATCAAGAAAAAAGTGGAAACATCCTTTTTGCCGGGAGAAATCGTGGAGTCGGTGAAATCTGACGCGCGAAAGAATCTCGTCGCGCTGCAAGAGGAGATGCGCGCGGCTGTTGAGCGTCTGGATTTTGAAAAAGCGATTTTGCTTCGTGACGCGATACGTACTATTGTTGAAAAAAGAACTCGGAAGTCTCGAACATAATTTCACGATTGAATATCTATACCATGAATATTAAACCAGCAACAATTCGAGACGTCCTCCGCGTGTATTGGGGGCATTCATGCCGGCACCCTCTTTTACTTTCATCTATGTTGATTAGTTTGGGATCCGCGGTTGTGTTGAGCGCGATTTACCCGCTCTATTACAAGGAGTATTTTGATTTTCTCGCGTCTGCCCCGCGCACAGAAGAAGCTCGTGATGTTTTACTTTCGACCGTGTGGATCGTCTTTGCCCTGCATATGGTGGAATATGTCGCGTATCGGGGAGCATCTATTTTTGATAGCATGTTCACCGCGCGCGTGATGGCAGAGTTGCGAACAACAGCATTCACGAAGCTCATGCCGCAGTCATACGGATTTTTTACCGATACTTTTACAGGAGCTTTGGTTCAAAGGGTGAACCGTCTTTCATCGTCGTTTCAAAAACTGAATGACAAAGCGTATTGGCATTTCTTCGCGCCGGCGGTGCGACTTGCTTCCATTATCATCATACTTGCCTTTCATTCAATTCAGATTATGGCTCTGATAGCAGGATTTGTCGTAGCGCTCATCGCAGTAAATATCCTTTTCTCTAAATGGAAGCTTACCTATGATATCCGGAGATCGTGGGAGGATACGCATACGACAGCGGTGCTCGCCGATGCTGTCACGAATAGCGAGACGATCCGCCTTTTCCATGGCTTTGAATACGAACATAAGAGGTTCGGCGTAGCAGTGGAACGTTTGCGCAGAGCGTCTGTTGTTTCATGGCTATTAAGTACACTCAACGATAGCGCGCAAGCATTGCTTTTTATCGGGGTGTTGTTTGCGGTATTCTTTGTTGGCACGCATCTATGGTACAGCGGTGTTATCGGACTCGGCATACTTTTGCTTACGTTTACGTACTATATGCAGATGCAGCGGCAACTCTGGGAATTTCCACGTACGATACGCGATATCGCGGAAAGCGTCGCCGATGCGAAAGAAATGGTTGAGATTATCAATCACCGCCCTTCGATTATTGACGCTCACGACGCGATTTCTCTGGGATCGTCGCGCGGAGCGATACGGTTTGCACATGTTTCTTTTAGCTATATCGCCAATCGTCCTGTATTTCAGGATTTGAATCTGAAGATCGATGCAGGGCAGCGCGTTGCGTTCGTGGGTCCGTCCGGCGGCGGAAAGTCGACTCTCGTGCGATTGCTTCTGCGGCTCCGTGATGTCAACGAGGGGTTTATTACCATTGACGATCACGATATCCGTTCCATTACCCTGGCAAGCCTCCGCGGTATTATCGCGTACGTGCCGCAAGATCCGATCTTGTTTCATCGATCATTGTTTGAAAATATCCGATATGGCAATCCTGATGCTCCGGTTGAAGCTGTGTATTCAGCCTCCAAGCTCGCGCATTGCGAAGAATTCATCAATGCTCTGCCGCACAGATATGAAACCCTGGTCGGGGAGCGGGGAGTAAAACTTTCCGGAGGGGAAAAACAACGTGTCGCCATCGCGCGCGTTATCTTGAAGAATGCCCCGATTTTGATATTGGATGAAGCTACCTCGAGCCTGGATTCGGAGTCGGAAAGTTATATTCAAGATTCGTTGGAACATCTTATGAAAGGGAAAACGACCATTGCGATAGCGCACCGCCTTTCAACGATACGAAAAATGGACCATATCTTTGTATTAGAACAGGGGAACATCGTTCAGGAAGGTACGCATGAGGAATTATCGGCGCAAAGCGGAACATTATACGCGCGTCTCTGGTCGTTGCAATCCGGAGGATTCCTGCGCTAAAAAGCGATTGGCCATTTTTTGTGAGTACGCCTCTATTGCTTTTCTCTTCATTCGTGAGTATCATGTCTAGCAATCGTTCTTTGAGAAATCGGATCAATGATGAGAGTATGTTCTGTGCCGCGACGGATGTGCGTATACTCTGTGTTTTGAGTAATAGCATTTCGGTCGCGACACAGAAACGAAAGGAGCAGGTAGATAATGAAACGAGTCATAGGCAGTCTTGCGGCTGCCATGATGAGCGCAGCCTTGTGGGGCTGCAACGCGGTAAAGAATATATTCCAGGAGCAGGGGGCGGTGGTGTCGACTTCTGCGGCAACGTCCGCGCCCGGTGGAGTGGATCCGTCGTCTGGTACGACGGCAACGTCCGCGCCTGGTGGCGTGGATCCGTCAGCATCTCCGACGGGTACGGTAGTCATAGTGCCTGATGGCCAGGATTTGCGCCCGACCCCGATCCCTTCTCCGACCTCGAATCCGAGTTCAACCCCTACCGCGGAGCCGACTTCGACTCCGACACCACGGCCGTTGTGGGCACCTTACAATAACTTCACATGGAAGTATCTCACCCCGAAGGGAATTGAGAAGCTCCAGGCGTGGAGCGAACACGGTGTCAAACTTTATTACTCTTCGTGGAATGCCGAGAACCTGGTGACAGGCATGGCAAAAGACGAAGAGACGGGCGACATCGTCTTCGAGCTTGCCCGACTTGATCCTGATGAGTATGGATTCACGGGAGGCAATTTCTATCCGTTGAAAAAAAACATCGGCATAGATGGCCGTCCCGCTTGGGGATATCCTGACTGGGGATTTGGCGGTACGTTTGTGGAACGCGACGGGAATCTTTCGTTTCACAAGCCCGGTCCGGCACGAGAAGTCGGGCCCTACGTTATGAATACCGTCGCAGGCTACATCGGACTTCCGCGGCACATAAATGGAGGAATCAAGGCATGGGATTTTAGCAAGATGAAATCCGAACGTCGCCTTATCCCACCGCAGGGAGTATTCGATGGTATAGAAATCGAGGTCGCCCCCGAGGTTCCAATTAAAATGGTAAGCGACATAGTCAAGGCAACATATCCGCTTGACATCACCCAGAATTCTGGGAGTGACGGGGGTGACGAGTTCAATCAGCGCCTAGCCTACGATGAAAAAAAGGGGGTTCTTCTCATCGGTGGGTGGGCTGACGGCGAAAGGTATACCCCAACATTTTGGTGGGGTGCAGTCCGAGAGACTTCGCAAGGTAAGAAACTTTATGTGGGGACAAAACAAAGGTTATGGTACCTGCATCGAAACAGCTTAGCCGAGACAAGGATCGTATCCTGGATCATAAAGCAGGATACAGTCTATGCCATCCGAGCGGCAGGGCGCTATTCTTGCGATACAGTCCGGTATGGGAGGGTGGAGCGCGATAACGGTGTCGATTGCTGGCTAGACACATTTCGCTTTCCGCTCGATCTCATCATCGATTCGCCACCCGAACCGAAGGAGAAGCCATAGGAAATAGTGGCCAATCCAAAGTTCGACGTAGACGAAATTATCGGGGCGCGCCAGTGCGTTGCCCCTTCTCTTTTTCCAATGAAAGCAAATGACCAAAACGAAGCGATCCTTATCAAGGGAGCGCGTCAGCACAATCTGAAAAATATTGATGCTGCTATTCCCATCAATTCTTTGACCGTGATTACCGGACTGTCCGGAAGCGGTAAGAGCAGTCTTGCTTTTGACACGATTTATGCCGAGGGTCAGCGGCGATACGTGGAATCGCTCTCCGCGTATGCTCGGCAATTTTTAGGAGTCATGCATAAACCGGATGTTGATTCCATCAAAGGATTGAGTCCCGCGATCGCAATCCAGCAAAAAAAATTATCGCAAAATCCACGATCCACTGTCGGCACTGTCACCGAAATATATGATTATCTTCGTTTGTTGTTTGCCCGGATCGGAATACCGCATTGCCCCCAATGCGGGCAGATAATCGTAAATCAGGACGCGCAGTCAATCGCAAAACAAATTCTCGCGGATCACGCAGGATCACGCCTGAATATCCTTGCGCCGCTCGTGCGCGATCGGAAAGGCACGTACGATTATGTCTTTCCCGATCTGAAGCGCCAAGGATTTACTCGCGTACGCGTTGATGGTGTTTTTTTTAATCTTGGCACGGAGTCAATCTTACTCAAACGATACCAGAAGCACACCATCGACGTGCTCATTGATCGCGTTGAAGCTCGCGTTGACGAAAAGAGCCGCCTTCATGAAGCAGTGGAAAAAGCGCTTGCGCGCGGGAACGGTCTTGCCATCGCGCTTATCGAGAAAAAACGCACGGCACATGATGTGAAAAAAGATGGCGCAAAGCCGTATGAAGAAAAATTATTTTCCAAGCATCTTGCTTGTGTTGATTGCGGCATAAATTTTGACGAACTTCAGCCGCGTATGTTTTCATTTAACGCGCCGCAGGGCGCGTGTCCTGACTGCCATGGATTAGGAGTAATCCAGGAATTCGATGAAGAACTTGTGGTACCGAACCGCGCATTGTCTATTCGAGATGGAGCGATCGTGCCGTGGATGCGTTCCATCGCTTGGGTGCGCCACTCCACGCTGGAGACGCTTTCGCGCGAAGCTCGTTTTTCACTCATTGTTCCTTTTCAAGACCTGCCGTCAGACGTGCAAAAGCTCTTGCTCCACGGGGATGCGGAAAGCGGATATGAGGGCGTTATTCCGCAACTCAAACGTTACTACCACCAGACACAGTCTGAAGATCGGCGCTTCGATATCGCGCAATTCATGAGAGAAAAGCCCTGCGCGGCATGTTTTGGAAAACGTCTTCGCAAAGAAAGTCTTGCAGTCACGATTCAAGACAAATCTATCATTGACGTGACGGATTTATCCATACGAGATGTATCGGCATTTTTCTCGGAATTGAAATTGTCCGACACGCGCGGCAAGATCGGAAGCCAGATTATTAAGGAAATTGTCGCACGCGTTTCATTTTTGCTGAATGTCGGTTTGGAATATCTGACTCTTTCTCGGCGAGCAGGCACGCTTTCGGGCGGAGAAGCGCAGCGGATTAATCTTGCGACACAGATTGGTTCCGAATTGCGCGGCGTGCTCTATATACTCGATGAACCGTCAATAGGATTGCATCAGCGAGACAACGCGCGGTTGCTTGCCACGCTGAAACATCTGCGCGATATCGGCAATACGGTAATTGTCGTCGAACATGATGAGGATACGATCCGCGCTGCTGATTACGTTCTTGATATCGGTCCGGGAGCCGGCATCCATGGGGGCGAAATAGTGGCACAGGGAACACCCGCCGAGATCATCCGCAGCCGCGTATCGCTGACAGGCCGTTATTTAAGCGGCAAAGAATCAATACCGGTCCCGAGCAGGAGGCGGAATCCGCGAGGGAGCATCACTCTAATCGGCGCCAATGAGCACAATCTCAAATCAATCGATGTTTCTTTTCCGTTGAGCGTATTTTGTTGCGTGACAGGAGTGTCAGGCAGCGGGAAAAGCACACTGGTTGCCGAGACGTTATTTCCGATACTCGCGCAACGGCTCGGCATATACACGCAAGCATCACCCCGCTACCAAAAGATCGAAGGGACCTCGTACCTTGATAAGGTGATTATCATCGATCAAAATCCGATCGGTCGCACCCCACGCTCGAATCCCGCTACCTATACCGGTGTCTTTACCTATATCAGAGAGCTGTTTTCATCAACAAAAGAATCAAAAATGCGCGGCTATGCGCCAGGGCGGTTTAGTTTTAACGTGGAAGAGGGGCGCTGCGGCAATTGCCAGGGCGACGGGGTGATTAAAATCGAGATGCATTTTTTGCCGGATGTATATATTCCCTGTGAAGTGTGCAATGGGAAACGCTACGACGAAGAAACTCTTTCTATCATGTATAAAGAAAAAACAATCGCTGATGTGCTTTCCATGACCGTTGAAGAAGCGCTTCAATTTTTTCGCGCGATTCCACGGATACAGGGCAAGCTGCAGACGTTGTTTGATGTCGGGTTGGGCTATATTCAGCTTGGGCAATCAGCAACAACGCTCTCCGGCGGTGAAGCGCAACGCATCAAACTGGCGGGAGAACTCTCGCGCCGCGATACGGGAAGGACGCTTTATATTTTGGACGAACCGACAACGGGCCTTCACTTTGAAGATATAAAGAAGTTGCTGTCCGTACTTAATCGTCTTGTGGATAAAGGAAATACGGTACTGATTATCGAACATAATCTCGACGTTATCAAGACAGCCGATCATATCATTGATCTCGGTCCGGAGGGTGGGAGCGGCGGAGGAAGCGTAATCGTTTCAGGGACGCCGGAACAGGTCTCGAAGGCGAAAGAAAGTCATACGGGACAATTTTTGAAGCATGTGTTGCAATAAAAATTCCCCCCCCAACAAGCGCGGAGGGGGTCAGAGGAACCGCGGGTAAGATTTGCGGCTTACCAGCGGTTCCTCAAGAAAAGGGAGAACATGGTGATCAAATGTCAGTAGCATGAAAGTGGTACTAGTATTTCCCAAACCGTTCTTTCAATTCTTTTAAGTAACGGCTCTGCTTTTCGTCCGTAGTGCGCGGTCCTTCCACAAACCGCGTAGAGTACCTGAATATCCGTCCGTTATCGGATTCCATTTTCACCACGCCGAAATTACGAAAGACCTTTTTCGACTTGTTTTCCTCGAATTGGGTCTTATTCAGCATCGTCGAAAGTTGGAAGCCGACACGCAGGCCTTGCTCCGGATTCCACATAACCGTGGCGCACGCCGCATGGAAGTTGCCGACGAACACGACATTGCAGTCGTTGAGCGTTTCGGACATTACTTCCTCGAGGCGGGCAGTCTTTGTCTTCGTGGATCCTTTGTGGGGATGAGCGAAACCCGCTTTCAGGTTTTCCGGCATCTGCGCCCGCCAACCGAGCGGATGCGTTGCGATGATTTTTTCCTCAAGGATGTTCGCGAATTCCGATTTGCAGACGCAGGGCAAGCGGTGCGCGGAAAGAATCTGCTCGGTGAGCGTGTGAAGCTCGGTGCGCAGCTTGAGCGAGAAATGCGCGAGCGTACGAAATCCGATATCCACTACCCACTGGTCGTGATTGCCTTCCGCGTAATAAAAAGGAAGCATACACGAACGCAGAAGTTCGCAGATTTCACGCTTGGAGTAGCGTTTTTTGGCACCGTGCCGAGCCAGAACTCGTTCAAGACGATGTTGGAAAACACTCCCAAGCACGCGTGAGAGCAGGATCGCAGCCATTTCTTCATGGTCGGAATACAGAGTACCTTCGACCACTTCACCGCGATGTTCCAAATCGTGCTTCAATCCCTGGATAAGGTCACCCACTGCGGCAAGCGCGTCAGCGTTGCTTTCGATGATGGTCTGCGCGAGCCGTTCAAGCACGAAGTCGTACTCGAGCTCCTTGGAGCCGGCATGCAGGCATGCGAGCACAACGAACGTCGTTGACACAGTATCTGTCGGAATCACCGGATACCGTAGTTGATATTGGAGCCATCGGGGTTCGAAATCCACGCGCCTCGATGAAATATCAAAACGGATCTGCGGGTATTTTTGCCACTGTCTTTGGGTGAGCGATTGTACCGTCTCAAGGACGGTTTCTTTTTCTTCACCCAACAAATCGGCAAGCTGGCCGAGCGGGAAAGAGCCTTCTTTGAGTTTCGCATAGATGCTGCGGCTCAAAGGCGGCAGTCCCGCGGGGAGCGACACGTACGATCGTTCCTGGCTGATCTGGTCTTTGAACGAGACCATTGTCGGGATGATCGTCTCATCCGTCACATCAAGCAGCACAACTCCAACCTGGTTCTCGGTCGTCACCGTTTGCAGTCGGTGCAGAGCCGGTACGCCGATGTATTCCGGTTTCGTATCCGGCGGCTTGTGGACGTACACCCCCAGACCGGCGACGGCGTAAAATTTTGCACGTTTTTGCGACGAACGTTTGAGCTCCTGTTTCAGGACGTTGTCTACCGGAGTTGACTGAAAGTCGGAAGAAAAAAGCGTCTTGGAACAGACGAGAATCGCAAGCCGATTGGGGTCTTTCATCCCGTCAAACGGTATGCGCTCACATTGCTGCGGATAGTAGCGGATGTCGCGTCGAATGTCGGTAAGAAGCGTTGCAACGAGTTCTCCGATCGGTCCGTCCAGATTCGGAGCTGGCGAGGTCATGAGATAGACTTTGCCATTTTCGATACTTGGAATGATACGTGAGAGTTCGTCCGCGAGGCGCGAACAGTACTCGTATCGCTCGTCATCGTCCTTGAGCCGCTGGTAGAGCGGTTTGTGGTACCGCCACGAGATGAGGCCGCCCGCGATCACCATCGCTTTCGTGTGAGCCTGCTTGCGGGAAAGTTCATAAAAAGCAAGATCAAGAAGGCCGACACGGCTGGCGAGCGGGTCACCCCAGTTGATTTGGGAGATGATCCCGATAACCACATTCGGCAACATGATAAGGTCCTCCTCCAACAAAGGCGGTTTTTCCCCACATAGGGAATGCCGCTTGTCATAGCATTACCGTGTTGCGTTAGCGTTAGTTTGTAAAAGGTCGAATCACTGACATGATCTAATGTTAAGTATAGCGCATCGAACGTATCAGTGGTAGTTGATAACAAAGACTTCTGCAAAAAGTCAGGCTCGCATACGGTATGCGAGCCGATCAAGAACGTGTGCATCGATAACTCCACCATATCCATCCGATTACCGCTAGAGCGGCGACACTGTATCCGCTCCATTGAATCATCAAGATGAGAGTTGCAACTTCCGCGAGCCGCGCCGTCTCGGCAATCACGAAATCGACCTGGCCGAACTGCATTGACTCCATCGAGAGCTCCTGCCGATGCCTCTCGATCAGTTCGTTGAACGTAAGAGAGATCGGGATAAGAGCGATCATCGCGATGATGAGCCGTAGCATGGTGCGGCGTAAGCTCGTGGAAACAAGCTCAGTGATGGAGAGACAGATCGCGATTACGGCAAGCACAAACCACTCTTTCGCGTCCTTCGTTTTTTCTTGCAACATGTCGACCTCCTATAGCGCCGCAGTGAATCCGATGACGAATGTCACTACAAGACCCACGATCACCGTTGCGATCAGATCTCGCCACCCTACAGACGATAAGTTCGTCTTATCCATTGTTTTCCCTTTCTCATGATCTCTATCCGTACAGGAATCCCCGATTGAACGGCGATCGTTGCAGCCAGAGCTGTGAGAAAGGAAACCAGAAAAATCGCAATGTGCGCACGCGTGTCGCATGCCCCATACTTACCCATTACGCACCTTCCTTTTATAAAAGACCCAGAGTTCCTAATGCCCGCTATTTGTGAAAAGAGAAAAGAAAGCGAGCACGGCCAGAAAGCCCAAAATAACGCGCTGTAAGCTTTCCATGATCTTATCCTCCTTAATAGTATAGTACGCCACTCGCATACGAATGGCAAGAAAAAAAAGGAAGCCCGGCAGCTTCCTGAAGGTCGAGCGATGAGGATTGTGCCTTGAAGGGCATTTGTCCCGCTCGATTGCGGAAAGGCTGCCGGGCGACCGGCCGGGGAGGGGGGACCCGAAATTAACCAGAGAATGAGTTGTAGAGGGATGCAACGGTTGTTGCGAACCCTCCTAAGAGGATTGCAACACGAATTGGTGCCCTGCAGTGAGGCCAGGCGCAAGCGGCGAGCAGAGCGGGGATGAGGTATGCGAGGATTACGCCTTTTGTCATGATTCCCGAGACCACCAAGGTCGCGATCATGACGGCCCGAAACCCGCCCCTGTTCTCTCTGCTCTTCGCGTAGCTGCGCCACGCTTTCACTGATTTTTCTACGTATGTCGTTTCTTGCTGTGCGGCGCGAGTCCGCACATACCCGGTGGTTTGCATGGGGTACACCTCCGTAATATCGCATCATACTACGATGCATGTTGCCTGTCATGGGTAAGATGTGTAAAAGTCTGGTGATAACTTGTGAACAAGCTTGTATTCTGAAGAATATTCCGTATAATTGCGATAGCAAATAATGCCTGAATCATTTTTTGATTCTGGGGAAAAACTATTTTTCTATAGTCTCATGGATACATATATACAGAGAAAAATACGAAGTTTGCCGCATCAAACAGGTTGTTATGTGATGAAAAGCGCGGAAGGAATTGTCATCTACATCGGCAAAGCAAAAGATTTGCGAAAACGCGTGTCATCGTATTGGCGCGCGCGTGATATCAAAACCTATGAATTGACAAAAGAAATTGCTGATGTCGAATACATACTCACCAACACCGAGGCGGAAAGCCTCATTCTTGAAGCGCAACTTATACAGCGATACCATCCAAAATATAACATTGACCTGCAGACCCCTGGCCGATACGCGTTCATTACGATTACAGACGAAGAATTTCCTCGTATCGGGATCGCGCGAAGATTGGAAAAGCGCGGAATATTCATTGGGCCGTATCCATCCGCGGCTGCTCGCAATGCCGCTCTTGCCGCCGCAACTCGTCTGTTTCGCCTGTGCAAGAAAAAATCAAAAAAAAAGCATCCTTGTTTCCGATATCATCTTGGAGCGTGTTCCGGTTCGTGCACGGGAATCATTCCTGCCGATGAATACCGCGCGACCGTAAAGGCGGCCGAAAAATTCCTTCGAGGTGATCTTCGTGACGTGATCACTGATTCAGAACACAAGATGAAGCAAGCTGCCGCTGCGGAGAAGTTTGAACAAGCGGCGGTGTACCGTGATCGTCTGCTCGCGCTCCGTAAACTCGAGGAGCAAGCCGTTTCTCGTCCGAAGCTGTACGATCAAGATGTGATTAACGGATTATTTGAAACAGATGAAATCCGTTTGCAGATATTTCACTTCAATCGGGGCATCATCTCCGGACGTAAGGAATACACGTTTGACAGAGCCGCGATCCAGCGCGACGAGCCTGCCGACATGCTTTCTGATTTCCTTATCCAATACTACCGTTCTTGTGATGTTCCGCGTGAAATTATTCTTCCGCTGTTTCCTTCCGCTCGCCGGACGCTGGAACATTCATTGGCTAAGCTCGCGGGCCATGCTGTTCGCCTGATTGTTCCCCGGAAGGGGATCAGGAAAAAACTTCTTGATTTAGTCAAAAAGAATCTCGTATCCGCGCTCGGCGGTTCCACCGGCCAGCTTCATGAATTGCAAATCGCGCTGCGTTTGAAAAGTCTTCCTACACGGATTGCCTGCGTTGATATCTCTACGCTTAGCGGCACGCATACCGTTGGATCACTGATACAATTTCTGAACAGCCAGCCAAACAAAGGCGAATATCGGCGTTTTCGAATCAAGGGAGTTTCGGGCATCAATGATTTTGCGGCTGTTGAAGAAGTGGTCAGGCGATTTGCCGCTCGGGCGAAAGAAGGAAAAGAAAAAACACCTGATCTTTTGATAATCGATGGAGGGAAAGGACAGCTTTCGAGCGCGAACAAAGCGCTGTCTGAAGTTGGCGTTTCCATCCCTGTCATTTCGCTTGCAAAACGATTCGAAGAAATCTATACCCTTGCTTCTCGCAATCCGCTGCGGCTTTCACCAAAATCTCCGGCTCTCCAGCTCGTGCGCTCCATCCGCGACGAAGCGCATCGATTTGCGATCGCGTATCAACGCAAAAGCAGAAGACTTACCGTTCGTTGAGAGGAAACTTGATATGCATAATTTTTGGAAAACGCTGAACAAACCGTTCTTTGTCCTTGCTCCCATGGCAAACGTCACTGATGTCGCATTTCGTGAAATCATCGCGACATACGGCAAGCCAAGCGCGATGATGACCGAGTTTGTTTCGTGCCATGGCCTCTGTTCAGCGGGCAAAGAGAATCTGCTCCCTGATTTGTGGTATACGGAAAAGCAACGGCCCATTGTTGCCCAGATATTCGGGGCGGATCCGAGACATTTTTATCCGTGCGCCCAACTGCTTGCCGAAATGGGGTTTGACGGAATCGACATTAACATGGGGTGCCCCGATCGTAATGTGGAACGGCAAGGAAGCGGCGCCGCGCTCATCAATGATCCGAAACGAGCGCAGGAAATCGTTCAAGCAACAATGCGCGGCGCTCCCTGTCTGCCGGTATCGGTAAAGACTCGCATAGGATTCAACCGCGTGGCCATCGACGAATGGTTGCCCTATCTTCTTGAAGTTCGACCGGCGGCAATCACTCTTCACGCGAGAACAAGAAAGGAAATGTCCGATGTGCCGGCGCGCTGGGATGTCGTAAGCAAAGCGGTACAGATCGCGCGCGCGTTTGATTCGAGCGATCAACGCCCGCTCATCATCGGCAACGGCGACATCACGGACCTCGAAGACGCATACGCGAAGGCGGAACAGACCGGCGCGGACGGAATCATGGTCGGACGCGGCGTATTCGGCAACCCATGGTTTTTTGCTTCGAAGAAGGCGAGAGATCAGGTGACTCTTTCAGATCGCATTCGAGTGATGAGCGAACATACGGAATTATTTGAAAAAAGATTTTCAGGCATCAAACCGTTCGATGTCATGAAAAAGCATTATAAGGCATACATATCAGGTTTTGACGGAGCGAAACATATACGAGCAAAGTTAATGGAAACAAAAAACGCATCGCACATGCGGGAAGTGGTATCGGCCTATCTTCGTTGACCTCTCGGCATTATTTGGCTACAGTCTCATTATACAGGAGGTCTCATATGAAGTATTACATTACGACTCCAATTTATTATGTCAATGACAAACCGCATATCGGACATGCGTATGCTACATTTATCGCCGATGCTTTTGCGCGGTATCATCGGCTTAAAGGGGATGATGTTTTTTTCTTGACCGGCACGGACGAAAACAGCACAAAAAATGTTGAAGCGGCGCGAGAAAAAGGATTTGCTGATATCCAGAGCTATCTTGATCTCCAAAGCGAAGCGTGGCGAGCCACATGGAAAGAGCTGGAGATCACAAACGATGATTTTATCCGTACGACCGAAGAGAGGCACAAGAAGGGAGTAGAAAAATTTTTTCAGTTGGTGTACGACAAAGGAGACATCTATCAAGGAACATATCAAGGGCTTTATTGCACCGGATGCGAAGCGTTTTTGCGCGAGACAGATCTCATACAAGGCTTATGTCCCTACCATAAAAATAGACCGGAGCTTATCGAAGAAAAAAATTATTTTTTTCGCGCGTCAAAATATCGGGATGCGCTCTTAGCTCATATAGAAAAGAATCCTGATTTTGTGCAGCCCCTGGCGCGCCGAAACGAGATCGTGAATTATATCAAGGATCATTTTGACGACATCAGCATCTCGAGAGAAAAAGTAAAGTGGGGGATACGACTGCCTATTGATGAGGCGCAGGTGATTTATGTTTGGTTTGACGCGCTCATCAACTATCTTACCGGAATTGGATACGGATGGGACGAAGAAAAATTTATCCGCTATTGGCCGGCCGATGTCCATATCGTAGGGAAAGATATCATAAAATTTCACTGCGCGTTATGGCCTGCAATGCTTCTTTCCGCCGACTTGCCTCTGCCGCGGCATATTTTTGCCCATGGATTTTTTACCATTGAAGGACAGAAAGTCGGCAAATCACTGGGGAACGCGATTGATCCTGTGCAGTTGTGCGGAGAGTATGGTATTGATGTCGTGCGATATTTTCTCTTTCGCGAGATACCATTTGGAGGCGACGGTGATTTTTCCGAAGCGAGGTTGCGTGAGCGCTATGAATCGGAGCTGGCAAAAGGATTGGGCAACTTTACCAGCCGTGTTTTGACACTCGCGCAAAAATGTCCGGATATGCACTGTGGTACAGCAAAACTACCGGCCGAGAAAAAGGCGGCATCCGCCGCGGCTGACCTACGATACGCGTGGGAAAAAGGTTTTGATCATGCCGCGCTTCATGAATCCCTTACGGCAATCTTTGAGTGTATCACATGGGGGGATCGTTTTATTGATCAGACAAAGCCATGGATCCTTCTTAAAGAAGACACCGCAAGCGCTGTACAGACAATAAGCATATTGCTAGAATTATTACGTCAGTTATCGCTGTATCTGTACCCATTTATGCCTCATACTGCCGGTGAAATACGGACCCAACTCGGCTTGAATGGAGACCGGATTCCAGAAAGAGGAAACGCCTTGCTTGCGTGGCGCGCGGAACCCATCATCTCAATCAATAAAAAAGACAATCTTTTCCCGCCCTTAATTCCTAAAGCCTGACATATGCATTTCCTCGATGTCGCAATCCTGGTAATCTTGGGGGCGTTTGTCGTTATTGGATTTACCAGAGGCTTAGTGCGTCAGGTAGGTTTTGTAATCGGCTTTATCGTTTCGTTGGTATTAGCCCGTCGATATTACGACGAGGTTGCCTATTATATCCGTCCTTCACTGGAAGAGTGGCCGTTTATCGCGGAGCCGCTCGCGGCTGTTTTGGGATTTTTCCTCGTATATTTTGCCGTCGGATTTGTTTTTCATATTATCGTGCGAATTCTTGATTCGCTCGTCAATGTGTTTAAATTCATTCCTTTTTTGAAAGCGACCAACCGATTCGCGGGAGCGGCAATCGGATTTGTCGAAGGCGTGCTTTTATCCGCTGCAATTCTCTATATCGTATCCATTATCCCGATTGATCAAATCCGCGATACCGTCACGCAGTCACGGCTCGCGCCTTCGCTCGTCCGAGTGGCGGTTATCCTCAAACCGTTGTTGCCGGATTTTTCATCTATCGCGCCACAAGGGCCCCAACCGCTTGATATTGATGAATTTGAACGGCAACTTGAACGTATCCAATCCGGAGCGAAAGATGTACGGCAGTTGAATTCGGAATTTTTGGAAAAAAAATTGCAAGAGTACAATATTGAAACGAAAGGGTTAGAAAAGATTCCATCGCTCGCTCCAAAGATTTTCAATGACGCTGTCACTGAAACAAAAAATATCTTCGATGCGACCCAGCAGAAATTCGTCCCCAAGGAACAAGAAGGAAATACTAAGAACGAGTGATACGCCGGTATGCTGATTGACACTCATACACATATACAATTCGGGCACTATCAAGAAGACAGGGAAAAACTCATTAAGCAATGTGTGAGCGAACATGTCGGGATGATCCTTGTAGGGTGCGAGTATGAAAGCAGCTTGCAAGCGGTAGACCTTGCGCGCGCATACCATGCCTATCCCGTGTGGGCGGCGATTGGGCAGCATCCGACGGATACGGCAGTCCCGTTTCATCCCGAGGAATTCAAGGCGTTAGCCAAACAGTCAGAACGCGTGGTTGCAATCGGTGAATGCGGACTTGATTATTTTCACTTGGCGCATGACGCGACTGACGACGCGCAGAAGGTTCGTCAGAAAGCGTTATTTGAAGCTCACCTCAATCTTTCCTCCGAGCTGTCGTTGCCGCTCATCATCCATTGCCGAGACGCGCATGATGACATGCTTCAGATGCTCATCGCGTATTTCACGCGCGGCGGCATACTGCCGTTAGAGCAGCGGCGTGAACAAGGCGTCATGCATTGTTTTACCGGTACTGTTGAGCAAGCGCGGAGTTATCTTGATTTGGGTTTCTTGATTTCATTTACCGGAATCATTACCTTCGCGCGGCACTATGATGACGTTGTCATGGCTACGCCTTTAGAAAAGATACTCATAGAGACGGATTCGCCATTTTTATCGCCTGTTCCTTTCCGAGGAAAACGAAATTCGCCGCTCTATGTCAAATACGTGGCGGAAAGGATAGCGTGTTTGAAAGGGATGACAGTTGAGCACGTCGCCAAACAGACAACCCTAAATGCTCAAAGATTGTTTGGATTAGAGCTGCGTTCGGGAGTTTCATAGTTTGACAGTTGACCAATCATATTTTTTCGATATATACTATTGAGACTTCTTCCGGCTCCTTTCCGCCCACTTTCGTCTCAAAACCGCGCTGAACTTGTCGGAATACTCCAGTATTCCTTCGCGTTCATCACAGTTTTGAGTCGGAAAGTGAATCGGAAATGACCGTGAAGACCTTTTTCAGAGGCCTCAATTCCCAATTATGGAAAAATCAAGCCAATCAACGGGAAACATGTTGTCGATGCTTGGTATCGTATGGACCATTGGTTTTTTGGTGGCCGTTCCGTTGGTTGGATTAGCTTTGTTGGGGCGATACGCGGACGCGCTTTTGAGCAGTTCCCCGTTGTTTTTTCTCATCGGCGTTGTGATATCAATTATTATCTCGAGCATCTTGGTGTTCCGCAAGACAGTCCAGCTGATGGCCGAGGCGGAAAAAACACAAGCGTGCTCAGACAAACGATAGCCGCAATCGAGAAGAAACACCTATGAATATATCCGTAGCAGCAGAAAAAGTATTTTCGATAGCGGGATTTCCCGTCACAAACAGCATTCTTGTCGCTTGGATCGTGATGATAGCGCTCGTCGCGGCATCTTTGATCGCTACGAGACGCGTCTCGCTTGTGCCTCGAGGCGCGCAAAATTTTTTTGAAATCGTGCTTGAGACTATATTGAAGCTGGTGGATAGCGTGACGGGAGACAAACGCCAGTCGTTGCGATTTTTTCCTTTAGTCGCTACGATTTTTATGTTTGTGCTCATCGGGAACTGGCTTGGATTGCTTCCGGGAGTCGGTTCGATCGGAATTCGAGAAGTACATGAAGGTAAAGCCGTTCTTGTACCACTTTTTCGTTCCACTGCCGCAGATTTAAACTTTACCCTCGCGCTCGCGCTTATCAGTGTCGTTGTGGTTCAATGCGTCGGTATCGCCAGTATCGGATTCTTCAAATACGCTTCGCGATTTATCAACTTTTCGAACCCCTTGAATTTTTTCGTAGGTGTGCTTGAATTGATTTCTGAAATTGCAAAGCTCATTTCATTCTCTTTTCGCCTCTTCGGCAATATCTTTGCGGGCGAAGTGCTCTTGATGGTAATGTTTTTCCTGGCTCCGTATATCGTCCCGCTGCCGTTTTTGTTTTTGGAAGTATTCGTGGGATTTATCCAGGCAATGGTATTTGCGATGTTAACGCTTGTATTTCTGAAAATGTCTACCATTGAATCTTCTCATTGATTCTTACTATTAATTATTAATTGATTTAATATGGATGAAAAGCTTGAACTTATCTACGCGTCGGCACAATGGGCAAAGCTGCTCGGTCCTGCCATCGCAATGGGTCTCGGGGCAATCGGCCCCGGTATTGGTATCGGTATTCTGATGGGCAAAGCGCTTGAGGCGATCGGCCGCAACCCCGAAGCCGCCGGCAAGATTCAAATCCCGATGTTTATCGGCCTTGCGTTTGCCGAGGCGGTGGCAATCTACGCGCTTGTCATTGCTTTGATCATTCGTTTTTTGTAGGGAGAAATTTGAAAGTACCAGCACGCTTACTCGTATGGAAGCATTAGCAAATCTAGGCATTGATGTACGGCTCTTGATCGCGCAGATCGTAAATTTTGGCATACTGCTATTTTTATTGCATCGTTTTTTGTATAAACCTTTGCTTGGCATGCTCGAAAAAAGAAGCGCATTGATCGAAAAAAGCATCGAGGAAGCAAAAACGATTCAAGATAAGCTGGCATCGGTCGAACAGATGCGAGCTGAAGAGCTCGAGAAAGCAAAAGAGCAGGCATCGGCGATCGTCGAACAGGCGACAAAACATGCTGAAGAAAAATCCGCGGCTCTCATGGAAAAAGCAAAGAGCGAAGTGCACGGAGTCGTGGAGGGAGCGCGGGAAAAAATCCGTATGGAAAAAGAACACATGCTTGCATCCGCGGAGCGGGAATTCGGAGCGCTCGTGCTTGCGGCGAGCGAACGAATACTTAAGGATGTGAGCGACGAGCAGCTCACAGGCCGTTTGCGAACAAAAGCCTTGGATCTTGTGAGCAAAGCAACATAGAGGTGATATGAAAGCAACGCCACGCATGTATGCCGAAAGCTTGATTGAATTTTCCAAAAGCGCGAAGAGGGAAGATGTTCAAAGCGCAGTCGCGCGTCTTGCGTCATACTATGTCCGCCGCGGCAAGTCCCGCATTCTTGATGCTATCGCGCGAGAGTTGGTTGCCCAGCTGCACAAACGTGATGGCGTATATACCGTCACTGTGCTATCGGCTCATTCTTTGGTGGAAGCGGATATTCGATTCATTGAACAAACAGCCGCCAAGCTTCATGGCGGCAGGCCTGAAGCGGCGATAACAGTAGATACTTCGCTGATTGCCGGTGCCGTCATCACGATCGGCGATACCATGATAGATTCTTCACTGAAATCGCGGATCAATCAGCTCAAGAACGCTCTTATTCCTAACGTCTCGTAAGCATTTACCAAAACTTATGGCAGATACAAATTATCTTCTTGAGGTTCTTGAAAAACATATTGCCGATGTGAAATCAGAAGCTACTGTCTCGCATATCGGCCGCATCGTCGAAGTGGGAGACGGCATCGCTCGTATTGTCGGTTTGCGCTCGGCAAAGCAATCGGAAATTCTTGCCTGCGAGACCGCTGACGGCACACAGATACACGCTGTTGTTCTTAACCTGGAAGAAGATACCATAGGAGCGATGATATTGGGGGATTACACGTCATTGCATGAAGGGACTGTCGTGAAGAGTACGGGACGTATTTTGGATGTGCCGGTAGGAGAAGCGGTTGTGGGGCGCGTCGTAAATTCTCTTGGTGAACCGCTTGACGGACGCGGCGCGATCCAAGCGTCGGCGCACTACCCGATTGAAAAGATTGCTCCCGGAGTTATCACGCGGCAATCAGTGCATCAGCCGCTTCAGACAGGAGTAAAAGCGATTGATGCGATTATTCCGATCGGCCGCGGCCAGCGGGAACTGATCATCGGAGATCGGCAGACCGGCAAGACCGCGGTAGCGATCGATGCGATCATCAATCAAAAGAAATTTTGGAACACAGACAAGGCGGTGCACTGCATATATGTTGCCGTGGGACAAAAAGAATCAAAGGTAGCTCGTATCGTTGCGCGCCTTCAGGAGGAAGGGGCAATGGAATATACCACCGTGGTGCTCGCGGGCGCCTCAGATCCGGCGTCTCTTGTATTTCTTGCGCCGTTCTGCGGATGCGCCATGGGCGAATACTTTATGGATCAGGGCAAAGATGTGCTCGTTGTCTATGATGATTTATCAAAACACGCCGTAGCTTATCGTCAGTTATCATTGCTGCTCCGCCGTCCGCCGGGACGCGAAGCCTACCCCGGTGATATTTTTTACCTCCATTCCCGCTTGCTGGAGCGTTCCGCAAAGTTGAGCAAAGAATGCGGCGGCGGATCGTTGACTGCTTTGCCCGTCATTGAAACGCAAGCAGGTGATGTTTCGGCATATATTCCAACCAATGTCATTTCCATTACTGACGGGCAGATCTATTTGGAAACAGATTTATTTTATCAAGGTATTCGTCCCGCGCTTAATGTCGGCTTGTCCGTATCTCGCGTGGGATCCGCGGCACAAACCAAAGCGATGAAAAAAGTTGCCGGCAAATTGCGCCTTGACCTCGCGCAGTATCGCGAACTTGCGGCATTCGCTCAATTCGGGTCTGATTTGGATGAAGCGACGCAAAAGCAGCTGAAGCGCGGGGCGCGACTCACGGAACTTCTCAAGCAGAATCAGTACCAGCCGCTCAGCGTTGAAGAACAAGTCGCGGTTCTCTATGCCGCGGTGAACGGGTATCTTGACGATGTGCCAACGGAAAAGATTCGAGAGTTTGAGACTGCGTTCCGTTCTTTTCTTGGAGCAAGCAAAAAAGAACTTCTTTCCTCGATTCGTACTACGGGCGAATTGAGCGAGCAAGACGAGACATCCCTCAAAACAGCCATCGAGGAATTCAACATAGGTTTCAAACTCTAGGTATGCCAAGCACACTTACTCTCCGACGGCAGATACGTTCTGTCCGTAATACCAAAAAGATCACTAAAGCAATGGAATTGGTGTCCGGAGCGAAAATGCGCAAAGCCGTAGCGGCCGCGCTCGCGACTCGATCTTACGCGCGCTGCGCGTGGGATTTGTTAGCGCATCTCTCATCGCGCGCGGACCGCGCTCTCCATCCGTTGCTCGCGGTCCGTCCTATTCGACGAAGCGCGGTTGTCATCTTGAGCAGTAATCGCGGACTATGCGGAAGCTTTAACACGCATTTGGCGCTCAAAGGCATTGAAGCAATACGCCGCGCGCGCGAGCAGGGCGCGCGTGACGTCGACATTATTACATTTGGCAAACGCGCGCGCGACACCGTAGCTCGCCATGGATACGTGATCAACGCTGATTTTGTAAAAGCAGATATTACAAACTCTATCACTGATATTTCAGGTATCATCCATATGATTACTCGCGGATACTCTGATGGTTCTCTGGATCGAGTGGATATCGTATCATCAACATTCGTTTCAAGCGTGAAGCAGGACATCGAGGCATGGCAGCTTCTGCCGCTGAATGCATCGCTTGGTACGGCACGCGGCGGTATCACGCAACAGAAGGCGGAAGATCGCGACGCGGGGAAAGCGGATTATTCTCAATTCGTGTTTGAGCCTTCGGAACAGCATGTGCTCGGACATATCATCCCGCGCTTGCTTGAGACGCAGATTTTTCAATCGGTGCTTGAGACAGAAGCTTCAGAACACAGCGCGCGCATGATGGCGATGCACAATGCAACCGAAGCAGCATCTGATATGGTTGGCGAATTGGAGCTAAGCTTTAATCGAATCCGGCAGTCCGCGATTACGCAAGAGATCGCGGAGCTCTCCGCGGGACGCGCGGCGCTTGAGGTGTGAAGTTGTTAACAAGTAATTTATATTTATGAGCGCAATAACAGGAGTGGTACAACAAGTAATCGGACCGGTAGTTGATGTCTCTTTCGCTGACGCGATGCCATCGGTATTGCAGGCGCTGGAAGTGAAGAATGGCGCCGATACTCTTGTATTGGAAGTGCAGCAACATCTTGGCGGCGGTGTTGTCCGCACCGTTGCCCTTGGTCCTACCGAAGGACTCCAGCGCGGACTCCCCGTGAGCGATACCGGAGCAGCGATTAGCGTGCCGGTTGGCAAGGAGACATTGGGGCGTATGTTTAATGTATTCGGCGAGCCGGTAGACGGCAAAGAATCGCTGAAAGGGAAAAAAGGCGTTCATCTCTCGCCAATCCATCGAGATCCTCCAAAATTTCAAGAGCAATCGACTAAGACGGAAGTATTCGAGACGGGGATCAAGGTCATTGATTTGATCTGTCCATTTGTAAAAGGCGGTAAAGTCGGATTGTTTGGCGGCGCCGGCGTCGGGAAGACCGTGGTCATCACGGAGCTGATCAGGAATATCGCCGCTGAACACGGGGGAGTGTCGGTATTTGCCGGAGTGGGAGAGCGTACCCGCGAGGGAAATGATTTGTATCACGAAATGAAAGGATCGGGCGTATTGGATAAGACAACACTCGTATTCGGACAGATGAACGAACCGCCGGGCGCGCGCTTGCGCGTGGCGCTTTCCGCATTGACTATGGCAGAGTATTTTCGGGACACTGAAGAGCAAGATGTGTTGCTGTTCGTCGATAATATTTTCCGTTTTACGCAAGCAGGATCAGAGGTATCGGCGCTGCTCGGGCGTATCCCGTCCGCGGTAGGATATCAGCCGACACTTGCAACAGAGATGGGACAGCTTCAGGAACGCATCACATCTACGGGAAAAGGGTCTATCACTTCATTGCAAGCAGTGTACGTGCCGGCAGACGACTTGACCGATCCCGCTCCGGCAACAACGTTCGGACACCTTGATTCTACGGTCGTACTTGCCCGCAGCCTTGCGGAACTTGGTATCTATCCGGCTGTCGACCCATTGGATTCAACGTCTACGATCCTGGACCCGATGATTTTA
Source organism: Candidatus Uhrbacteria bacterium (assembly GCA_016188385.1). Taxonomy (GTDB): domain Bacteria; phylum Patescibacteriota; class Patescibacteriia; order JACQRZ01; family JACQRZ01; genus JACQSB01. The sequence goes on along the minus strand of JACPHV010000030.1, from coordinate 15,112 downwards.
GGCGAAGAGCATTACCGTACGGCGCGTGAAGTGCAGCGCGTACTTCAAAGATACAAGGACTTGCAGGATATCATCGCCATTCTTGGCATGGATGAGCTCTCGGAGGACGACAAACGCACGGTAGGGCGCGCCCGTAAAATTCAGAGATTTCTCTCACAGCCGTTTTTCGTTGCGGAGACCTTTACCGGCGTGCAAGGCAAATATGTCCCGCTCTCTGAAACGATCCGCGGATTTCGCGAGATTCTTGACGGCACGCACGACGACAAGCCCGAAGGAGCATTTTATATGAAAGGAACGATTGATGAGGTCTCCTAAATGTTAACGCCACTTGTGCCGCCGCAATGCATTTATCGATTGTAACGCCGGAACGCATCGTATTTTCTGACGAGATAGAATACGTCACGCTTCCCACCGAGGAAGGGGAAATTACCGTACTCGAAGATCACGTGCCGCTTGTCGGTATTCTCAAGCCGGGCGAGCTTATCATCTCTCGGTTGAGTGAAACGATACCGCTTGCCGTGTCCGGCGGAGTCGTGCAAGTACGCCAGCGCGTGATTACGATCTTAGCCGATACTGCGGAGCGCGTTGAAGAAATCATCGAAGAGCGCGCGGAGGAAGCGAGAAAACGCGCTGAAGAGATTTTGGCGGAAACGAATTTTGACGCGATTGAATACGCCACGTTGTCCGCAAAGATGGAGAAAGAATTAGCCCGCCTCCGAGTCGCTCGTAAATGGCGAAAAGGCAGTAATGTCGGATACCGAGGCACGCTGGAATAGGATGATTTCATAATAAAAATAGCGCGCCGGCAAAGTCGCGGCGCGCGTACAAGGTCATTGGCGATTACTTTTTTACTTTCGCCCAAGGAGCTTTTCAATTAATCTTACAAACACCCACCGTCGAAGCCCGACCTGCTCGTCATCGGGTTTTAATGATGCGTTCTGCCATTCAGGGGAACCGATTTGGACTTCAGGTCCAACCACTTCTTGGATCGTGGCTATCCGGGAACTCTCCGGTATCGCGCCGAGCTTGCGCGAGAGCTCCGCGAGGTCTTCGCCGGAAAGCATGTCGCGTTGCGCGGCACATGCGGGCTGCGGGATCTCCCCGAGGTATTGCATCGCGATCTGCTCGCTGTCATCTCGAGGGATATCCGCCATTGGTTCGCCTTCGTCATGGAGTTCAGCGAGCTTGTTGCGGAGTGCGACAATGATGTTGGTAAGAACGTTCGGCAGGTTTACCACCTGCAAGACTCTTTGCAGGTCGGGAAACATTGTCCCCAACACTGCATAGAGTCCGAGCGCCTCTTCAAACGCGAAGAGCGCTCGCCGGACGAGATATCTCGCCCGTCTCTTGTCCGGCCCTTCCGAGGGCCCGGATTTTTTCGGTCCCTCCGGTGGCGGTGGCGGGGGCGGCGGAACTTGCGGAGTGCGCAGCTCACGCCCTTCGCGGTCGTCGGCTCGCCAGGCCATCCCTTTGACGGATTTGTCATCCGTCAATGTTCCTGTCGTCACGCAAAGCCTCCTTTCGTGACGGTGCGGTCTTTTCCGATTCAAGTTCTACAACACCTTGAGCAATATCATTGCTCCGACAAAACAAAAAAGGACAAACAATACATGGACAGGAAGAGAGATGCCTACGGTAGTCTTTGACACCTTTGCGAATGCCTGACAGGTCATAGACACGCCGCAGAAAAAGGAAAAATAACATGTGGCTGCCCACACGACAGCCCAGAGCACACTGCTCATTTCTTACCTCCTCCGTCACTAAATGTATGAACATTACTATAACGCAGGCAATCGCTTGCGTAAAGGGTGGTGCGGTCGGTATACTTCCTTTGACTATGGAATCACTTGACTATCTTCTCACAGACTTGAACGAAGAGCAGCGTGCGGCAGTAACGGCTCCGCCCGGACCTTTGCTCATTGTCGCAGGAGCAGGAACAGGAAAGACAACCGTGATCACTCGCAGGATTGCGTGGCTGATCCTGTCCGGCACATGCAAACCGGATGAAATCCTTGCCGTCACGTTTACGGACAAAGCTGCCGGAGAAATGGAGGAACGCGTTGATCGGCTGCTTCCCTATGGATATGTAAACCTTTGGATCATGACATTTCATGCGTTTTGCGAACGCATGCTTCAACGCCACGGTCTTGATATCGGTTTGCCGAATGACTTTACTTTGCTCGACCAGACATCCGCGTGGCTTCTCGTACGCCAAAATCTTGATCGATTCGATCTTGATTATTACCGTCCATTGGGCAATCCGTCAAAATTCATCCACGCCCTGATCAGTCATTTTTCCCGCGCGAAGGATGAAGACATCTCGCCGCAGGCATATCTTGAATACGCGCAAACTATGGAATTGGATACGGATCATGAATCAAACACGGGCGCGCCTGAAGACCTCAAGCGCATACGCGAGATAGCCGACGCGTATCATGTGTATCAACAGCTGCTTTTAGAGAATAACTCTCTTGATTTCGGGGATCTCATTACGTACGCTCTGCGGCTGTTCAGACAGCGGCCCGCGCTGCTTGCAAAGTATCAGAAGCAATTCCACACCGTACTTGTTGATGAATTTCAGGACACCAATTTCGCGCAATACGAACTGATCAACATGCTCGCCGCGCCGCGTAGTAATCTTACGGTAGTGGGAGATGACGATCAGGCAATTTTCAGATTTCGCGGCGCGTCATACCAGAATATCGTGCAATTCAAAAAGGATTATCCTGACAGTAGAGAAATCGCGTTGACGAGAAATTATCGTTCAAGCCAGAATATCCTTGACTGTTCCTATCAATTTATCAAACGCAATGATCCGTATCGTTTGGAATGTCAGCTCGCCGGATACGGCAACAGTTCCGAATACACCGGCGCCTCTCGGGGGGAATTATCAAAACGTCTGAAAGCTCATCATGATTATACCGGAGTCATTTCCCATATCCATCGCGCGACACTTGATGAAGAGGTCGAGTCCGTAATTGATGCGATCATAGAGATCAAGAGCGGTGATCCGCAATCCACATGGTCGGATTTTGCCATTCTCGCGCGCGCCAACACCTCGGCGCATCCGTTTTTGGCACGATTGAGCGAGCTGGAGATTCCCTATCAATTTCTATCCATGCGGGGGCTCTATGCGAAACCGGTGATTCTTGACTTGCTTGCGTACTGCCGCGTGCTGGTTAATTACCATGAAGGGCCGGCGTTGTATCGAGTGCTTTGCTGGCCGCATCTCGGTATCTCAACATCTTCGCTTATCGAGCTTGGACACGCTGCCCGCCGGAAAGGCATGTCATTGTTCGACGCGTGCGTCAAGCCCGAAACAGTGGACCGCATCGCAAAACATGATCGAGACGCCATCGCCTCTATTGTCGGCAATATTCAAAAGCACGCTGATCTTGCGCGCGGCAGGAAGTGCGCGGAATTGCTCGTTCACATCCTGCGGGATACGGGGTATCTCGCGTTTCTGAAAGATGCCGATACGCTGGAAAAAAGAGACGCGCTGGATTACTTGAATCAGTTATACAAAAAAATGTACGCGTTCGGCACGCAGCATCCTGACGCGCGGCTCAAGGACTTCCTCCAATTAATTTCATACGAGCAAGAAGCCGGAGATTCCGGCAGGCTCCGCGCCGCATCGGACGGCGGCCCTGATTCTGTCAAGGTTATGACCATTCACGCGTCAAAAGGCCTTGAATTTCCGCATGTATTCATCGTAAACATGGTGGATCGTCGTTTTCCTACTGTTGAGCGGGAAGATGCGATTCCACTGCCGGAAGGCCTTGCCAAAGAACTCGTGCCGGAAGGGGATGTGCATCTTCAGGAGGAAAGGCGTTTATGTTATGTAGCGCTTACTCGCGCGAAGCAAAGCGTCCACTTTACTTCTTCGCGGGATTATGGAGGAACTCGCGCGAAGAAACCGTCTGTATTTTTATATGAAATCGGGTTGTTGGAACAAGCATCGGATGCGCGGCATTCCGACACGAAAACGGGAATAGAAGACGATGTGCTGTCGAAGTCGGATCGCGGCACTCCCAAGCAGCTTGCGTCATTGAGCGCGTATCCGATCCCAACCGTATACAGTTTTACGCAGCTCGCCGCATTTCGTACCTGTCCGCTGCAATATAAATTCGCTTTTTTGCTGAACATACCGATATTCGGGAAAGCCCAGTTCAGTTTTGGAAAAACCTTGCATCTCACGCTGCAGCGTTATGGCGAACAAATCATAGAACGCGGTTCTCGAGCGCAAGCGGCGCTTTTCAGAAATGAGAAAAAGGAGTATACTGATACTGGAGCGATTTACTATCCGCCATACGAGGATCTGCTCGCGATCTATGAAAAATCATGGCATGACGATTGGTTTGCCACGATCCACCAAAAGGAACAATACCGCGCGAAGGGACGAGAGCTCTTGAAAGCTTTTTATGATGATTTGATTGTCTCGCGCCCCCTGATCCACGCGGTAGAGCAGGATTTTACCATGAAGGTAGGCGAGCGAGACGCGCTGATCACCATCAAAGGAAGGATCGATCGGATCGACCGCTTGCAAGAAGGCGTGGCAATCGTTGACTACAAGACAGGCGGCGAAAAAAAAGACGAAACGCTTCGCTCGCAGGATAAGGAACAGTTGCTCTTGTACCAGATCGCTGTTGAGGAAATCATGCACGAAAAACCGCTTGAGCTGACGTATTATTATCTTGGGAGCGGAAAAAAAATTTCTTTTCTCGGCACTGAAAAGGAGAAACAGGCGCTCAAGAGGCGTATCACGAAGACAATTTCGGAATTGAAGAAAAGCGATTTTTCACCTACGCCCGGTTGGCATTGCAAATCCTGCGATTTTAAGGATATCTGCGAATACAGGCAGTTATAAAATAGAAATTACATGTTCACCCCCCTTTCATCATTGCTTCCAAATGCGGCTCAACGCGCACATGTGACGCGCGGAGTGACGCTTTCACTCGCTCTGGAACGCGTCAATGCGGTTCTGTGCAAAGAGCTCGGTGAATCGCGCCGTCACCGCGTGCAAGCCGCGTATGTCAAGTATCGCGCTCTGACCATTTCTGTATCCGACGCGTCTATCGGCGCTCTGCTCCAAGGGCATGAACAAGAAATTCTGCACACGCTCAACTTCGGATGCCCGCAGCCGCTTGCCAGCCGCATCCAAGTCATTTTGGAAGCGCCGCAACGTGAAGAATGAGTATGGATTCCGAACAGAGACAATTGCTTGCTGAACGTATCGGAGCCGGGTTGCTCGTAGTCGCGGTCGGTTTCGGCGCATGGTTTTTGAATCAGTACGAACAAGCGAGAAGCCGCGATATCCAAATGATGAGCCGCGTACTTGAAGCGCAGTCATCACTGGGAGCATTTGCTTCGCGTTATGCCGTATTCCCTCCGGCCGCGGACGGATCGCTGGCAATCGGCGTATCCGGAGCGGATTGTATCAGTAAAGCGGGAATTACGGATCGGACGCTCGATGAATGCCGTGAAGGATTTATCGGAGTCATTCCAACAGTGCCTGATGCCGCCAACCCGATGATATACGCGACATTCGGTGCTGACAGGCAATCAATCTGCTCCTCGCCGAACGGCTGCATGTGGTATGCCATACAATTCACGCTGGAAACTAATGCTCTTGCCGTTGCCGGATCGCACGACGCCACACCGGAAGGATTACAATAACCGCCATGTCGCTTATCCACTATCTCGTCATATTGAGCGCGGGTACTCTCATTTCATGGGGGGCGTGGTATACTGTGCTTGTCAATGTAAATCCGTTTCAAGCGGGGCCATTCGGTTTTCTCCTATTTTATGGCAGTTTGACTTGCGCCTTGACCGGGACTTTTTCACTCTTGGGATTTCTTATGCGGCTTGCCATGATGCGAGATGAGCTTCTTTTTCAGAAAGTTGCCATATCATTCCGACAAGGGATCTTTTTTGCAGTACTGCTTGACGGGATCTTATTACTGCAAGGACAACGGTTATTGACATGGTATAATCTCTTATTATTGATTATCGGACTTTCTGTTGCCGAATTATTCCTCATTTCTCGTAAGCCGGCGCGTCAGCGGTGAATAAACCCGTAACATTGTATGCTGCAGGATGAACTAAAAAACTTGCTTACACACACGATAGCCAAACTTGCGGATATGACCGACGAGGCGACGGTGCGGCGGTATGAATTTGATATCCTTGGCAGGAAAGGTTCTTTCACCTTGCTTTCAAAGCGGATCGGAAGCATCCCGGCACAAGATCGCCGTCTCGTAGGTCAACTGGTCAATTCGACAAAGCAGGAACTTGAAAAAGCCTTTCGGAGCGCGAGACATCTGCTTGAAGCCGGATCAAAAGCGCCGTATAAGCAGTCGCTTGATGTCACGCTTCCCGGTATACGCGCCGCGCAGGGACATCTCCATCTCGTGACGCAGGCAATTCATGAGATCGAAAAGATATTCACCCCTCTTGGTTTTTCCCGCATGAGCTATCCCGAGTTAGAATGGGATCACTACGCATTCGAATCGTTGAATATGCCGAAAGACCATCCCGCGCGTGACGAATGGGAGACTTTTTTCATCAGCGAGAAAGAAAGCGGAACGTATGGTAGAGTGGTATTGACACCGCATACGTCATCGGGCCAGGTTCGGGAAATGGAGAAACGCGCCAAACGTGGACAAGGAGTGCGTATGATCAACATCGCGAAATGCTACCGGCGGCAGATTGATATTTCGCATCTTCCGATGTTTCATCAATTCGAGGGATTGGCGGTTGATCGTATCGTCACGATGCGGCAGCTGATCGGCACGATCCAGCATTTTGTCACTCATTTTTTCGGAAAGGGGAGAAAGGCGCGGCTCCGCCCCTACCATTTTCGTTTTACGGAGCCGAGTTTCGAGATAGACGTAACGTGCGGCTTATGCCTCGGCAGATCATGCGCGTATTGCAAAGACGGATGGTCAGAGATCGGCGGCGCCGGCATGGTTCACCCCCATGTGCTTACCGCCGGCGGTTATGATCCGGACGTATTCACGGGATTTGCGTTTGGGTTCGGCGTTGAACGATCCTATTTGATGAAGAATAATGTGAATATCGGAGATTTGCGTTTGTTGTACGCCAATGATATCCGATTTCTGGAACAATTCTAATGCCTCAATATACATACAAAGCGCGCAACCGCGCTGACGCGATAGTAGAAGGCGCCATTGATGCCGATTCAAAAGACAACGCGGCTTCCCAATTGATGGACCGCGAACTGGTGGTGACGAGCCTTGAGGAAATCAAAAAGCAGTCGAATGTTATTGAGGCGATCAATAAATTTTTTAACACGGTTTCCAAAAAAGATCTTGCCATTTTTTTGCGACAGCTTTCGATCTTGATTTCCGCGGCGATTCCGCTTGTGCAAGCGTTGCGCATCCTCTCTAATCAAGCGGAGAATCAAACATTGCAAAAAGCGTTGCGAGAAATCGTTGATGAAGTGGAAGGGGGCACCAAGCTTTCACTGGCGCTTGAACGGTATCCAAAGGTGTTTGGCACCTTTTTTATCAACATGATCAAATCCGGAGAAACTTCCGGAAAGCTTGACGACACTCTCAATTATTTGGCTGACCAGCAAGAAAAGGACTACGAACTGCAGAGCAAGATTGTCGGCGCGATGACGTATCCGATTTTTATTATTTCATTGTTGATCGTCGCGGCGTTTGTGATGATGACGTTCGTGCTTCCAAAAATGCTTACGATGTTTACCGAGCTCGGGCCTGATGTCGTATTGCCGTTGACGACCCGCATTCTTATCGGGACAACTGATTTTTTCCAGGCGTTTTGGTGGCTGATACTTTTTGGAGCGATAGGACTTGGAGTCGGCGCCGGATATTACGGGCGTACGCCGGAAGGGAAACGGATGTTTGATACGGCTAAATTAAAAATTCCGATCTTCGGAGATTTGTTCAAGTATATCTATCTGGTGCGTTTTACAAGGAGTTTTTCAACGATTTTGGTCGGTGGCATCACAGTTCCGCAGGGACTGCGCGTGGTGCGCGACGTGATCGGCAATGCCGTGTATGAAGACTTGATTGATCAGACCATAAAAGCGGTTGAGGATGGCAATCCCGTATCATCCGTTTTTGCCAAATCGAAATATGTGCCATCGCTTGTGTCGCAGATGCTTTCGGTAGGCGAGCAAACGGGGCGGCTTGACGATGTGCTTGATAAGGTGACGAGTTTTTATGTCCGCGAGATCAATGCCATGATAGAAAATGTCATCTCGCTTATTGAGCCGGTGATTATGGTATTGCTTGGGCTTGGTGTCGGCGTCATGGTCGCCGGCATACTTTTGCCGATGTATACTTTGACTTCACAGTTCTGATGGGTATACCCACATATGAAAAATTATGCTATACTATACTTATAAGTTGTGGATAACTCCATAGATGATATCGTTTGGTTGACGGTATCGCATTTAATCATTTAACGCATAATTATTACGTGTATGCGAAAAGCAAGTGGTTTTACGCTCGTTGAGCTGCTCGTGACCATCGGCATCATCGGCATTCTCGCGACCGTCACGGTGGTGTCGGTTGGAAATGCGCGTGCCAAGGCGCGCGACTCAAAGCGAGTTTCTGACATTAAGCAAGTTCAGTCAGCACTGGAGCTTTATAGCAGTGATACCGGAGGATATTATCCTGCGGGCGCTGCAGCCGCCTTAGGTGCAGGTGATTACGTTGTCGTCTGTGATGTAGGCGCGCAAAAGGATACTACCGGTTGCGGGACGGTTTATTTGAATCCGGTTCCATTGGATCCAACCAATAAAGCGAACCTCGTCTATAAATATACCGCTTTGCCTGCGAATTGTACGGATGCGTGTACAGGATACGAAGTGTCATTTCAACTCGAGACAAAGACGGGAAATCTTGAGGCTGGTAAGACACATAAAGCAACACAAACTGGCATTCAGCCGGGAACCTAAACGAATAGGGTAGTTGTGAAAGAGCCCCTCCATGAGGGGTTCTTTTCTTATTGCCTCTATCCTGGTAAACTGAGACAGCAGCAAAATATTAGCTATTTTTCTACGGTCTCAAGATATCTATCATGATCATCCTCGTATTCATCATTGGTCTCGCTGTCGGCAGCTTTTTGAACGTATATATCATGCGTACGTATGAAGGACGTTCGCCCATTCGCGGGCGATCGAAGTGCGATGCATGCCAACGAGTATTGGGAATCCGCGATCTCATTCCGATCTTCAGCTATATCATAGTCCGCGGTACATGTCGAACCTGCAGCGCACCGCTCACAATCCAATACCCCCTTGTTGAATGTGCTGCCGGTGTCTTGTTTGCGATGTCCTATGCTATCGTATTTCCTCATGGTTTTTTCGCGGTCGGTATCGGTGATATCGTGGAATTGACACGGCTTTGGTTTTTTCTTGCGGTGATTATCATCCTTTTTGTCTATGATTGGCGTTGGATGGTGGTGCCGGTGATTCCGACATTGGTATTCGCGGGAATCGCGTATGTGTTGAATGGTTCTTTTTTCCAAAGCGCGGCAGAATGCTCATCATTTGTTGCCTGTGCCATGAATATCGGTTTTCTGCACTATCTTGTCGCCGGTTTGGTAGGTGCGCTTTTTTTCTTTGTACAGTACGCGATCTCCGGAGGCAGGTGGGTGGGAAGCGGCGATATCTATCTTGGATTGTTATTCGGATTTATGGTAGGGTATCCGGGGATTTTGGCCGTGCTTTTTTTCGCGTACATGATCGGAGCGATCGCAAGCATAGTCTTGATGCTCTTTTTCGGATACGGCCGCAAAAGCGCTGTGCCATTCGGTCCTTTTCTTGCCGCCGCAACGGCAATTGTATTGCTCGCGCACGATCCGTTGATGAGATTTATTGAACACGCGTTTTACCTGCCATTCTATTGATTTTTTTAGTGTCACTGGTACTTACCACTCAATTAATGAGGCACTATGCGCCATAGAAATCCAAAATCGCCTCAGGGCTTTACTCTTTTCGAGATCCACATTATCATCGCACTTATCGGTATCATCTCGACGACTTCGGTAGTGAGTTTTCAAAAAGGCCGACAGGACGAAGCTTTGCGGCTTGTAGCGATGAGGATTGCAGATGCGCTTCGCAAGACGCAAAATTACGCTCAAACAGGCACGCATAAGGAATATCCTACGGCTGAAAGTTTCGGCATATATCTCGAAAAATCCGATACAGTCTTGCTGTTTGCCGATAATAAAAAAGGAAATACTGTCGGCGTGTGGGAGGGTCAAGGGAAAGATGATATGATCGGCGAATCCATATCATTTGATATAGGCGCTCACAAAAATATTGAATTGGGCGGAATCACGTTTGACGGCGTATTGGTCGATAAAGCACATCTCGCGTTCCGCGCCCCGCAAGCAGCCGGCTTGGTGAATGGCAAGCCGGACGTGTCCATAGTGCTCATTACTCTGAAGGATACGAAGAGCGGGCATACGCGCGCGATCACGTTCAACAGGATCACGGGCAGAGTCGACGTGGAGTATTAGTATGATACGCACAGCGCTTGTCGTCGTCACCTATAACGGCCAAGGCGATATTGAACATTTTCTCGAGTCGTTGCAAAAGACGCATAAGCAAGACTACCGGATCCTTATTGTCGTGGATAATGGATCAAGTGATGATACTGTACCCACGGTACGCCGCCGCGCGCCGGATGCGCACATCATCTCCAATCGGGAAAATATGGGGTATGCGTTCGCCGCAAATCAGGGAATAAGATATTGCTTCGAAAAGGGATTTGAGTATGTATTTTTAGCGAATCAGGATGTGCTCTTTGAAAAAGATTTTCTTCCTTCGTTGGTATCCGCGATGGAATCCGATCCTTTGATTGGCGCCGCGCAGCCCCTCATCATGCTCGATCCTGAACGTACCCTCATTAACTCCTGCGGCAATGCTTTGCATCCCGCAGGGTTCGGGTATACGCGAGGATATCGGAAGACGCTCGCGCAATATCACTGTGAACGAAAAGAGGTCGCGTATTGCAGCGGGGCGGCTGTTCTGTTGCGCGTTGCCGTCTTGCGCCGCGTAGGATTGTTTGATGAAGATTTTTTTATGTATCACGAAGACACGGACCTGTGTTGGCGTATGCGCATAGCCGGTTTTCGCTGTATCGTGGACCCATCCTCGATCGTATACCACCATTACGAATTTTCTCGAAGCATAAAAAAGTTTTTTTATATGGAACGTAATCGCGTATTGATGCTATTGAAAAATTACAGCAGCGCTTCATTGTGTATATTCGCTCCGCTTATTCTTGTGTGGGAAGGGGGAATCTTTTTTTACAGCTGCGTTCATTCAGCGATCGGAAAAGGTACGTTGACAAGGAAAGAAAAAACTCGGGCGTATCGTTCATTTTTTTCCAAGCAGATTTGGGTATCGCTTTGGAAGAAACGCGTAGCAATCCAAAGGTCCCGCATCGTGCCGGAAAGCGCGATTGTTTCGCTGTTCGATCCCGTGATTCAATTTCAGGATATTGATAACCCGATCTTGCGCGCGATTGCGAATCCATTGACAAGATGCTATTTTTTCTTTGCGCGCCAGATAGTGCGATTGTTTTAAGAGAATTTTTACATTCCCCGTAACGTCAGAGCCGTCTATGCAAAAAAAACTCGCTGTTCTTACCCCCGTATACACGCCATATCGCGGCGGCATCGGAGTCGTAGCTCACGCGAATGCCCGCATGGCGGCCGAAGGCGGATATGATACGACCATCCTGACTCCTTGGTACGGCTGGATACGGAAACGCAACATCCCCGCGCGAGAGACAGATGGTCTAATGGCAATACGACGCTTGCGTCCGTTTATTTCATTGGGGAATGCCGCCGTACTCCCACAGTTGTTCTGGGTGTTACGTTCTTTTCAACGCGCCCATTTCCATTACCCCTTTTTAGATGCCGCTCTTGCAATGGTGCTTGCTCGGTTTGTCTGGGGAACGCGGTATGTCGTCACCTATCATATGGATCTTGTCGGGAAAAAGGCGTACGAGAAACTGATTTTCCGCTTCACTACCCTGCTTTTTTTGCCGTTGATCATTAAGTACGCAGACCGCATTTTTATTTCGTCTCTCGACTACGCGCGTCAGTCAAGACTTGCTCCTTTTTTTGCGCGGTATCGTTCCAAGATGGTTGTGCTGCCCCATTCCGTGGATACCAGCGTCTACGGCACGGCGAGCGAGGAAGCAAAAGAAGCGATCCGTGAGAAGCATTCATTAAGCTCGGATCAGCCTGTCGTACTGTTTGTCGGAGGGCTCGACGATGCGCATTACTTCAAAGGAGTCGAATATCTGCTTGAAGCGTTTGAAGCGCTTACGCGCATGCTGGAAAACGCGCGGCGATACCCTTTGCCCGCCCTTATTTTGGTGGGATATGGCAATCTCATCAATCATTATCAAAACCTTGCAGGACAGCTCGGTATTGCCGATAAAGTAATCTTTACCGGAAGGATCGCGGAAGAAAAAGATCTTGCGGCGTATTATTCTCTCGCGGCTGCCACCGTCCTGCCATCAATCGATTCATCCGAATCGTTCGGCCTTGTGCTGATTGAGTCTATGGCATGCGGTACGGCAGTCATCGCGTCCGATCTTGCCGGCATACGGAGCGTTGTCCGCGATTCCATGAATGGCTATCTTGTGCCGCCGCGAACGATTGAACGCCTCGCGGAAAGAATGTTTGAACTGCTCAATGATCCGTCCCGCGCGCATGAGTTGGGAAAAAACGGACGGCGCATCGTGGAGGAAGAGTATTCCTATACGGCAGTCAAGCAATTGTTTCTGAAACACTTGATTCCTTGAAATGAAAATACTGATCATCGCGAGCTTATTCCGCCCCTATGCCCGCGGCGGCGCGGAAATAGTTGCTCAAACCATAGCGGATGAGCTCAAACAAACCCATGAAGTAATCATTCTAACGACTGGAATATGGCATGGATTCCGTTCTCTGGCGCCACGCGGGAGAGAAGAAGACGGCCTAACGGTCTATCGTTTTTATCCGCTCAACATTTTTTCGTTTCCATCTATTGAAGAGGGGAAGTCATTTTTTATACGTCTTATCTGGCATGCGTGCGCTTTGTTCAATGCTCATAGCTATGCGGCAGCGCGTTTTGTAATCGCAAAGGAAAAGCCCGATCGCATCTACACCCATAATCTGACCGGTCTTGGGTTTTTGGTTCCTGCCGCCGTGCGGCATGCCCGCGTTCCATGGATTCACACCGTGCATGACGTTCAGCTCGGCATCCCGAGCGGCGTATTGATTGAAAAAAAGGCGGGAGTAATGGTGGCTGACCCCCTGTTCTCCATTTCTCGGATCTACAGCGTTTTGATGCGTACCGCGATGGTTTCGCCATCAAGCGTAGTATATCCTTCGCAATTTTTGCGGACTTTTTATGATCGGAAAAAATTTTTCCCGGCATCGAACAAATACGTCATTCAAAATCCGATACCGTCCGCGATGAAGTTTACCTATGAAGAATTCGAGGAAGCTCTCCACGCGCGTCTTCAAGCGCTCGGGAGAAATGAAATGTTTTTTTCCTACGTCGGGCTTCTAAAAGCCCATAAAGGTCTGCCGGATTTGCTTGCCGCTTTTTTCAGACTGAACAATCCGAACGCGCGGCTCGTCATCGCCGGTACGGGCACTCTTTTTGACACGGTTGCGCGGCTTGCGCAGCAAGACAGCCGCATTATGATGAAAGGGCATGTGTCGCGTGAAGGAGTTCGGCAACTCCTTTCACAAACCCACTGTACCGTAGTGCCATCTCTGCTTTGTGAAAACGCCCCGATGGTTATTCAAGAAAGCTTTGCAGCAGGTGTACCTGTCATTGCCGCTCGGAGCGGCGGCGCGGCAGAACGTGTTCGCGAGGGAGAGAACGGATTTTCTTATCCTCCCGGCGATGTCACTCTGCTCGCGCACGCGCTTGACCGCCTGGCAAAGCTTACGAATAAGGAGTATGAAACCATGAGTACCCGCGCGTACCAAACCGTGCGTGATGATACCGCGAACTTGTACTGCAAGAAACTGCTCACACTTTTTTGAGGCGATTTTGCAGGGGTTTCTACAGTTTCAACTCGTAGTACAGAACCGTCACCGAATCATCCCCGATCACATACACATCATCCGCGTCCTGCTTTGCCATTTCTATGATGGTTCGAAACCTTGGCTCGTATCGATTGACTACGAAATACGCCTTCGAAACTCCGACAAATTTCATCGCGCGCTCTGCTACGCTCCTTGAAGGATGCGCGAGCATTTCTCGATACAAGACGGAAAGCGGAGATCCGGCAGGGATCGGATAGTAAAATTGATCAAACATGCCGGCATCGGCCGGCACTTGATAATAGCGGCGAAATCCGTATTCCCGCACACTCGCGGAAGATACCACTTGATTCGCAAGGACGATAAATTCCGCGCCATCGGCATGCGAGGCGATCATGCGGACAGCGTCAATATCCGTCTGTGCGATCGTGTATCCGTGATAGGGCGTGTAGCCGTCATTGCGCGGATAAGACGCATACACATGTACGCTCGCCGCTAATGAGATCCCTAGTAGCACCGTGAATATGAGCAATGGGCTCCTGAACGCGGCAATAATCCGAACAGCGTTTTGTATCGCGTAGATACTCAATACGAAAAGAAAAAGAAACGCGATTTCCGCCATACGGTCCGCGTAAATTGTCCGTTCGTACTCCGGCAATGAAGGAAATGATATAAAGCCGCGCAGTATGATAAAAGAGGCAAACATGGCGCATGATCCGACGAACAGAGTCGCGGCGATTCGTCTCTGTATGATATTTCGAGATACAGAGAGAAACGCAGCCCCTGCAATGCCGGTAACGAGTAGAAAGAAATTGGCATTACCAATGAAAAAATAAGCAAAATCAAGCGCAGCGTTAAATCGGTATTCCCAGAACGGCGTAAATTTCGACCAGATCACGGACAAAAATGCAAGCGCGTCAGGTACGATGATGGTTACGGGAAGCTGGCGCGATAGTAAAGAATTGGCAATAAAAGCAATTGGCGCGGAAGCGGCGGCGGCGACAACGCATCCAATGGCAATCCGAAACGAGAATGCGCGATAGGCCATAAGGAC
>JACPHV010000032.1 GCA_016188385.1 Candidatus Uhrbacteria bacterium | reverse complement strand
TTGAGCGGCTCTATAAAGCGAAAAAAATCTCAAAAGAAACTTTTGAGAAAAGAAAAGAGCAGGCTCTGACAGGATATTCATTCTATTAAATCCTGCTGACTATCCGTACATGGGTTAACGAAAAGCCTATGCTTTCGGCCGCCTTCAAAGCCCTTCAGCGAAAAAAATCCTCATCGTATCTACGGATACGTTTGTGGTTTTTTTTGCCTCCAGGACTTTGAATCCGGCTCAAAATCATACATTTTTCTTGTTAACCCATGTACGGATAGTCAGTAGTACTGCTATTAAAAAATGATGAGAACAATAGGATATGCTCTCCAAAAACGTTCGTGGCAAAGGGTTTATGACAAACGATCAATGAGTATGAGCTTTTTCCCTTCAAGAAGGGTAAACAAAAATCGATCAGTGATGCTCTTACGATAGAGAAACTCGCTCTTTTTCATGATGGAATAATTGATTTCTTGATCAATTTCTTTCTCAACACCGCTGATCAATTTGTGCATGCGATTTTTTTCAATATCACCTACAATCAACATATCAACGGGGCTGTCGCTTCTTCCAACGAAAAATCCAGTCAAAATTGCGTAATCCACTGTTCCGTAGCCGGAAATTTCCTTCAAAAATCTGCTCTGGAGCAGCAACGGACTTTTGTTAAAAAGTCGGCTAATTTCCTCATGCAACAAAAATGATTGGTTGGCGCGAAAATATTTTCGAAGATTACCATCGCTTTTTTTAGTTTGATTTTTTTTAGTTTTACTCGCGTTGTCTGATGTGGAACCACCGCCTTTTATCTCATCTGAATGTGGCGGTTCAATTACTTCCTCGATGATACCGCACTCCATGAGATTCTTTAATTCACGGCGTACTGAATTTATCTGCGTATCAATCTTGCGCGTAAGCTCTCGGATAAAAAATTTTTTATCCGGGTGCTTCAAAAAAAGGTGAAGTAGTCTGGTTCTTGTCCTTGAGCCAAAAAGTTGTTCAAGCATAAAGCCTGTGAAACAGATAATGATCAATATGTATACTGAAAGGAGTCACTATGCATCTTGCATGCCTTCGGGGAGTATAGTATAGTATTCATGATTTTGTAAAGGCCTCATAACATAGCAATCTTCAGGCACTATGGCTCGTAATGATGAAGGCAAAACTCGCATCCCGTATATAGCAAATCTTTCATTAACGGGAAAAAACGCTGATGAGCTTTCCTATAGCTTTTCGGAGCGTGCGCTACCTGCACATGGTCATACGGCAATATTCGGTCTGTTCCATGTGCAAGGAGCTCAGGAAATCTATCATGTTTTTATCAAAGAAACCGTAAAGTGCTATCTTGATTTTTTCCATCGATCGCCGCGTGATCCGTCTGATGTCGCTCCTGAAAAAAAAGTTGACATCGATGGATTTTTGTTTGAACACTCGTTGCAGTATGTCAGTGAATGTGTCTCAAATGCGCTTGCTGACTATCAGGAACAGAGCAACAAGTCAGTCGGATTAGACACTCGAAAAATCCATTTCATCATCGGTGCCCTCATCGGACAGACATTGTATCTCACAGTGTACGGTAAATATGTCAGGGCACTGCTTCTCTATCCTACTCAATCGAATAACCCATCGTTGCCCTATTCCCTCATTGATATTGCGGAGCAACAGTCGGCCGACGATCAGGGTGAAAGATTCTTCGCCTCTGTCATTAGCGGATCTGTTTCAATACCTAGGAGCAAGCTCGTCATATGCAATAGTACTTTTCTTGACTATGTATCCACTGATCAGCTCAAGCATGCCTTGACTAACCAAGCTTCAAACGCTATTGGGCATTATTTTTCACGTCACCTCTCTCGAGCGAGCGCGCGCAGCGATTTTGCGGCATTATTCATTGATCCGTGGTTCGATACCGGGCTCTCTGTCGAGCATGATCGGTTATCAAAGGATATGCGTACATCGCATATTTCGATCGAATCAATGTTGGATCGCCAAAAAGGGACTTCAACCGTACTGATGCCGGGGTTCGTCAGGAGTACCGGTGCTGTCTTGGTATCATTGTTCGCACTCGTTGCCGGACTTCTGCGGAGTTTGTCAAAAAAAACGACTATACTATCCTTCGTCAGACTGGTTCATGTTCCAAAATTTAAGCTCGAGCCGGAACACATACGCCGCTCTCTGATCAGGGCTGTTCGAGCTTCGCGGAATTGGATAGTAGCTTCTTATCGCTACGCAAGACATCAGATGCTACCTTTTGCGAATCTCCTATATAAACGAACCTTCGCATTACTCAAGGTACGCGTTTGGGATGCGTTTCATGCGCTTCAACCCAATTCGAAAGCTCTCATGATTGTAAGTTTGCTTTTTTTGGTTCTATTCTTACAAAGTTTGATCGCGATCCAATCCAAACGACAACGTGATAGCGACATCAGTTCCCAAGGTGAGAAGCTTCAACAAGTCGAGCAAAAATTAAACCTCGCCGAAGCAAGCATTATCTATGAAAGTGATGATAAGACAAAGGCTTTGCTCCTGGAGGCGCTTACTATTCTGGACATGATCCGATCGAGTCCTGACAGTGAAACGCGTATTGACTCTCTGCGGACAAAACATCAATTTTTGCAAAAAAAACTTTCCAGAACCATAGATATTGCCGAGCCGGCACTCGTAGCTGACCTTACGAATCAGATACCGAGTATTGAATCGCTTCGCTTTGTAGGTGAGACTGATCCGCTTGTAGTGGCAAATAGAGACGGCCTTTACCTTGTGGACCGCAAATCAGGGAATGCGAAGCAGGTAAATACACAGTCAAAACTTCCTACCGTACCGTGCGCGACATCGAAGAACGCGGACACTGTATATGTATGCGGCGCCAAAAACAGGATTTTTTCCTACCGATTGCCAACGGATACTCTTTCAGCTGTCCCGTATACCGACAGTGGGCAATCATTCGGAACAATTGCAGTTTTTAATAAACGATTATATGTCTTGGATACATCTCGCGGAATCCTGACCAGGCACAATCAAAGCGGCGATGGCTTTGGGTCTGGCGCATCATGGATTAAAGATGGGAGCATCGTGATTGATGCGAAGGATTTTGCAATTGATGGAAACGTATATGTTCTCATGCCTGATTCATCAATATCAGTGTATAATGCCGGCAGAAGGGTTGCATCTGTCGATGTGCCATCACTACAGCCTCCGATTCAATCGCTTTCGCGCATTAAAGCATCGAACGCGACAAATACGCTCTATGCGGTAGATCCCGGGAATCGAAGGATCATATTAGTAGACAGCCGCACGAACTCGTTCGTCCTTGCGATTACATCGCGACTGTTCGAACAAGCGATTCAAGATATATTGGTCACGAAAGACGATCTGTATGTGCTGGCGGGCGGCAAAATCATGCGCATCTCTCTTGACCAGATAAAACTCTAAAACGCCTCTAAAGAGCAAAATCGGCTCGTCATAAATGACGAGCCGATTATTACTATCATGTCCATCCACGCGAGGTCGCGGATGCATGTTGCTGTGTGAATCTTTATTTCAAGGTTACCTTGCCACCCGCATCTTCCAGCTTTTTCTTCATTGTCTCCGCCTCTTCTTTGCCTACTCCTTCTTTCACAACTTTTGGAGCACCATCAACAAGATCCTTCGCTTCTTTAAGACCTAACTGCGTCACCTCTCGGACTGCCTTGATAACGTTGATCTTATTGGCTCCTGCTTCTGTAAGTTCAACGGTAAATGATGTCTTCTCCTCTACCTCTGCTTCCACTGTGCTTGCTCCGGCAGACACTGCGGCAACGACCGGCGTTGCGGAAACTCCAAATTTCTTTTCGAGAACCTTCACGAGCTCTGAAAGTTCGAGTACGGAAAGCTTCTCGATCTGATCTACAAGTCCCTGAAATTTTTCCGGGACGACGACCTGTGTTTCTTCTGACATAGGTATATTCATAAATGAATTACAAATGAATTATAATTTGAATGATTTATTTTGCAGAAATACCGCTTAATACATATACGATTCCACGAAGGGGGCCATGTAATACGCCAGCCAAGCCGCGAAGCGGACTAGCGATAGTTCCGACAAGCATTCCCAGTAATTCCTCACGTGAAGGCAACTGTGCAAGATGTCTGACATCTTCGGCATTCAACAGCTGTACTCCCTGCGGACCTCCAAGCGATACTCCGCCGAGAATCTCAAATTGCTCATGGCTCTTGCGAAAGCCAGCCGTAATCTTGGCAGGGGTCACTTCATCTGCGAAGCTGAACACTACCGCTATCTCGCCCTCGAGCTGCTTAAAATTGATACCATCTATGTTGCGTTCCTTAAATGCTTTGCTTAGCAGAGTCTTTTTTGCCATGATGCACCGTGTTTTTACTTGATGGCATTGCTTTCGCAGATCCTGCGACTCCTTCACTGTAAGACCCTTCATACTTACAAATATAACAGCGCTACTTGTCAATAAGCTTGACTTCAGTTGTTCGAGGATATTCTCCTTGCTTTCACGTGTACGCGCCATATGATTTGATTATTAGAGAGAGGTCTTACCGCTTAACCGGCCTCATTTTTTTATAAAAAAATGGACTTTCGTCCACGTGGCGGTTACAAAGATTTGAAACGTAATATGATAAATATTGAATCAACCTTCGTTCCCTCGATAGGTGGCTATCATTCCAATAGCTCATTATTGCCATTCCTGGCGCCTATTGTCTGTGGGCTGATAGCAGTATACAAAATAGGTACGGGGTGTCAAGAGGACATACTCACAGGCTTCTTTCTGGCAGCCGCCAATGAATAGGATCGCCGTTGAGGAGGTACGATTCGTTGTCTACTTGGAGTACGGTATCCTACGCGTCCGTCAGAACCTTTTGTCCGAGAATGATTTTTCATAATTACTATTAACAAGTAATGAGTATGACGCGCTCAATACATAAAGCAATGAGCTTATCGGGTGCGTGTTTGTTGCAAATATTTGAATTTTTTTTCCTTATGCTCGTCAAATGTCTTGCTGAAATGCGCCTTCCCGTCCGGACTCGTCAAAAAATACAGGTATCTATTTGGAATGGGGTGCAAGGCGGCATTTAGTGATTCTAATCCCGGATTTGCTATTGGTCCTGGAGGCAACCCCCTGTATTTATAGGTATTATAGGGCGAATCGATCTCGAGATCTGCGTATCGTGCTTGAGCATCTTTTTTGCCTGATACATAATTAATAGTTGAATCCGCTTGCAGCGGCATCCCGATTGATATTCTCCGCCGAAAAATATCTGATACCATCCCCCGTTCCTGCTTGCCTGTCACTTCCCGCTCAATGATACTCGCCAGAATCACGATTTCATGCAGGCTTAACTCTTGTGTCTTCGCCTCGAGCCGCATATCACCAGTCACTTTCGCGCTAAAATTATCTAGCATTTTTCGAATGATTGCTTCATTGCTTGAATCTTCGAATATCCGATATGTGTCAGGGAAAAGATAACCCTCCAGGGGATTGCCTGCTAAAAGGCCGGGTAAAAATGGATATTCTCGTTTCCAGTCATTCTTTACCGCTTGCAGGAAATCGTCATCATGCGTACGTCTCGTTTCTGCGAGGTATTCCGCGATCTGTTGAGTTGTCCACCCTTCAATGATACGAATCGAAATCTCTGTTCGATCAGGACCTGAACGGAACATACGGTATAGCGTATGGAGGCTCACTGATTTCGGTATCGTATAGGTTCCTTCTTGTATGATACCGCCGCCCTCCACTCGCCATCCGAGTCGAAAAAATAAATCACTTGAAATAAGGCCCGCATCGGCAAGTCCATCTGCTATGTAAAAAATCGTATCTCCTTGTTTGACAGTGAAACGAAAGGTATTCATATCTGTTGAATGCGGCGTGAATAGAACATAAGATAAGATTCCCACGCAGGCAATCGCAAGGATCCCAACACCGGCAAACAATCGTATAATCGCGCTCATATCTTGTTTCTCAATACGTATGCGCTCACTGACGCTGCGATCAGCCCGATACCGAATCCGGCAAGAACATCACTTACGTAGTGGACGCCAGCCATAACACGTGCCAAACCGATACTTAAAGCGAGTGCAAGAGCGAGAATACCGCGTGTGCGTGACGAGTGGAAAAAAATGCTCGCGGCGAGTGCCATAGCCGCGGCAGAGTGATCGGAAGGGAAAGAGTCATATAAATAGCTCGTGCCGAATAATGGCTCGGCGGGAATATCAGCATAGGGCCGCTCGCGGTACCAAAAAATCGCGATGAATATATTGATCGCGTAGGCGATAACCAACGCGATGAGCGATTGTAAAGCGGCATGCCGCCAAGCGGGGAGACGCAAGAAAAAAACGGGGTATGCGACTATCGCCAAACGCGCGCAGACTACTACAATTCCTTGTAGAAACGGGTACTGCAAGGCAATGCCATGCAACGCGACAAAAAGAATCGTGTCCATCTCTAAAACAAATTACCGATATCTCGCGCTGTGACGAGCACAAGAAGTCCGAGCAATATGACAAAGCCTATCAAGTGGATGGCGTTTTCAACTTCCGGACGGATTGAGCGGCGGCGGATTCCCTCAATCAACACAAAAACGATGCGGCCTCCATCCAGCGCGGGTATCGGTAGCACATTGAATATTCCCAAACTCAACGAAATAAGCGCCATTAGATTGAGGAGGTAGAAAAATCCTAGATCAGCCGCTTTTGCCGTATGTTCCGCGATACCTACAGGCCCAACAAATCCGTCAAATTTGAGATTTCGAATCGCGCTGCCTAAAGACTGGAATATCGCCCGTACAAGCACCACGGTGGTACGGCTCGCTTCATAGAATGCGATTGGTAGTGGATACGACACCGTACCGATCGCTAGTAATTCTATACCAAAGGTCGCCCTGTCTCCATCACCTCGAATTGTCGGGGCGATATGAAGCGTTACCATCTCTTCGCCGCGCTTAATATCAATCGCAAGTTCTTTCCCGCCTCTTGCTGCTACGAATTCCTGAATCGATGAAACCGAACTAAAATCGGAGCCGTCAATCCGAACTATATTATCACCCGCCTTCATGCCTCCCGCATCTGCGGGAGTATCAGGAAGGACTCCAATGATCTGTATGCGCATATCGCGAACGTCAGCTCCGGCAGATAGCCCCTCAATGCTCTGCGGCATTCCAAAACTGAATCCCACGGTGAACACAAGGACTGTAAATGCGATATTCATAAATACTCCAGCCCCGAGCACGATGATTCTCTTCCAAATCGGTTTTGCCGCAAAGCTGTCCGGATCAGTCGCGGCATCTCCCTGTTCCCCTTTCAACTTCACGAACCCGCCGAACGGGAGCCAATTTAGCGTATAGGTTGTCTGCTTGCCTTTTTTGATGATTGCAGCGCGCGGGGGAAAACCAAGGCCGAATTCCTCTACCGCGATGCCAAAAAAACGCGCAGCCGCGAAATGGCCGAATTCATGTATCAAAACAAGAATGCTCAATATTACCAGAAACAGTGCTATTGTGCTTATTAATTCAATCATTGTTATATTGTCATGATTTCTTGTTCTTTTTTAGAAGCTGCACCTTCTACTTCTTCAATATATTCTTTTGTCATCTCATCCAATTTCTTGAGCATCTGAAATTTGTCATCTTCAGTGATCTCTTTGTTGCGCTGCGCTGTCATAATGCTATCCCGAACTTCGTCGCGCACGCCTCGAATCGCAATCCTTGCCTTTTCTGAACGCTCTTTGAGCAGTTTCGTAAGATTTCTTCTGTTCTCTTCCGTAAGCGTCGGGAGTAAGACTCGGATCGACGCTCCGTCGTTGGTAGTTTGCGCCCCGATATTTGCGGTAGCTATCGCTTTTTCTATTTCCTTCAGAACTGACGCATCCCACGGCGTAATCAACAGTGAACGAGCATCGGGGATACTAATAGTTCCAAGATGCGCTATTTGAGTCATCGTTCCATACGCATCGACAAGAATATTATCAACGAGCGATGAATGCGCTCTTCCTGTACGAAAACGGCTAATCTCCTCGCGATAGCGCGCTATATGGGATTCAAATAATTCTTTGTGTGACTTAAGATCAATCATACACAAACGATGGGTAATGAATAAGTGTACTCTTCTGCCGCGCAATTAGGTAAATTGCATAGTAACATCTTAATAAAAATCTTCCTCCGGCGTATGGAAAAATCGTGATTTTTTCAATGGAGCACGCAACCCGAGGTACAAAATTGATGAATTGTTTGTATCGATACTGATCGCGGATCCCGCGCGTTGCGGTGGAAGAGGCTGCGTATGCCAGGTTTTTCCACCATCGGAACTGCGAAAAAACGTATGCTGCGTTGTATAATAAATCTCAAAATCATTTTCCGGATTTACTGCCAATGCGAAGATAGCGGTATCGTCGTCTGTCGTCAATAGACTAAGCTTCTCCCATGTTCTCCCTGCATTTAAGGTCCTGTACAAACTGCTTCTCGAAGCAAAGATGAGCGAATTTTGCCGCCCTAACATCTGCAGGCCTCTGTAAACATCGCGCTTGGGAAAATCACGGTATAACGCATCGGAAATCGACTTCCAGGTTGCGCCCTTATTTTCACTCCGGTAGATATCTCCAGCTGCTGAAGCTGCATAGATGATCGACGGATTAAACCGATCGACAAGTATGATGCGCAGCGAAGTTTGCGAGAATCTGCGGAGGGCCTTCCATGTAGTACCTCGGTCATCGCTCTGAAAAATATCTCCCGCGTTTGTCGTCACGTAGAGAATATGCGGATAAAGAGAGTCAACGGCCATACTGGTAAGGTCGGTATCGGCTCGCGTTTCATCGAGAATGATATACCAGCTTGTTGCGCAATCAGAAGTCTTGAATAATTGCTTTGGCGTAAGCGCATAGAGGACGCACCGTGAGCCGTAATCAAACGCAAGTGAGACAATTCGCTGATTAGGAATAATTTGGGTCCATGATTCGCCGGCTGTTTCCGAGGCAAACACACCATGGGAATCGGTACCGATATACACCAGATTCGAATTACGGGGATCAACGGCGATTGATCGAACTTCGATATCGGAAAGGCGGCTTTTTTTTCCCGTTCCGGAAACTTGCAACGACTTTGCTGACCAGGATACTCCTCGATCCGACGACTTAAAAATGCCTGGTACATTTTGAGAAGAGAACTTCAATGTGCACCCTGCTCCTAAAAACAGCAGAGATCCGAACGCGAGCGCGCTGATCCCTATAGTGCGGTACCTTCTTTTCAAAACGTTAGTACATGAAGCTCTCATATCAAAACTATAGATAAAGCAGATCAACGCAGCCCTGCGGATTCACGCGATATGTGCGCGCGCGAGAAGCTCTACGCATTCCTTGGTATTGTTTCAATACCAATTGCAGTTTCACGGAATCAATATTAGAACGGATCTCATTCGAAAGCAGAAGTTCATAGTCATCGAACTCGTCACAGCTGATATCTTGCGCGAGAGACAGTTGCGATTGAAAATCCGATTTCATTAATTCGCCAACTTTCCCTTTGCTTCGACTATCCTGCACTGATTTATTCTGAAGAGCAAACCGAATCAAATGGCATCTTGACACAACGGTGGGAAGCAAATCTCTCGCGCGTTTCGCGAGGAGTATAAAAATAATACCTCGGGGGGGTTCTTCAAGAATCTTTAACAAGGCATTCTCGGCTTCACGCGTCATCGCGGCAGCCGGCCTAATCACGACAAACGTTAACTGTCCCGCGGGATTTGCTCGCGACAAACGAGAAATCAAATCACGGACATTGATAATGGATATGCTCATTCCCTCTTCTTCGGGTTGACAATCGATACGCAGTGTTGAAGGCAATGAATCAATTACCGTCTGTACGCATCCATTCATCTCCGCTTCGTTTGAGCCGATACATAAGTACGCATGATGAAGTGAATTGCGTTTCGCCACTTCATGTAAGTACTGATGCGGTGTTGATACTAGGCGTACCATAAGCGGATATCTATTTTGAATACAGCGATCATATCACATTTCTTAATGACGTTCAAGGAAATCTCGATCGAAGGATTGAGCTGGTCATTTTGGCGGTCTGCTGCCATGTATACCTTTTCGCGTTCGCAAATCCGGCCTCACGTAACTTCGCCCTAAGAACAGGATCAGACACCGCTCGCGCTACGTTCAACGCGCAGGTTTTAAGATCATCGGGATCGCAATAGAGCGCGGCACCACCGGCAATTTCGACAAGCGCTTCCGCTTCGGAACATATGACGGGTACTCCGCAAGACTGTGCTTCGATGACGGGAAGCCCGAAGCCTTCATAACGGCTCAAAAAAAGCATCGCGTCCGCGCCGCAAAGCAATGCTATCTTATCATGTTCCGGAGCCCATCCCGCATGAATAATATGATCCCTCACCGGGCTGCTTTCAATAAGGCTCTTGGTCTCATTACCGTCGAAACCAATCGGACCGACCAGCAGAAGCGCTCCGGAATATCCGTTCATTCTCATATACTCAAAACATCTGACCACCGAGGATGTTGATTTCCTCGCATCGATCCGACCAATTGATATTATATATGGCTGGCTCAATTGATATTTTTCCAAGACGTGCCGTATCTCGTTGGCATCGCGCGGGTAATAACGGTCTTGGTCGCATCCAAGTCCTACTACGTGAATTCGCGATGGATCGATATGGTATGACGCGATGATTTCTTTTTTGCTGAATTCGGAAATCGTGATAATGGCAGCAGCATGCCTCATTGCATACGCCGTGGAAAATCGGAGGCTTGCAAGATCTTTCTTGGAATAACACTCCGGATACCGCAAAAACCCGACATCATGGATCGTTACGATCGTACGCTTGGGATGTATCAACGGAATAGAGTGGGCAGGAATAAAAAGTACATCCGGGGGCCGAATAAGCATTTCCAATGAAAGCCTTCCGTGTGTCCAAAATTGTTTCAGCGGCCACGCGAGAGTGCGTACGATTACATTCTCGTTTTTCAAAAAAACGGCATCATTGCTTTGAATCGGGGAGCTTGTATAGAGGAGGAGATTATCTTCGCTCGATCCCATGTGCTCCGCCAGAGAACGAATGACATGCCATGAATACCATTCAGTGCCTGTCTTTTCAGATCGGAATGCACGAGAAGCGTCTATACCGATTGTCATAAAAGACGGACTTAGGACTTTGTTGCCAAAATACTGCGCTTATAAGCATCAAGATTTTCCAGCACAATGCCGGTACCTCGAGCGACACAGAGCAAGGCTTGGTCGGCAACATACGCGGGGATGCCGGTTGCGCGCGCAACGAGCTGGTCAAAATTCCGCAGCAGGCACGTTCCACCTGATAAGATGATGCCGCGATCAATGATATCAGCCGCCAGTTCCGGAGGCGTGTTCTGCAAAACACCTTTCAACGCTGAAATAATCCCATCAAGCTCATTGGATACGGCATCCGTCACATCGTCAGAGTTTACTGAAATCGTCTTAGGAAGACCGGTTACGTTGTCTCTACCACGCACTTCCATGCTCAATTTTTCTTCAAGATACAACGCGGAACCAATAGTAATCTTAATTTCTTCCGCGGTGCGCTCGCCTACAGCGAGTCCGAATTTCTTTCGAACATGATCAACGATTGCGTGATCAAATTTATTGCCGCCTATGCGAACAGAGTTAGAAGCAACGATACCTCCTAGGGATATCACCGCTATTTCCGACGTACCTCCGCCGATGTCAATGATCATATGTCCGGACGCGTTTCCGATCGGAATATTTGCTCCGATTGCCGCAGCGATCGGTTCTTTTATAATAAATGCGGCTTTTGCGCCCGCGGCCAGTGTCGCATCAATTACGGCTCTCCGTTCAGTGGATGTGATGCCGGCAGGAACCGCAACCATAACTTCGGGTCGCAACAGCCTCACTCCTCCGATGGCTTTATTGATAAAATATCGAAGCATTGCCTCCGTCGTACGATAGTCGGCGATTACTCCGTCTTTGAGCGGACGGTAAGCAACAATCGTATCAGGCGTACGTCCAAGCATTTCCTTCGCGTCTTTTCCGACTGCCAACACTTTTCGATCAACGGTAGATATCGCAACTACGGATGGCTCGTTTATAACGATCCCCCGTTTTGGGACATGAACAAGCACATTGGTTGTCCCCAAATCAATTCCTACTTTTCTGGCAAGCATGAACAACTGATTAAAACTGCGCCATAAATTCCCGATCTACGCGCACATCTGATACGAATTTGACGCCTGTCGCTTCTTGAGCTTTCTGACCATGTGTCGGCGACGCAAAAAAGCCACCCTTTGTGAATCGCGTCAAAGGCTTTTGAAAAAAAAGCGAAACTGTCAATGATTGCTTAGATCCCGGCTGTCGCTGTACAAGCAAATCATAGCGCCGCTTCTCCTGAACGGCTTTGGCAACTGTGATTGGCAATCTGTACTCTAACCGAACGGCGGCCTTTTGAAAAGACCGGACTGGTACAATTCCTGATACAACTGTCACTTCTCCCCGATTCTCCCTATGAATATCACCTTCAAACCCCTGCGCGGCAAACACTTCACTCCCGCGCGGAATCACGATTCGCAGCCATGTTGCGTAGTGGCCTGTGTTTTCCGTTATCGTAGAGTTATTGCGGTAGACTATATCCAGCTTAGCGTTGAGTCTCTCAAGACTATCTTGCGTGAGCTCATACCCGATTGCTCGCTCGATATACGAATCAGTATCCTTGTCGGTAATGTTTGAATCAACCACCATTACATAATCGGTTTCTTTTCTCCTGGTGTGTCCGGTCCAATTGTTCGACAGTGAAAATTCCTGCAGTTTTGGATCATCAAACCAAAGGAGGATATGTTTTTCATGCAAGCGCGCCTCTACGACTTTGACCACGTCGAATATCCCCGAAAATGGCATCTTGTTTACGGAATCAATCATAGTACCCACAAGATCAGCGATCGGGTCATTTGGTTGAATCGGAGGATTCAGCGTACGATATGCACCGTATCCCCTATGAAAATCCAATTCTTGAGTGAATGAATCAGCGGAAAAAATGGTATTACGCACGCGGATCGGACCGATAAATCGTAAGAGCGAAATGAAAAAATCATGGTCAACGGCGATTACGCCGTCAATCTTTCCTTCGCCTTTTACCGTACGATATCGCTCGATCATCTGCTGCGCTACAGCGGGAAAATCAAATTCCCAATTGGTATCCTGTAAAAATGAGCTATGAATCACCGCTAAATCAGTAGACTGTGCATAGGCTGGCAACGCTGACGCTAGTCTTGGATCCGCATCAGGGTTCGAAACTTTGAAGTCTGATATGCTTCCGTCCTTAACGCGCATAATGCCATAAAGCGTTATCAATCCGCCCGTACCGCGTACACGGCGTACGTCTTGAAAGAGTATAAGATATGTCTTATCATCCGCATATCCTAAAAATCGAGGGACTACTTCCAAAAAAGGAATGATCTGTCCCAGTGAATACTCGATAAATCCGCTTTTTTTCAACAGGTCGTACTTCATCAATCGATAAGGTTCATCAAGTGATTCATCGTTGATCGAAGAAAGCTGGCGGGCGAGTAAAGCAAGTTTTGCCCTAATGCCATTAAACGCCGGTATCGATTGTACTGTGCGCTCAAGAATAATTGCCCGTTGCGCCGGTGTCACTTCGGCGAATGAAATGGTTCCGTCTTGCGTGATTGCAGATTCCGAAATGTGCTCGACAAGCTCTGCGAGTTGGATGCCTGTATCAATGTAAGAATGTGCTGCTTCGCTGAATTGAACTGCGATATGATAGCGATCCTCGGTAAACGGCACAGCGCCCAATACCGAGATCGATGCGAGTATGTCTCGCGTGTCATCGAGTATCTTTGCGGCTGACTGAAGCTCCATTTTTGCGTTGAAAAAATTTTCTGGCAAAAAATCTTGCGACGCGTTCGTTAGATGAGTCTGAACGTCAATGACCATCTTATTGACAAGACCAAAACGTTTCCATGTTCGATATCCATAGAGCACGCCTGCAGCAATCACGATCAATAGTATGATCACAAGCACTCCTCGCATAATGCCGCTTCGTGAATCAAACAGCTCGTCTTCCATGTGTGTGCCACTTAAGAGTATATTTCATCCAACTTGCTACATGTATTCGTGTTGTCTTTCTTGCGAGCGAGAGAATACCGTTCCCTTTCGCAGACTCGCGCCGATGAAGATGAACCATGCGCGCTTCCGGCACATATCTCACGGGTAATCCGGCTTTCCAAAACCGCCGACACCAATCAGTATCTTCGAAATAAAGAAAAAATCTCTCATCCATCATGCCCACCGACTTGATTGACGAAGTGCGGACCATGAGACAGGCGCCCAACAGCCAATCTACATCAAAAGGCGCCTGTGTATCGGCATCCGCCATTAAAAAGCGATTAAGATGGCGTCTTCCGAAACCGAGTCTTCCGATCCAGAGTCTGCGATAGAGAGGAGTCAATAATGAATGAAAGCGGTAGAATGATTGCTGAATCGTTCCATTCGGATTGATGAGCCGCGGCCCCACCATACCTACCTTCGGGTTCTTCTCAAGATATTCGTATAGATAATCTATGGAATACGCCAGAGGCGTTATATCGTAGTTCAGAAGCAACACGTATTTTCCTTGCGCAAGCCTGATACCGGCATTGTTTCCTGCCGCAAAACCGCAATTGCTCTTCTGCGGAATATATCGCGCATCGGGAAACCGTTCAATAAGCATATCGCGCAGCCCATCTCGCGGACTGTTATCGACAACAAGAATTTCAATGCTAAGCTTGGAATTCAATTGCTTGATACCTTTTATGCACTCACGCACTAATCCGCTCGCGTTATAGTTGACGATGATAATTGATAAGTCGATCATACTTGTTATATCCATCGGGAAAACGGAAGTGCTCGATAGGAAATCCCGCTTGAGAAAATTTTCTTTCGCTTTTTAATGATGAGCGGCAATCCCTTAAAAAAATCCGGCAGTACGCGTAGAGTGCGCGGCTCACATATGAGAAGATAGAATACTTTTACCGCCTCATAGGCGCACACAGTCAGATGGGTGCGGATGCTATCAACTGCCGCTATGTTTTTGAAAACGAACCACAGATGATTGCGATACGATATCTGATTAATCCATGAAACATTGCGGCTGAATCTCATCGACTTCGTGGAACGCACATGGTATCCTTCCGCCTTCGGAACACAATACGCATTCCATCCCGATCGGTAGAGTCGAGCCGCGAGATCCGCATCTTCTTTATAGATAAAAAATTGTTCGTCGAAATATTGTTTTACGTTAGCATCTGCCCCGGAAAGACTTGCGCACTGCTCAAGCGCTTCTCTGCGATACAATGCCGCTGTCGCTGATACTCCAAACACAATGAACGGGTCTCGCGTAGCGAGACTTTTACGTGCCCCTGATCCGATATTTCCCGTATAAAATGAATGGTTGATGCATAAACCAAGGGTATCAATAATATCACGAGTAAAGCCGCCGGTCAAGGATCCAATACGATACAATACACCAGTCGCGGAACCGGCGTCTCGGTACTGTTCCATCTGTTCTACGAGCGCGGCAACATAGTCAGGCTCAAGCGCACAATCATCATTAAGCACCAGGATGTAATCACTGCTTACTCTCCCGATGATTCTGTTATGCGCAGCGGCAAAGCCCGTATTGCGGGTTTCTCGGATGACTTCAGCATCGGGCGCATGCTTCTCTACGATTGCAGCGGTATCATCCGAAGAGGCATTATCAAGCACCACCAGATTACAATTCGAGTAGGTCTGGGATCGTATGCTTCGCAGACAATTAATGATTCGATCCGCGCTGTTATATGTGACGAGACTGATGGTTACTGTGGCTCTCATAGGCAAGAATGTCGTTTGTGGCCTCTGAATAGAGGATTATGCTTTTACAGAGGTCTCAACTGTATTCTGACCGAATCTAACCGCTCTGGCAAATCACGGTCGGTTGGTTCCTCTCACTTTTTCCGTGACGCTGAAGCCAAGGTGCTTTCCAAGCATCAGTCGTGTCTGCGCGTCGATCGCGGGCAAGGAGCTAAAAAAAATCAAACTAAACGGGAGCAAAGCCCATTGAAAAAACATTGAGATATAGCGCTTTCGAGAAACATGTGCTCCTCGTGGAGGCAAAAGAAAAAATGACATGCTGCCGATGACCAATATGCCAAGCATGCTCAAATTCAATAGGATCTCGAGAAGTATCGGCGTATTCTGCGCAAGCACGCTTTGTTGGACGTGTGAATCAGCAACCGCTAACGGGAGACGGCCCAAAACGAAAATAACAATGGGCGCTGTCGCCCACGTATACATCCCTTCAATCTGTATCCAGAGCAGCTTTAATTTCTTTCGAAAAGAAATTCGGTTGTTTCGTGACATAGTTCGAACAAGATACGGAAAATGCTCGACTCCCCATGCCCAACGTCTCTGCTGTTTGTATAGGTTCTTCAAGCCATCCCAAGCGGTTTTCCCGGCAACCGTATCCATAGATACGGGGATATAAAGAGGCGTGACACGGTAATCTCCGTTGTAGCGGAAAAAGCCCTGAAAAAAAATTCGAGAATCCTCACTGACAATGTCTTTTTGCCAAAAACCGACATCCACAAGAGCTCGAAAACTCATGCTATGCGATGAAAAAGTAAAAAGTCGGTCCGGTCTCACTAACTCGGTCATCAGCCAAAACGTCGTGCTGAACGCAGCAAGCCGCATTGGAGCTGACGCCTGCCATATTGTATTATTATATAAAACAACAGGTTGATAACTTGAGCGGGTTGGTTTGTCGGACGATACATACGCGTAGGTAAGGCATGCGAAGTACTGTTGGTGAGCAATCGTATCAATATCGAAGGTCGAAACGATTACTTTATCGTAATCGATGCCAAGATCATCGATCAGCCGCTTTACCTGGTGACCGGCATAATTGATATTTGCTCCCTTCGCAGGAATCTCATCGGGCAGATCCGAAGGATGCTCGGTCACCAGTAAACGATAAAATGAATTTCCATATGCCGTTCGTACCCGTTCTGCGATCTCTGAAAAATAGTCATGAGCCCTCTCTTCTCCCGCGAGGACTACGATAAACCGATCATTGGGATATTCGGAACCAAGCAGCGCATCAAGGGTTGACGAAACAATCTCATACGGCTCGCGATACATCGGCAAAAACACGAGATGGTAGTAATCCCGCCAATTGGGGAATGTTGCTTTGAGATCAGAATACCAGTCCTGCCGAAGCGAACGTCTGTATCGACGCCACGCGACTGCAAGATACATGATGAAATAAAGTACGCGGAACAACCAGTACAGGTCGAAAATAATGATAAAATACATGACCCATACGGGCCGTAGAAATGATAATCCGATCGCTAAGATAAATGTAATCCATACCAATAGCGCTGGAATTACCTCCAGTGTCCGCTGTATCAAATGCTCATGTTTCATCTATGACTCGAGTTTTTTTATACGAAATTCGCAAAGATAATGATTCTTGCCATTCGGAGCGCAAGACAGGCCTTTTGTCTTCACTTCGATCCCCGGCCTTGAAAAGACGTGTTTTTTTCGATCGTATGCTTCGCCATGGGCAGCGCCTGTCAGCAGATATTGATGCGCGCTGATCTTCTGGATTGAGACAATCGAAAAGTCCGCGTATACGATTTCATGGATCATCTGCCGCTCAATGAGTTCGGCAATCCAGTGAGCGAGCAGCTCCTCGATGCTTTTAGCCTCCACAACAATCTTGACACGTTCATCCGTACCTCTGGCAGATTCAATATCATAGATCAAAGAAAATGCCCCTCGAGCCGCATCGACAAAAGCATCTCGATCCTTCAGACCCTCACTACTGACTATGTATTCATCGTTTTCTTGTCTTATTCGATACGGCATACCTCATTCACTCATGGGTGAGCGCTTTTTTAATTTCCTTCCAGTTGCTTTGCAGGATTTTTACGATGTCTTCATACGAACCGGCAGCAACCTTTTTGTTTTTTGCGTAATCCTGTACCGCTTGCCGCACTACATCATTATAGGCGCTTTGCGATAATTTTTTTACTTTCGCCGCCCGTACATGGACCTGTTTTGCAAGCGTTGTAATTAATGACGTAACTTCCTTCCTGGTACGTTTGCCTGTCTGCGGGGCAAGCAATAGTGTCATGACTGAAGCAAGCACTGCTCCGAACGTTGCTCCTTTCATAAATTGTTTGGCGTTCATAATATACTAGTGTTGATGAATTAATTGTCTATAGAGACTTCTGAAAAAGAGCTTCCCGGTCATTTCCGATTCAATTTCGTTCCAAAAAGGATGATAAACGCGAAGGAATACTGGAGTATTCCGACAAGTTTAGGATCTTATTGGGGCGAAATTGGGCGGAAAGGAGCCGGAAGAAATACATAAATGGACTTTTGCAGAGGTCTCTATACTATACCATTCAATAATCATGAGCGCAATATCAAAGAACTCCTGAATGACTCAAGAGTTCTTTGGTCTCACTTTATACCGACCGTTTATCCTCACGAAAAATCTTCCTCGTCATTGCCGGCGTCGAACGAATCTCCGGTGCCTTGATCCTCCTGAAGTTCGTCCGTGCCATCGAATTCAAGATCTTTATCACCGCCGTCTTCGATAAGATCTACCTGACAAGAATCACACACGCCAGGCTCATCGTATTCCTGGCCACATTCCGGACAGACATAAGTGGAGTCCATAGAATTCCCGCGAACGTATCGCGTTATGAATTAGTAAAATTGTGATAACTTCTGGCAATCTGAATAAGAAGCCTCGTACCAATACCGCTCGCGCCTCGCGACAAGAACAGGTCGTCTTTCCCCGTCATGGTTGCAGCAATATCAACATGAGCCCAGGCTGGAAATTTTTTTGCAAACTGATATAAGAACATGCCGCCGATGATTGTCCCGGCCTCTCTGTGCCGGCTGTTGTTCGTCACGTCTCCCGTATATCCCTTGATGTGAGATTCATAGTCATCCCAGAGCGGCAACTGCCACAGCGTATCTCCGCTCGTATCTCCGCAGGAAAGCATAAAATCAGCGCATTTCTTTTGTGGAGACATAACGAGTGATGCATAGCGTCCCATAACAACTGTCGCCGCGCCGGTCAATGTCGCGACATCAACAACGAGAGACGGCTCGTATCTCTCGGCATACGTTAACGCATCAGTAAGCACCACTCGGCCTTCCGCGTCTGTGTGTCCGACTTCTACTGTTTTTCCCGATAGAGTCTTAAGTACATCCCCGGGCCGATAGCTCGATCCTGATGGCATATTTTCCGCCGCCGGAACTATGCCTACGCAATTCAGTGGCAGCTTCAATGCTGCTATCGCGCTCAACGCGCCAATAACACTTGCTCCGCCGCTCATATCCATATGCATCTCATCCATATACCTGTCGGGCTTGATCTGCAGTCCCCCGCTATCAAATGTAATACCCTTGCCTATGAACACCAAAGGGTTTCCTTTTTTCTTAGTCCCATGGTATTCCATGATAATAAACTGCGCTTCTTCCGCGCTCCCGCTCGATACCCCAAGCACTCCGCCCATACCGAGCTTTTTCATGTGCTGCTCACCGAGCGCTTTAACTAAAAATCCGTATTTCTTCCCGTTTTTCTTTGCGTGAGCCGCGAGCAATTTTGGCGTCATGCGCCCTCCGGGAGTATTTGCCAACTCTCGTACCTCGTTCACCCGCTCACCGATCAATGAACCCACTGATAAAGCGTGATTCATTCCCTCCATCTCATGAGCGGCATACAGAATTTCTTTGATCGAAGGCCACCCCCCATCCGGCGCTGTGAGAAAAGTATTGAATTCATAGGCGCCTATTTCCGCATTTGCCGCGCAATGCTCTGCCCTCGTTGATTCCCCTTCTCCAGAAAGAGCAAAATCATTCGCCACTACCACGAGCTTTGACAAACGCCTCTTTTTCGCAGACATGACCACCGATCTCATGCTTCGTTCCGCGAAACGGGCATTCCACTTTTCTTTCGTCCCCAACCCGAACATCAGCACGGATCGCCCTGATGAAGGCATGCGAAACAGATCTGACGCATACAATTCCGACTTCCATTCCTTTGAGGCAGATGACAAATATTCTCTGTCCCTTGGGGCAAGGAATTGAAACAATGGATGCTTGTCGCAAGCCGCACCTTCAAAAAGGCACAAGACGAAAGCCGCCTTCTGATCTGTAATCGGTTTTTTGAGTGATAGAGCTCGGTGTCTCATAATTATAGGTTACCCACAGATTGTGAATTCAGAGAGATTATATCACGATAAAAAAAATACTACTGTGGATTACTTAGCAGTGAAATCCCTGTCATGGATGGCGGGATCGGCACTCCAAGTACTGTTAACACAGTTGGGGCAACATCGGCAAGCGTACCATCGCGTCTCACCCCATACCCATCGGCAGCTATAAGAAACGGAACAGGGTTTATCGTATGAGCAGTATGGAGAACTCCGCTCTGTGGATCAACTCCAACCTCCGCGTTTCCATGGTCCGCGGTAAGAATGAATATACCACCCGAGTCCGCTATGCATGATGAGAGCCTTCCGATCTCCGCATCGATTACTTCCACCGCGCGGATCGTTGCGGCAAAATTCGCGGTATGAGCCACCATGTCCGCGTTCGCGTAATTAATAAATACGAAATCGATTCCCTGATTGATTTGCTCTATCGCCTTATCAGTAATCTCCGAGGCTCTCATCTCCGGCGCTTGATCGTGAGTGCGGATATCTTTTCTGCTTTCTACAAGGATATGTTCCTCGCCTTCATGAGGCTCTTCATTTCCTCCATTCAAAAAATATGTCGCGTGAGCGTATTTTTCAGTCTCCGCGATATGCACCTGTCGTAAACCTGCTCGGGATAATTCGGTCGCGAGCGTTGTATGCACGCCTGCGCCTGAAAATGCGACCAATGATTTTACGTTCTTGCCATGAGAAGTCATCGTGACGAAGCACAAGTTCTTATCTTCATGGCAGTCCACGATCCTGCTGGAAAGCATACGCGCGCGATCCGAACGAAAATTCATAAAAATAATGCCGTCGCTGTGTTCCATCATGTAGGCCTTGCCGTTATCATCGACAAACACGATCGGCTCAATATGCTCATCAACATGACCTTGCCGATACATCGCGTCAATGACTTCAGACGGTCGAGCAGTATGCGTAGTATCCGAGGTGCCGTAAAAAATAGCATCTTCCGCCTTTTTTATTCGATGCCAATTGTGGTCGCGGTCCATGGCATAAAACCGGCCGGATACGGTAGCAATAAAACCTATTTCTAATTCCTCAAGCAGGTGCTCGAGCTCCGCGAGATACCCTTTCGCGCTTTGCGGCGGAGTATCTCTGCCATCGATAAACGCATGAATGGCGATTTTGGAAATACCCGCTTTTTTTGCCGCGCGCAATATCCCGTTAAGGTGCGAGCTGTGGCTATGAATCCCGCCGGGACTCACAAGTCCAAGAATATGGAGCGTGGAATCATGAGTCTTAACATGCGCAAATACCGTACAAAACGCATCGTTCGTCTCAAAATGACCATCATGCATTGCTTTGGTGATACGCACCAAATCCGTATCAATAAGCGTGCCTGCGCCAATCGTAAGATGGCCGATCTCGCTTGTCCCCGCTTGTCCTTGCGGCAATCCTATGGCAGGGCCGCTGGCATCCAGCAAAGAGTGAGGATATCGGGCAAACAATGCGTCAAGATTCGGGGTTATTGCCTGTGCGATTGCGTTGTGTTCAGTCTCTGCGCGATAGCCCCATCCGTCGAGCACGACGAGAACAACAGGCTTGCGGTATGATGTACTCATTACTTGGAATGTTTAAATATCTCCTTTGATATTTTTCGTGTCGAATTCAATGGCTAAACCGGTTTAGCCATTGACCGGATGCTCATGTCCCTCATTGATACGAAAGTTGAGCTGTCGGATATGATCATTCTTGAGATTTTCATATTCAGAGCGTCTCCCGTCAAGATCAATCACCAATTGCGCCGCGTAGTGTCCGCCAAGAAAGTGAGGCATAATCACATAATCCACTCCTTGCTCATAATCCGAAAGCGCGTGATCGATCTGATGCGCGATACAGATGAAAATTGCTTCCGGCTTACGGGCGCGAATCATGCGATTGATAAGCTGATTGGTCTGGTCATCCGGTATGGTAGACACTGCGATATCAAGAGCTGAATAATCGAGTTCAGACAAAAAATCAAGATTGGAAGCATCACCGTACGTGTGATTCGCATGTTTACTCTGTAATTGCGTGATGATCTCGGGATTATGGTCGATGACGAGAAAATCTTTGCCCATAACCCGAAAGGCGTTTAAGAAATCAGTTCCAATCCTATTGCATCCGAACAATATCGCCTGATACGGATGTGCTTGAACTTGAGTTTCTTTCGCGTTCTTTCGTTCAAAAATCCCTAGATAAGGTTCAAGCAGACGGTATATCGCGTCAGAATAGGTGACAAGATAGGAGGAGCCGAAGATGGTAATCAAACCGACTAACGTAATGAGCGAAAGAGCTTGAATGCCAATATGCTGATACGCGACTCCCATAGCTACGAATATAAGAGAGAATTCGCTGATCTGGGCCACGGTGAAGCCTGTCTGGAGGCTGGTGCGCTTACGATACCCGAACATCCCCATGATTGCCATAAGGATAATGGGATTGCCGATGAGCACAAAAGCCGAAAGCAAAAGAGCGGCGCTCGCTAATGGTATCAGCTCTCCCAGATGCATCTGCGCGCCCAGCATGACAAAAAACAGAACGATGAAAAAATCTCGAAGCGGCATCATGCGCGCGCTCACCTCATGCCGAAATCCCAGAGTTGAAAGCGCGACACCGGCAATGAGTGCCCCGCTCTCCAGAGAAAAGCCCGCGCCCTTAAAAAGCGAAGCGATCCCAAATCCCCACGCGACCGCGAATAGAAACAACAATTCAAGCGAAGAGGACAAAAAAGCGGCAATCCGAGGCAAGATGTAACGGGTGATGATAATGATTGCGGCAAACAAGCCTAATCCCATGCCAATCAAGGGGGCAATCGCTCTGAAATCCGCGGTATCTCGTGAAAACAGGGGGATGAAAAACAGCAGAAGAATGACAATAAAATCCTGCACGAGCAGAAATCCTATCGAGATTTTCGCGTAGAGCTTTTCAAGATCACCCTTGTCGGAAATCAATTTCAAGATAATGATCGTGCTGCTGAATGCAAGCGCTACTCCGAGATAAAATGATGTTGCCGGATCGAAGCCCAGAGCAATGCAAATCGCATATCCAACGACAGATGTAATGAGTACCTGCCCGATGCCGGTCACCAATGACACGCGCCCAAATTCTTTGATGACGCGCGGATTAAGATTCAATCCTACGGTAAAGAGTAAAATCGCGATGCCGATCTCGCTGAACAAAGAAAAAACTTCTACGGATTGCAATATATTCCATACAAACGGACCTATGAGCAAACCGGTGAAGATATACCCGATGATGAGCGGCTGACGAAGCAAGCGCATGATCACGGAGATCACGGCTGCGACGCCGACTATGATTGTCAGTTCAAAAAAAAGATTCATGGAATGATCCCCTGCTTGAGTATCTCGCCCAACGCACGGATCTGTGATCCATACTCTGACCAGTTCCCCTCTCGCAACGCGGCTTGGGCTGCGTCAAACGCTCCTTGAGCCTTTCTGAACGTATCCCCGATACTCGCGTCTTTTTCGGGTACCGCGGCATCTTTATTGACTTTGGGGGTCAACGCGGCTTTCCTATCAACATCGATACCAAAAATCTTTGCGAGCCCTTGTTCAAGTGTCTCTTCCATGGCGATTTTATTTTCATACGCGACAATCACTCGTTTTAATTCGGGGATCTTTCCCGATTGAGCCTTGAGATAGAGCGGACGGACATAGACAAGCGATGCCTCGATCGGGATCACCAGCAAGGGCCCCTGGATTACTTGAGATCCACGCTGATCCCAGAGAGAAATTTGCCGGCTGACATCCGCGTCTTGATTGATCCTGCCGATGATTTGCTTAGGACCGAATATCAGCTTATCCTTTGGAAAACGATAGACTACGATCTGTCCATACGCATCACCATCGCTACGCGCCACCATCCAAGCCGACAGATTATCCTTCGCGCGCGGTGTAAAGGGCAACATGAGTATGTACTCTGCACCTCTCTCTTCCGGTAGCTTCATGATCATGTGGCGAGGCGCCATTGATGAAGCTCGATCGGGCTGTTGCGTTGCGTCAAACGCGTATGTCGGTATTTCCCATAGATCCTCCTTGTTATAGAAAATCTGCGGGTCATCCATGTGGTACGTCGTATAGATTGCGGTCTGCGCGCTGAACATATCTTCCGGGTAGCGGACATGCCGCCGAAGCGAATCCGGCATATCAGAAAGCGGCAGAAATAATGAAGGGAATATCCGCTCGTACGTCTGAATGATCGGATCAACAGGATCGGCTTTATATATCTTGACTGTGCCATCATACGCGTCCACAGTCGCTTTGACGGAATTTCTTATATAATTCAGTCTCTGATTATTCACTATCATCGGCTGCGAATACGGGTAACGATCAGTTGATGTATACGCGTCCATGATCCATGTGAGCCGCCCGTCCGCCATGACAAGGTATGGATCGTTGTCAAATGATAAGAAAGGAGCGATCCTCGATACGCGCTCAATGATATTTCTATGCAACATGATTTTACTATCCTGCGTGATATCGGTTGAGAGAAGAAATTTCAATGACTGAAATCGGACAGCGTAGACAAGCCGTCGAAACAGAGATCCGATCGATACGCCATCCTGTCCGGAGTATTCGGTGAACACGTTATCTTCGCCTTGCGGGTAATCAAATTCGCGGGATTTTGTTTTTACGATGACGTAGTCGTTTGCGAGCTCGCCAAAGTAGATTTCAGGACGATCAATCCGCAACTCCTTTTTTTCAGATCGCGGGGGCAGATCCTTTACATACAGCACGGGCAACCCTTCGGGAGTCACTTGATTAACAGGGCCCGCCGCTGCGCCATACCCATGAGTGAACGTCAGCCGTTCGTTGATCCATGTCTTATTCGGCAGACTCTCCGAAGAAAGTTCGCGCGGGGACAGCATGATTTGTCGAAGTTCCCCATCGATATCATATCGATCGTTATCAACGGAATTAAATTCGTAATAGGTGCGTATCTCCTGAATCTGCGAGAAAGTGGATAATAGCGGAGAGCGATCCCAAAGCCGCACATTCTTGATCGTCGCGCTGTTTGAAGCGATATCGGAGGCAGTGAGTTTTTGCGAAGCGTCTATCTCGCGCTCCTCGATGTTATCAAGCCCGTATGCCGCGCGCGTGAAAGAAATCGCGTGTGCGATAAAGGGGGTTTCCTTTACGAGTTCATTTGGAGCTACGATCAGTCGCTGATAGAGTGGCGGGACACCCGCGGTAATACCGCTCATAAGCGCGGATACGAGCAGCGCGATAGCTAATGGACCGATCCGGCCGGTAAACGAGTAGAGTAGGGTCAAAATCGCCGCTGCCGCAAAGACAACGGCAGATGCCCGTAAAAGAGGAAGGACGACTGTCACATCAGTGGCTGTCGCTCCAAAGGCAATCCCGTTATTCATGATCACAAGTTCATATACTCTAATCAATGTACCGGCAGAAACCGCCACGAAAAACAACGCCACTAGAATACCGACATGCAATCGCGCTTTTCTAAAAACTCCGTACCCAGTATCAACCAGTACCCTCCGCCGAGAGCCGAAGCGAGAAAGTATGCCTGACGCAAGCGATGCGAGATTAAATCCGCCTTG
Source organism: Candidatus Uhrbacteria bacterium (assembly GCA_016188385.1). GTDB lineage: Bacteria > Patescibacteriota > Patescibacteriia > JACQRZ01 > JACQRZ01 > JACQSB01. The sequence continues at coordinate 56,612 of JACPHV010000032.1, read as the reverse complement.
CAGAAAATACACGGCGCCACACGCGATCGCGGATGTGACGATGAGAAAATTAGTAAAAATCAACGCTGCAGAATACACCGGAAGTGAGAAGACGTAGAACGAAATATCTTTGGAAAATATCGGATCGCTGACGCTAAAGGGTGTGGCGTTGAGAAATAACAGTATTTCCCGCCAAAACGCGCTCGCGGTAAGTCCCGCGAGTGTTCCCACAATAAGGCTGGCAATGATCCCGATTTTATAAAATACGGCCTGCCCGACCGTAAGTGTTCGTCCGGCAATCTGTTCTGAAATCGTTGCATGCCAGCCGGTGCGGGATGTTATGGCGATGAGGATGTTTCCTGCGAGAAACACAGCAACAAACGCGCCAACACCGATACCGACTCCAAGCTGCGCGAGCAAGGATGTACGAAATACGTTTTCAAAATTGACCGTGTGAAACCACCACCAATCGCTAATCAAGGAGATGATACCGGGAAAAAAAACAAAAATTACAAAGATGGCGACAAGTACCACGCGTGTAAGGAATGTTGATATCTTCATGATTTGAGTGTTGCACGAAAATAAGCAGCGGTCAACCGAACTGTTATTCACCCGCATCTGTCATTCGCACACGTGATCAAGTGAACACGGATCAATCCATGCGGAAAGCTCTTTTTGGGATTTAACGTATCCGCTAATGTCCGCTTTCCCGCCGCGAACGATGCCGAGATGCAGATGCTTACGTTCGCCTCCCGTTTCTTGCGTCCCGCTTGATCCCAATACGCCGATGCGAGTATCTGCTGATAAGTAGTCTCCAGTTTTTGCCGTAATGTCCGCGGGTTTTAGGTGGCCGTACACTACGTAAATTGGACCGTCGTAGAGTGCGCATTCCTGTACAACCACGCCGCCGTAGCCTTGCGCGGAGCGCACCGACCGAACAATGCCGCCGCAGATCGAACGCGCTTCAACTTCGCTATCCGCCTCCTCGCTGAATGTTTCAAAGTCAACACCGGTATGATAGCCGGCAAACCGTTCGGGCTGCACCGGCGAGTCGTCTGACGACACGCGAATCCCAAACGGTTTTTTCGTGATTCGCTCGCTTGCTCGATCGATCGGCGCGACAAAGGATGATGGATCATTGTGAAACGAAAGCGATGCGAGAAACTCTTCCTCGATGCGTTTTTCAAGCAAGGGATTAAACGCGATGACATAAAATACGCTTGGCGATTGTTTGGAATAGCGAACGTCAATCAGGCGATGCCGCTCGCTGCGCCACTGCGGTTGATGAGGGAACGAGGGAATACCCGGCTTTTTCTCAATTTCATAGCGCACCGCATCTTTGCCGTGAAGCTGTGTTTCTTCGCGTGAGTGGATCGCTACCGTAGAGAGTGTAAGAAATGTTGAGGCGGTAAACTGGCGAATGAAAATCTGCGAAGCTTCGCGATCCGTATCTGCCGCTTCGGGATCATAGATGTTCAACGCTTGGATTTCTGGCACGTATTCTACCTTCCAGCCATCCGGAATAGTTCCGTCGAATCGAAATAGAGCATCATTCTGTGAAAAGTGAATCTGCTTTCCAGCTGTGTATGCTCGCGGCTCTGTGGCTAGATCATCAACAACTTGTTCATCGGTATTGATTTCGGCAGACGGTGACTCGATTACCATTGGCAGCGGATCTTGTTCGGGTTCTAAAAATGAAAACTTCACGGCAAGCATACTACCGCCCACAATCACAACGACAGCTAACAGAATAACGATCGTTTTCAATTTCATATTAAATAAGTTCCTGTATATATCTACCTTTCCGCCATAACTCGCTTTTTAAATTCCTCATGCGGTTGCTTCCTCGCGTTCCCTAAGCTTCTTAAGCCGAGAAGAGATCGCTCCGTGTTGGCGGCCGAGCTTTTTGGCGATGTTTTTAATTTTTTCACCGGACTCAAACAGCTCACGGAGAATCTTTTCCTCTTCCTCGCTCCATGGACGATAAGCGTTGCTATGCTGTTCACGGATTGTGTTCACGGAGTATGCTTTTGATGCATCCTGCGGATCAACCTGCTTCCATTTCGTATTAGATTCATCAGCCTTTGGCATCTGTTTCGCTTTCCCGCCGCACCGAACAATAAATTCATGATGCTTTCGAGACAATTCTTCAACCCTAAGCCCGCTCGCGTATTCGCGTATGTTGTTTGAGAGTTCACGGAATTCGCCGTCTTTTTTCAAAATGTCAGGATGCACTTCACATGCCCGCTCATTGATCCCCGCAAGCGAAAGTCCTGCCAATGTACGAACACGCGAAAGCGCGACATACCCCTGTCCGAATTCAAACACGCGCGAAAGATCCATATGCGCGGCATCGAGAGACATGCCTTGGCTTTTGTGCACGGTGATCGCCCACGCAAGCCGCAGAGGGATTTGGATGATCCTCGCGCTTGTGATAAACCCCTCATCGACCGCCCACTCGAGCGGTTCTGCGTTGACTCGACGGCCGTTGCCTAACCGCACGATCGGGTATCCTCCGTCATCCTCGCCGTCAGCAAATCCCTCCACGACTCCAAGTGACCCGTTCACGAACCTGCCGGCGACATCGTTTTTGGTAAACATCACGCGCGCGCCGATTTTTAAGGAAAGCACATCCGGCGAAAGGCATCCTTTTTTGAGTTGATCGACAAGTTCTTTCGGTCCGCTGCTTGCCATCTCGAATCTACGGACATCCCCGGGAAGACGGTTAAGCTCCATTTCGTTGATCGCATCCACCTGCGCGTTGTGAGGAAACAACTGCGTCATGCCTGGCTTTGCAACATTAGCAAACCGCGTACGCAAAAGCGCGTGATGCGTGTCGAGTACCGCGCCCCTGCGCAACGCGGAAAGAACGTCCAAAAATGCGGCGTCTTCCTGCCGATGCTGCTCGGCTATATAGCATACGACCGGGTCGAGACGCTCCCACGCAGATGAATAAAAACAAAACAGCGAGTCAGTACGATCTTGTAAAAACGTGCTTTGCCGAACAGCGCCGGTGTCCTGCCGTACAACGGGCGGAAGCTGGAAGAAATCTCCGACCAGCACCGCCTGCAACCCGCCGAACGGCAGATCGCTTTGCCGCACGGCGCGGCATACTTGCTCAATCATGCCAAGAGTGCGAGCCGACAGCATGGATATCTCGTCAATCACCAACACGGAAATCGCGCGAATCCGTTTTGCGACACGATCATTTTTCGCGATACGCAAAACATCTTGCGCGGTCAATGCTGTTTTGATCCCGATACCGGCAAACGAGTGCACCGTACGCCCACCAATGTGGGTTGCCGCAATGCCGGTAGACGCGGTGACGGCAACCGATATGTCGTGTGAGCGCAGCCATGAAATATACGCGTTTACCGTGTGCGTCTTGCCGCTTCCCGGCTCGCCGGTGAGAAACACGCTTGAGCCGGTCTTCAAAATGTCGAGTGCTTGAGCTTGGGTCATTTGATTCACATTCGCTCCTAACGATACTGAAAAATCTTTTCTGCGGCAAGTGACTCACTAAAAATCTTAATAATCGTGAAAAGATGAATTTTTTCGCTTACTTTCACGGTTATAAAATTCTTCCACTCCTATTTTCCGCGGATGAAATTGCATACTTACAGGAAAAATGATGGCTGACCCGATTTACGTACATTTTGACCGCATTTACATTACACAAGTTCTTTTTTTAGCCACGAGGTCAAACCATCAAAAGATAACCATCCCAGCCATGGATTGTGGAGGTGCGTTTATGTATCATATTGTTTGATTGTTTCCAGTGCTTTTCTGTTTGGTCCATCAGTAACAATTTTTTCTGCCTCCGCTATTGTTAGCCATCTCGTTTCGTGAAATTCTTTCGGATCAACATTGAAATTTGAGCCGTCAGAGAGAACAAGATACCAAATATCATAATGTGTCTTACACGGCTGAACTTTATTTTCAATCGGAGTAATCGTTAGCAGAAATGGAGATTGCAGCTCTTGGAAAAAATGTGTTACGCCAAGTTCCTCGTCAATTTCTCTGTTGAGAGTTTCAAATAGTCCCTCGCCTTTATCAATATGGCCGCCCGGAGAAATCCAAAGGCCGGACTTTTTGTGATGGGCAATAAGAACTTTTTTATCTCTTTGATTGTATGGGAGGAAATATACGCAATAATGCGATTGAGGATGTTCGTCTCTTGTGAGCGAACCCTCTTCTAATCTTTTCAAGAAATTTGCGCGAGTGTGTTCGCTATCACAAATTGTTGGGTCTATAATTTTCCCAATCTCATCGTATAACATAATTTATTTTCCTATCAACTGCCAACTCCCATCGCGATCTTTATATTCCGCAATAGATTTTTGCACGTTGGGACTAATTTTACTTGGGTCATAATTGGTATAGAACACTTCTTCTATGCATACTGGGGCTCTGCGGAGGAATGCTGGCAGGTTTCGGGCTGGAATTTGTCGTAAATTCGGTGGCAGAATCCAAAACTAGCTCAAGAGGGATAGCAAGGTTTCCTTCTTCTGGATACCAACCAAAGTTTTTTCTCGTTTGCCGTCCCTATAAACTGTAAATGTCGGCAAACTTAACACGATAAACTTGTCCGCTAGTTTTGGATTTGTTTCAATGTTGAGAGCGATAACTTTTACTTTCCCTTCTAGCTCCTTTTTCAACTCTTCAATCATTGACTTCATTACGTTGCAAGGTTCGCACCATTCCGCGTAAAATTCTACGAGCACTGGTATTTTTGAATCAAAAATTTCTTTCTCAATTTTTTCATCATACAGCTCCATATCATGTCTAGTCCGGCTGCATGGCGCGGTACGCAATAGTTTCGAGAATATCGTTACTGTTGAGTAGAAAACCGACAAATCTTTCAAAGCCTATTCCGAAGCCACCACGCACAGTCGGTTTTTCCTGCTCAAATAAATTAAAGTACTCTCGAAACGGTTCAAGCGGATCGCCGTTTTGCTCGCGAATATAATTTGCAATTTTTGACTCCAATAAATACTTTTTGATTTTTTCTCCATCCTCTTCGCGTACCGCGCCACCAATCGTCTCTCCGAGACGAGGCATGAGCAAATCAACGCTATAAACTCGCTTGCCATCAGGCGTGCGCTTCATATTGAAGAATTTAATTTTTGCCGGATAATGCGTAACAAAAGTTGGGATGTTATCAAAATGAGCAAGAATTTTGCGCTCCTCTTTTACATTCAAGTCGTCTCCAAATTTGTAAGTACCGCCATCCTTATTTAGTATTTCTAGAGCTACGTCATACGTGAGACGCGCAAAATTCTCTCCCAAAACTGATTTGAGATAATCCACTTTCCCGCCGAGAAGTGTAATATCATTTTCACAATTTTCTAAAACTTCCCTTATTGCACTTTTAATAGTTTTTTCTTCCGTAGTAATAATTTGATTCAACACTTCTTCGGCTGAACCCTCATATGTTTTTTCAGGTTCAATCAAAGTAAACTCCGAAAGGCGTCTGCCTTTCGCTTCTGGGTCATCATAATTTTCTTCGCGGAAACTATTATTGACTGTAAATACTCCGCGTTTTAATCGGATAACCAAGGCTTCAAGTTGGAGCTGTGCACTTTGCGATAAGTGTGCTTCGTGTCCGTAATAATTCAGCCTAAAAGAAGCGTATGGATTTTCACATGAGCCGGCGATATTTACCAAAGAGGACGTAGAAACTTCCGTGTACCCGTCTTTCACAAGCGCACTTCGCAACGCAGACAAAGCTGTGCTACGCACATTCAAAAGGGAGTTAAACTTTTCTTTGCTAAAATCCCCCAATCCAGTTGAAATTACATTCGTCATTATGATATTTTACTAAGTTTTTTTCTTGTTCATTCTCCTTCCCTTCAACCTGGAGAAATGGGTCAGGTGTCTTTTCTCTTGTTCATGCAAAGCTCATATGGAAGAGTTATGCACGTCAGAAAAGAAACTTAATTCTTCGCGAGTCCATTATCACAAATTCGTCCCTTTCTTTTTCGATCTCAACCCAAGCGCAATCACCGATCACTTTATCCAACTCTCCTTTCTTAAGGATATCGCGAAATAGCACTCGCATTGGGCCTCCGTGCCAAAGAATGGCGACGCAGCTGGATGGATAAGTCTCTACAACGCGATAAAAGGCTTGTTGAACTCTGTCCCGAAAATCTTCATAGGATTCCGCCCCCTCAATCGTGTTGAGTCTGTTATTCAACTTTTCAACGAGATCAGGGTATTCTGCTTTTGCTTCGCTCTTTATTTTCCCTGTTAAGATTCCATACTGATTTCGCTCCTTGAAGCACGGCTCAAATGTGATTTCTGTACCGTTCTTCTCGCGCAATACTCCGGCTGTCTCACAGGTACGTAGCATTGGGCTCGTTATGAGCGTTTCAATATGTTTATCTTTCAGCTCATCCGCGAGTTTTTCTGCTTGCTTGAATCCTTCAGGCGTCAGATGATCATCGTATTCACCACCATATCGATCTTCGATATCACCAGTCGTCTTGCCGTGGCGGATACATAGTATGCTCATATCAATTTTTTCGGAAAGATTGAGTAAAACTGAAAAATTAACATGGCATATCCTCGCTGAATTCAATGCCGAGCGGCGAAGCCGCGAGGCAACCTTTCAATTTTATCCTTGTTGGCTGCGGGACCAGGATTCGAACCTGGATAACGTGATTCAGAGTCACGGGTCCTGCCGTTAGACGATCCCGCATCATTGTGCTCGAAGGCATGATTTTACCACAGCGATTTCAAACGGAAGCTGAATATGCGCGAACAAACGAATATCCTGCAAACACTGCGCAAAGTAATCAGCGATCATGAGTACTTCCAAAGAAGAAAGTTTTTTACTTAATTCCTCAAGGGATTCTCGCACGCTTTTTGCTTCCTGTACCGTATCACCTGCTCCGCTCTGAATACGCAGCAAGGATCGTAAGTCTTCGATAGTATCGTTGACAACTGTTTCAATGTCCACTCCATCCGCAATCATAGCATCTATGAGCGAGATTGCTTCATCAGTTTTTCGAGCAGCGATCGCATCCAAAAGTTTCGCAATGAGCTGGCGGTTTGAATGTGGCAACACCAGTGACGCGAGCTGGGCATCAATCTTCGTGTCGTGCAACGCGAGAATCTGTCCAAGCAAACTTTCCGCATCTCTTTGGCACCCGTCTGATAATCGAATAATATCATCATACACGGATTCATCAAGGGTTTTTTCCTCTTGTTTCACGATCATCATCAGTCGCGCTTTCATGTCCGCGGGGGTAATTCGCATAAAATCAAAACGCTGGCATCGCGATATGATCGTGGCCGGCACTTTTTGAATCTCGGTGGTGGCAAGAATAAAAATAACAGATGAAGGAGGCTCTTCAAGCAATTTCAAGAGCGCGTTAAAAGCGCTTGTTGAGAGCATATGCACTTCATCAATGATAAAGACCTTGTAAGGAAGCATTGTCTTTGCCACGCGCGCCGCGGCAATGATGTTTTCGCGCACATTATCAACTCCCGTATGAGACGCGGCATCAATCTCGATGATATCAAGTGTACGGTTCTGTAAAATTGCCGTACACCGGTCACAGCTGTTGCATGGTTCGCTCTGCTCGGCAACGCGCGTGGAGCAATTGAGCGCGCGCGCAAAGACTCGCGCCGTTGACGTCTTGCCAACCGCGCGGGGACCGGAAAAGATATAAGCATGCGCTAATTCGTCTCGGATAATTTCATTTTCAAGCGTACGCTTGATATGTCCTTGACCCGCGATAGCCGCAAATGTAAGGGGCCGATACTTGCGATATAAACTCATAAGACCTTTTGCAAAATAGCTTCCTGGTCATTTCTGATCAAATTTCGTCCAGAAATTGATGATGAATGAGTAAGAATATCGAGATATTTTGAGGAGTTCAGCGCAATTTCTGGGGGAAATTGGGCAGAAAGGAGCCGGAAGAAATACATACTGTTATTGCGCAAAGTCTTTACGATACCCTCTTAATGATATTCTCCACAGCCGCCCATGTGCTGGCTCGATCTTTTGGCACAAGGAATACTACTTCATCGCCCTGCGCGCCTCGAAAGAATGTTGCGCATGCGGCAAGAATACGCCATGAACGATCCTCGAATTTGACTGAATATGATTCATGATGAACATCTGCCTCAAGCGTGCCGACAAGACGGACTCTCTCTATCGGACCAATCTGCTTATAAAGAAAAGAACCTGATTCAGTGATGGTGAGTTTGAGAGCATCACCTTCCACAAGCTTTGACTTTGACGCGTAATTTTGGGGCACTGCATACTGACTGCCGTCCGAACCGATCATATGCTGGCCATCAAACACGCCTTCAATAATCCGGCTTTCTTCGGGTGCGGCGGCGCTGTCGCCTTTCTTTTCCTGACGTGCAAGCAGTGAATCTATCTTTCGTATGAATTCGTCCTGATCATCTTCATCCTTCCCGGCCTTCACCGGTATCTGCGCTTCAACAAGCTCAAGCGCGCGGTCGATCCTTTCGCGTATCTCGCCTAACTCCTTCTTGAGCAACAGAAGGCGTGATCTGCTCATCTGCTCTGCGTCTTGGCCGGTGATGTTCTCGGAGACGAGATCAGAATGCGTCTCCGCTGTCGTGTTTTCATCCGTCGCTGATAATTGCGAGCCATATAATAGGGGTTCGTCAGTGATCGGGAATTCGCTTTCCGGCTCCGACTCAACAGTAATATCTTCCGCGGAATATTCATCCGGAAGCGCCATCTCTTGGCCCAAGATCTCATCAAACGAAAGCTCCGGGTCATTCGTGGTGTCTTCATCATAAGAAAACGTAGGGTATGCCATATTTGATTTTTATTTTTCTTTCTTTCCCACCCTACCGAAGCGCTAAAAATTGTCAACCTACGCGCGTTTCCATTTGCTCTACAAGCTCCGCTCAACGCTGTCAGAAAATTCATCCAACAGAGCGGAGCCGAGTTGAGATCTATCGAGGATTTCAGCCTCAACGATTTCTCTGTCTCGGCCATGTTTCAGTCGAGACAATTGGCGGATCGCATCAGCGACTTTCTTATCGCCCTTTGGCGGCGGAAAAACTCTCATGTTAAAGGGGCGCGCGGCCGCTTGATGCACCATGAGCCTGATATAGGCGGTATAACGTTCGATATTCATTACATCGAATTCATTAAATACGGGCGCCATTTGCTTTGCCATTGTTTCCGCGTCGTCTACGCCAACACGATAATTGACAACGCTGCCAACATTCCCGAATATGGCATCTCTCACTTTCGTATCTCCCTGTTTCGGAACGAGCTGGCCGATATACTGATGCCCGATTATTAAATTAAGCCGGTATTTGCGAGCTTCCGCCAATATGGTTGCGATGCTGTCGGTAATAAAATTTTGAAACTCATCGATATAGAGAAAAAAATCATGGCGCTGCTCTTCAGGGATATCCACGCGCGTCATCGCGGCCATCTGCAGCTTTGATACGACGATCAAACCGAGCAGATTGCTGTTCACTTCCCCTACCTGGCCTTTTGAAAGATTTACCAGGAGAATCTTTTTCTGATCCATCACCTCGCGGAAATCAAAACCGGAATGTGTCTGTCCGATGATATTGCGCATCATGGTGTTCTCTACAAAACGACCTACCTTTGAAATCAAATACCCAAGCATTTCTGACTTGTGAAAATCAGATGTCTTCGCCATCTCTTTTTCCCAAAACGCGCGCACAACCGGATCCTTGAGTTTATCAACCCACTCTTGCGCAAAGTCGTTGTCGGAAAACATTCGAGGAATTTCCGCTAAGGTGCCGGGATTATCCTCGTCCGACATGAGCGTAAGCATGACATTGCGCATGTTGTGCTCAAACATCGGTCCGATCATCTCCGGAGGGAATAACTTATAAAAAATCGAGATCATCTCCTGCACGGCAAAATCTTTTTGCGCTTCGGATGCCTCGAGCATATTAAGCCCGATGGGTCGCTCCATATCGGCCGGCTCAAACAGAATGACGTCATCAGCCCGCTCCGGCGGCACGTTCTCAAGGATCGCTTGAATGGCATCGCCGTGCGGATCGATAAACGCGCATCCGTTTCCATTGATTACGTCTTGCACCATCATGTTTGTCATAATTGTGGTTTTCCCCGTTCCGGTCATACCGATGACATACATATGACGACGGCGATCTTCCGGCAACATATGGATCAATTGCTTGCGTCCGCGGTAATCGCTCTCGCCAAGGACTATGCCTTCTTGCGGCAGATTAGACGGCGGAGGGGCAACGCGGGCCTTGAGCCATTCGATATTCGGAGTCTCGGTGATACTCAATGGAGGATGGAACAAGCTCGCGAGCTCCTCGGTGTTAAGGATGAGTTTCCTCCGATAATCAAATCTGCGGAAAATAAAGCTTCGAATGAGCGGCTTGCGGAAAAACTGATGACGTTTTTGTTTCTTGAGCTGTATGCCGGATTCCGGGCCAAGATATTGCGCAAATGCGTTGGTGATGTTGATCAGATGCATCTTGGAAATCTTTTCGGTGTCCGCGGAGGTGACAACACGCACGTTTGCCTCAAAAGCGACTTTCGACGCTTTCTCTTCCAATGACTTAATCAACTCCTGCTCCATCGGAGTATGCCGCGGCATGATATTTTGATCGTCTTTAGGGATCGGCGCATCCTTTGATTTGCCGCCGGTAAGAATCTGTTCGAGCGCATACCCCATCACGGAATTAAACCCCTTGATGAATCGCTCTGCCAGATTTCCGCTCATTGCTTCTCCAAGACTCTTTCCCTTTTGCATTTTTCGAGCGATACTCGGTCCTTTATGCGCCCACTTCTTTTTTGCCGTCCGAATCATGATCTGGATGGCCGCTCCTTGTGATTTGTCCACCTTGCTTAATGCGTTGGTGATGGAATTGAGCGGATCTGAATCCATCTTTTTATACGTTCGCAACTGAAAAAAACTATCCTTCGTCATTACGACGGGCGCGGCGAGAATATACCCTTGCGCGCGGAAGATATTATAGTCAGTCACTTCAAGAATCTGCGCTGAAGGATACTGCGCGTGAAACTGTTCTTCCACATAACGCTGCAAGTAGTCGGGAACAACGATAAAAAATTTGATGATTCCCCCGCTTGAGACAATTTCAAGCGAGATTTGATCTTCCCTTCCAATAAAATACGCTGTCGGCTTCCACCGTGAACTGATATGTCCCAGCGCCGCATAAAAACTCTCCGCGACTGCGATCAGCTCTTTATAATCTTTTTTTGATGATTTATCTTCTTCCTCCTTCTTTGCCGGTTCTTTCGGCACAAGCACTTGGAGAACTTTCTTTCTCATCGCGATCGGGATCGCAAAAATCCTATGCAAGATAAAACGGAACAATGAAATGACCCCCCATCCGAGCAAACTCCAAAACAAAAGAGCGACACTGATCGCAATGATGGCATTGACCTCGTTGAGTTCTTCAAAAAATGGCATGGGGTGGGTTATGAGACCGCAATCACTCCTCTTCTTTTTTTTGCTGTTCGTGCATCAGCATCATTTTATCCGCTTTGATCTTTGATTCTTGCTCTATGAAAAATTGGTTGATGCCCGGAATCAGAGAAAGCCAACGCTTTATCACTCGCACAATTTCAACGACTTTGACCTGCGCCTTTTTTAATAACGTCTCGATGGCGGATGCCGCGCGTTCGCCTTCGGACTTGAAAGCCTTGCGCTGACCTGGCGTCAACGATTGATAATACGCGTCAAGCCCGTCAGCAAGCACATCTTCAATGTCAGCCAACAACTTTGATTTGGCGCCGGGCGGAGGAATCGCCTTTTTCTTCCGACCTTGCAGGATGCGTGATAGCTGCGGCTTCTGCTCTTTTTTCTGTTCCCGATGCCGGATGGCACGCTCGGGGGCGCCATGCGCCTCTTTTCCTTCTGTCGCCTTTTCCCGTTCCTCACTTAAGGGAATTTCTCGTCCTGGTCGTTTTGTCTTGCCATCGGGCATACTGATATATCTTACGATACTTGAGCTTTACGCGGATGCATCAGGACCATAGCGGCGATCGGCGCTAAAATCCATACGGAACGAGACACGTCGCTCGTAAAAAAAATATCCGCAATGGGGCTCGTATAATATTGATGCGGTATGAAATAGAGCATGCTGCTCATTAATAATCCGACTTGCAGTATGCTTAACAGAATCGCTTGCCACCACACATGGCCTACGTCGGCTTTGAGCGACAAATTATGAGAATAAAGCACGAAGAGAAGGAGAAACATTCCCAAAAAAGCGGCGAGTCGATATTTGAAAAAATCATCTGTGCCCATGATGGACAGCGCGTTGACGATGAGTGGAGTGGTCAGTACGACCGCGAGCGCTGAATACACGCTCAATAAAACGATAGCGAGACGTTCCCTGCTCACAAAAAACGCGTACATAAGGGACGCGCCGATAAACGCGAGGATAATAAACGTATCCCATGTGGGATTAGTGATGTTTATGTCAGGTGTTGGCACTGATACGTTTATTGAGAGAAGAGACATATCGTTAAAATCCTACAAAAACACACACCCATTATGAGACTGGTGCGACAGAGCTTCTCGGTCATTCCCGATTTAATAGCTATGGTGCTACGGTCTCATGATATCTATGTTCTCAAAGATCCTATTGAATGTCAAAACAAACGCAGCTTTTTCCAACGCAGATTAGAGCCCCTCTCTTTTCAATTGCTCGAAAAGTTCCTTCTGTTTTCTATTCAATGATTTTGGAGTGGCGACAACTATGCGTATGTATAAGTCGCCTCTCCCTTTTTTTTGCAGGTGCGGCAAACCAAGATTGGAAAGCCGTATCAACTGCCCCGTCTGGATAGCTGCAGGCACTTTGACCTCCATCATGCCGTCATGCGTGAGAAATTTTATCTTGTCGCCAAGCGCGGCTTGGGAATAAGAAACTTCGAGATCCGAATAAAGATCATCGCCTTTTCTCGCGAAGCGTTTATCGCTCCGCACATGGATACGCACATACAGATCTCCCGCAGGCGCGCCCTGGGAGCCCGCTTCTCCCTCTCCGGATAGCCGCAATGTCTGACCGTCGTCAATGCCCGCGGGCACTGACACGCTGATCTTTCCTTCCTTTCTGACACGGCCATCTCCGGAGCATGCCTTGCATTTTTTTTCGATCTTTTTTCCGGTCGCTTTGCATGCGGAACACGGCGCCGCGCTCTGAAACACACCGAGTATCGTCCGCTGTGTTGTGGCGACTTGTCCGCTACCCGCGCACGTGGGGCATGTGATTACTTTCGATCCAGGCTCCGCTCCTGATCCTGCGCACGCGTCGCATTTCACTGACTTCGGAATCCGAAGCTCTTTTTTCAAGCCCGTGATAGCTTCTTTCAGCTCGATATCAATATCAATTTGAAGGTCGCTGCCGCGGGTATCGCGCCGCGCGCCTTTCTTCGAGCCGCCAAAACCGAACATATCTCCAAATACGTCGCCGAGATCTCCAAAATCAAATTGCACCCCCCCGCCATTTCCTCCCTGTCGCGCCATATCCTCCCATGAAAATCCAGCTCCTGCCTGATGATTCGCATGACCATACTGATCATACTGCTGGCGTTTTTGCGGATCAGAGAGCACTTGATACGCCTCGTTGATTTCCTTAAATCGCTTTTCATCTCCGCCCTGCTTATCAGGATGATGTTGATGCGCGAGTTTGCGGAATGCTTTTTTTATGTCATCTTGGCTCGCATTGTTCGCAATGCCCAAATCTGAATAATAATCCTTTTTCATTACAATAGAATGAATTAATCCTTTTTCTCGAAATCGGCATCAATCGGCTTCTCGTCTTTCTTTTCCTGATCGCTTTCACCGGATGAGTCTCCTTGCTGCGGCTCGGCTCCTGGTGCTTGTTCGCCGGATTGTTGATAGAGTGACGCTCCTATCTTTGAGACAGTTTGGTTTACTGTCTCCAGCGCTTGTTTCACGGCGTTTATATCATCGCCATCTTTTACCTTTTTCAACGCTTCAAGTTGATCTTCTATTTCCTTCTTTACATCGGCAGGCGCTTTCTCGCCGTGTTCTTTCAGCACCTTCTCTGTCTGGTAGATCGTGCTTTCCGCCATATTTTTAACATCGATCTTTTCTCGCTTCTTTTTGTCTTCTTCAGCGTGCAATTCGGCTTCTTTTGTCATGCGGGCAACCTCGTCTTGAGATAGATTTGTCGAGGCGGTAATCGTTATGTTCTGTTCCTTGCCCGTAGCCTTATCTTTTGCGGAAACATTGAGAATCCCGTTTGCGTCTAAGTCAAACGTCACCTCCACCTGCGGCACGCCGCGAGGGCTTGGCGGGATGCCATCAAGCATAAACCTTCCGAGAGTTTTATTATCCTGCGCCATCTCACGCTCCCCCTGAAGGACATGGACATCGACGGACGGCTGATTGTCCGCGGCAGTGGAAAATATTTGACTCTTGGAGGTAGGGATCGTGGTATTGCGATCGATGAGCTTAGTCATAACCCCTCCCAATGTCTCAATACCGAGTGAAAGCGGCGTTACATCGAGAAGGAGCACGTCTTTCACTTCACCTTGCAACACTCCGGCCTGCACGGCCGCGCCCAGAGCAACCACCTCATCGGGGTTTACCGAAACATTCGGCGTCTTGCCAAAAAATTTTTCCACTGTTTGCTGAATAAGCGGCATTCGCGTCATTCCGCCAACAAGGATTATTTCGTTGATATTACTGGCGTTCATGCCGGCATCCGCGAGCGCTTTACGGCACGGCTCAAGCGTTTTGTCCGCAAGATCGGAAATCAATTCTTCAAGCTTGGCGCGCGTGAGCTTGATGACAAGATGTTTCGGTCCGCTTGAATCAGCAGTGATAAACGGCTGATTGACTTCCGTCTCTGTGGCTGACGACAATTCATGTTTTGCTTTTTCCGCCGCTTCCTTAAGGCGCTGCAGCGCGAGCTGATCCGCCGAAAGATCGACTCCCTGATCCTTCTTGAACTCTTGTACGAGCCACTCGATGATCCTTTGATCAAAGTCATCGCCGCCGAGATGCGTATCTCCATTCGTCGCTTTCACTTCCACCGTATCGTCGCCAACTTCTAACACCGACACGTCAAACGTACCGCCACCGAGATCATACACGACTATTTTCTCGTCTTTCTTCTTGTTAAATCCGTATGCGAGCGCGGCCGCTGTCGGTTCATTGATAATGCGCTTTACTTCGAGCCCCGCAATCTTTCCCGCATTTTTAGTCGCCTGCCGTTGCGCGTCGTCAAAATATGCCGGAACCGTAATGACCGCTTCTGTGATTTTTTCACCGATTCGGCTTTCCGCATCGGCTTTCATCTTCTGCAGAATCATTGCGGATACTTCTTCGGCCGCGTATTCTTTGCCCTGCATCACTACTTTTACGCTATCTCCTGATTTCACAACCTTATAGGGCATAAGTGAAACATCACGCTGCACCGCGGCGTCATCATATCTGCGCCCGATGAAACGCTTAACCGAGAATACCGTGTTGAGCGCATTCGTCACCGCTTGCCGTTTCGCCAAAAGGCCGACAAGACGCTCGCCGCCGCTTGTGGTCGCTACGACAGATGGCGTAGTACGGTTGCCCTCCTTATTTTCCAATACCTTTGGCGTACCTGCTTCGATGATCGCCATGCATGAATTCGTTGTTCCTAAATCAATTCCGAGAATTTTTGACATACCCTGATATATTTGTAATGAATAATTGTAAGCTTAATTGATAATATTATGATACTTGGATATTATTGCGAGTCATGAAACTATTATGATTGCTTTTAAGTTTGTAACGGTTTTTTATTTACGATCACGCGCGCCGGGAGCAATACGTTGCCATGAAACGCATATCCCGCGCTAATCTGCTGCGTAATATGATCCTCTTTGACTCCCTCGACATATTCGTGGCCAAGCGCTTGATGCAACGCCGGATCAAACCGTTTCCCCTGCAATTCTCCGTATTCTTCCACTCCGAGAGTTTTCAGCGCATCCTTGAACTGCTTGCTGATTTGTTCTACCCCCTGCACCCAACTCGATCCTTTGAGGTCATCCGAGAGTTGCACAATTGCATTTCGCAGCTGTTCGTAGATTGGAATTATGCGCAGTAGCGCGCCCATATTCGCGACTTGCGCTAATTCTTTCGCATGCGTTTCCTGCGCGTTTTTATAATTGATATAATCCGCTTTTGCTCGCTTCCAGCCGTTGAGGTTTTCCTCGCATGCTATGGTGAGCCGATTGATCTGCTCTTGCAAATCACTGTGGTCGGGAGCTGATTGTGTTTGTTCACTTACCGCCGACGGCTCCTGTTTGTGTTCCTCTTGATCCGTAGGTGTGGTCATAATGCGATATGTTATAAATTATTCGCAGATGATGTCGAGACGAGTTCGCACGCGGTTTTTATTAATCCGATATTGTATCCGTAATTCATTCTCATAGGACCGATGATTCCGATCATGCCGCGGGAGTTGTCTTCCAGATCAAATGTACTGAATATACTGCCGCACGCTCCTGAAAAAACATCATTTCTTCCGATCAATATCTGCGCTTCGCCGGTTGCCGCGGTATAAAGCCGTTCCACTAATTCATGAAGATGGTCGATCGCTTCGGTGACCACGGATGCAAACTTCTGGTCAAGAAATTCAGGTTTTTGTGACAGGTAGGCAAAGCCCGTGCAAGAAAGTTCGCCTGTTTGAAGCGACACAAAAACGAATTCCTCCGCTTCATCGGAAAGTACTCTGCCAAGTTGGCAATAACGGTCAAATTGATGGGATGTCTGTCGCGCCCAAGCGCTTTCGAGCCGTTGGGCAACCGAACGGGGAATACGCTTTGGCTGCACCTGTTCAAGGTAGAGCTGATATGCCCGTTCTGTCGGTATGCGACCGGATGACGCGTGGGGCTGCCGTACATATCCTTCGTCTTCCAAAGACGCGAATTCGTTTCGTACGGTGGCAGGACTGTATGATAGCTGATATTTCCTGACAAGCATAATCGAGGCCACCGGCTGGGCAGACGCGATATAGCATTCAACCATATACTGAACTAAGGTAATCTTGCGTTCATCGAGCATATTAGCAATCTGATCTCTTGATTGCTAAATGATAGCGAACAGCCTATTACCTGTCAAGGGCTGATAAGAAATAATAAGTATCGGGACCGCATGATAAAGCCTCGGCTGCTCTTATCACGGATTGTAGGAATGGGATATCACCGCACGCGTCAAGGCCATCAGGACCGATACGGTCCGCGCTTTGAAAAATATGCCATTCATTGATCTTGCTCGATCTCATAAACGCATCGATCGTACGCTTCCCTCCTTCAACAAGCAGACTGGTAATCCCGCGTTTGCCGAGATACGCAAGCAGCGCATCAAGCGAAATACCGCCATCCTCTTCGGGAAAGAGAACGATTGGAATGCCTGCACTCTCAAATGCGGCTCGCCGTTCTTCCGTTGCGCTTATCGAATGAACCGCTATTACATGTGTATCCGCATATACATTCGACGCAAGCGGTGTAGAAAGAGAACGATCGAGAATAACGCGCAATGGATCCGATTTCATGGACCCGCTCCGATCGGTAAGGTACGGATCGTCTACGGCAACTGTATGCGAACCAACGAGAATCGCATCAACGCTATGGCGCAGCGCGTGAACATACTGATATGCTTCTTCACCCGTCACGCGAGTCCGCACTCCGGGGGCGGCGGCTATTTTGTAATCTGCGCTTATCGCGACTTTACCGATGACAGCGGGAATACCTGTCGATACCCAGTGCGCGAAGTAGCGTATGAGATGCTTGCAGGCATATTCCTCTATCCCGAACGATACCTCGATACCTGCATCTTGAAGGCAGCGAGCCCCATTGCCCTCAACATTCGGATTCGGATCGCGAGTTCCGATCACCACGCGCAGGATGCCTGCTTCCTTGATGGCAGGAACACAGGGCGGTGTTTTGCCCCAATGAGTGCATGGCTCCAATGTGACATACATCGCGGCACCTGCGGGATCCTCTTTGCATGAACGCAATGCCTCAATCTCCGCGTGCGGCCCGCCTTCTTGCCGATGGTACCCCCTTCCGATGACACGGCCGTTTTTTACAATCAAAGCGCCGACGCACGGATTCGGGCTTGCGAACCCTAAACCGTGCTCGGCGAGTCCGAGAGCTTGGCGCATGAACTGTTCATCAGACATGGGAAAGAAGGTGTCCAAGCCTTGATTTTTTTGCCTTAAGATATGAGCGATTGCCGTCATGCGCGGTCATTTCAATAGGTACGCGTGCTACAATCTCAAGATCATGACCGGCAAGTCCGACGATCTTTCTCGGATTGTTGGTAAGGAGCCTTATCTTTGTGATGCCAAGCGCCTTGAGTATTTGCGCTCCTATGCCGTATTCGCGCAAATCAGCCTTGAACCCAAGCCGCTCATTCGCTTGCACCGTATCCATGCCCAGGTCTTGAAGTTGATATGCCTTCAGCTTATTGGCAAGGCCGATCCCTCTTCCTTCTTGACGCATATAGAGGATCACCCCGTTACCCTTTTTCTCAATCTGGCTCATCGCGCTTGAGAGCTGTTCACGACAATCGCATCGGCGAGATCCCAATACTTCGCTTGTAAAACACTCTGAATGGACTCTTACGAGTACGGGCGCTTCCGTAATATCACCCTTTACGAGCGCGCAGTGCTCGAGTCCGTCAATCTTGGAACGAAACAATTTCAGCGTCCATTCACCGGTATTCGTCGGGATCGGCGCTTCCGAGATGTATTCGACGAGGACCTCGGTGCTCCGACGATATGCGATCAAGTCCCGAACAGAAGCGATGTTGTATCCATGAATTTTTGAGAAACGATCAAGATCATCGCGCCGAGCCATTGTCCCGTCATCATTCATGATCTCGCAAATCACCGCCGCGGGCTGCAACGCGGAAAGACGCATGAGATCGAGAGCGGCTTCAGTATGTCCCGCGCGAACGAGCACACCTCCTTTTCTTCCACGAAGCGGGAATATATGCCCGGGAGCAACCAGATCGGATGGACGCGTGGCGCTGTCGGCCAAAAGTTGTATGGTACGCGAGCGATCAGCGGCCGAAATTCCGGTGCTGATACCTGTCGCGGCATCTACGGAAACCGTAAAGGAGGTATTCATGGTATCACGAGATTCGCTCACCATGTTATGCAATCCGAGCTGCGTGATCCTGTCATCCGAAAGCGGTACGCAGATCAAGCCACGGCATTCTTTGATCATAAAATTCACCAATTCGGGAGTGGCGAATTCTGCCGCAAAAATCAAATCCCCTTCATTCTCGCGCGACTCGTCGTCGGTAATGATGACAGGTTCGCCTGCCGCCAAGTCTCGTATAATTTTTTCAATCTGATTCGGCATTGTTTTCTGTACTAAATGAAATCGCATGCACTTTTGACCAGACCTTTTCATGCACTTCTTGAGGTGTCAAGAGCCTGTCGGTATATGATTCAATGAGCTCATGCGTGTTCGGCGAGGTCTGAACGAGCCATAAAAATGCTTCTTCAGCGTGCTGCAAGTGCTGCAAATCACCTTCATGCATATCATGTGTTTTACCCCCTTCAAGATAGCTGCGTTGGGCCTTTTTCTTTACCATCTCTTGTCCGATGGAGGGCGGCACATGGATGACAAGCGTAAAGTCGGGCCGTGGATTTTTCAAAATGCGAAATTCAAGGTCATAGAGCCATGCGACATAACGCGCGCGTTCATCTTCATTACGAATTTTACCTCCCTGATGCCCGACATTCGAGTCAATATAGCGGTCAAGAAGAACTATGGCTCCCTCGGCGAGCTCATCGTTAATGGCGCGCGATGCGTCGAATCGATCAAGGGCAAAAAATAGCGATGCGGCATGGGGATCAACGCTATCCGCGTGGCCGTACGCGCCATTGAGATACTCTTCGACCAAACCTGCCGATTTCTTACCGTATTGCGGAAACGAGTGGACAGCGACTGTCCGCCCTTCTGTCCGCAGACGTTCGGCGAGCAACGCTATCTGCGTGCCTTTGCCGCTGCCGTCAGTCCCTTCGATTGCGATAAGCGTACCTCGCATTTCATTCTAAAAAAATTCCATATCCGCGAATGGGATCCCTTGCTCGATCGCGTCAAGATAACGCCGCATGCCGAGTTCATCCTTTTTATCGGCCTTGATCAGCGTTTCATAGTATGACCGAGCGCGGTGCAGATCATGTTTTTCATACGCAAGATGCCCAAGACCGACCATGACGCGCATGAGAGCGCGGTCATCATGCTGCTTCCAGTTGAGAGTTTTTGGCATGCCGTCGGGATAACGACGCTCGATCATATACATGCACTCTTGAAGCCACCGATTCGCTTCAAACAAATCCCTGTGGCGCAGATTCACAATGCCAAGGGCGGCATGCGCTTCTAGGATCGTAGAGGGAGAATTATCCTGATCATCTTCATTCGCGACTATTTCTGAAAAATGTTTTTCCGCTTTTCGAAGATTGCCCATTTCGTACGCTGCCCAGCCTTCATCAAGCAATTCGCGGTATTTTGTTTTAAGATAATCGAGAAGCATAGTTTGGTAGTATCAGCGTGACTATTCCATTGTATGGCGCGCCGACATCGGTGTCAACGAAAAGTCTGAATAGGAATCAACGATAGGTCTTTTGTTGTAATCCCAAGTCCGGTTCGCCGCATGATTTCAAACGCATCCGCGGGACGGCCAAGAAAATATCTGCGGAACTCTTTCGGATGCACATACCACGCGCGGCCTTTTTCTTGTACCTGGATAAAAATCTTGCCCGCGTGCTTTTTTGTAAAAGCAAGCTCTGAAACGCTTGGAGCCTTGGAACTTCCAATGACCGGGATACGTTCGAGATCAACGTTTGCGATTCCTTTGCCGAGCGTGCGCATGAGCTGAAACGCGTCAGCCGGCCGCCCCATGAATACGCGTTCACCGGTATCGGGGCGTACATACCACGCCTCGCCTTTACTCTCAACCTGGAGAAGAATCCTGCCTTTTAATGTATTGATCAGCGAAATTGCTTTTGGGTCTGTAACGACCGACCGCGATCCGCTACCGGCGACTTTTTCATTCGGGACGGCTTCCGGCAGGAGCTCCGATTTAATCTCTGATGTTGGCCTGACTGTCTCCCCCTTCTCAATGATAATCGGACTCTCGGTCATTGATTGCTGATCGCCGCTTTGTTCCTGTATATCCGAGGATGGTTCATCGATCTGCGCTCTGTGTTCCGATGGCTCTTGTTTCGATTGTGTCGATTCATCGCTTACAAGTTGTATCGGCACTACGAAAGATTCAGAGAGAAAACTGATTTCTTCCCCGGTGGGCGAAAGGAGACGAAGCCGATACGAACCCGGTAATAGGGATGTCGGAAGAGCTATCGAAATCTCCGTTGTATTTACGACAGTAATTTCTCCGGAAGAAAATCTGATATCAGAGCCTCCTGACACCGGAGTTAAGACAAGTGAGTAGAGAGGATCATAGAGTGATAGTGACACGAGAAGCCTACTTCCCGCATTGAACTCATGCGGTGAAAATGAGACGAGCGCGGGGATAGGTTTGCCGGCCGCCAATGCCTTAAAAGCATTGATTCGCTTGCCAATGTGTCCCGCTTTTTCGGGGTTATATTCATCAATCGGATCGGCTGTGGCAAGCAGACGGTCAATGATATTAGTCGCCGTCATAGTCGGGTACGTTGCTTTCAGAAGCGCAGCGATACCTGCCACCAGTGGCGTTGCGAATGATGTTCCGCTTTCCGCGCCATACAGTTTGCCTTCTTTTTGATATGCATCGGCCGTAGTGGTATAAAGGCGGGTGCCTGGAGCGGAGAGAGAAATGCAATTGCTTCCATAATTCGACCAGGTTGCTATTTTGTTGCCTCCGGTCGGGCGGTCAGTATTATCGAGCGCTGCGATACCGAGCCCTGTAGTACCGCGTCGCGTATTGCACACCGGACTCTGCGGGAAATTATTCACATGCAACCCCGCTCCCGTTTTGACATCTCCGTTGCCTGCCGCGGCGACAACCACGGCTCCTTTGCTGAATGCGTAATCGATCGACGCATCCAGTTGTGGAAAGAATTGATCCTCCCCGCTTGTGCTAAAGCTTAGATTTATGATCGATGCGCCATGGTCCGCCGCGTATTTGATCGCGCGGTCGACAATCTGCGAATTCGTCACGCCGTCGCTATCCGCAACCAAGAGCGGCATGATGTTAACATGTTTCACGATACCGCCGATACCGATCGCATTGTCGCGCACGGCGCCTATGATGCCGGCTACCGCGGTGCCGTGAAGGCCTTTAGGAGACAAGTCGGTATTTCCATCCAAGAAGTTATACCCTTGCACGTCGTCTATGAATCCATTGAAATCATCATCGATGCCATTGCCGGGAATCTCCTTGGTATTGCGCCAAAACTGTCCCTGCAGATCAGGGTGCGACAACAGCACGCCGTCATCAATGACGGCAACGATCACTTCGTTTGTTCCGGCAAGCGCCCACGCTTCTTTGACGTAGACTTGTTCAAGATATTCCTGCAAGTAGGAATACTCATCGTTGGATATGCCGACAGCGACCCGATAATCGCTCGTCGCGCTTTTTGCGTTTCCGGTCGTGATACGGATTTGTTTTGTGCTCCCGACAAGTTGTGCCGGAGGCGTAACAGTAATGCTGCCGTCAGTCCAGCTGGTGATTGCCGCGAGATATGAGTCGAGGCGGACTTCACCGATCTGGTCCCCGAATCCTGTGCCGGTTATCGTAATCGTCTGATTTCGCGTTGCCGAAGGCTTCGGATTTACATCCAAAATTTTCGGGAGGATGGTATAGGATGCTCGCGCGCGCGCTTCAAGAAATGTAGAGACTTCGCAGTACCCAAGATTCGGAAAACATTCTTCTTTTTTTGCTTGAACGTATACAATAATATCGCCGCTGATGGGTACTTCATTGGGCACTTGTCCCGTAATGGCGGTATCGCTCCACTCCCATCCGGCGCGTTCGCCAAAACTCGTGGCGCTCACGCAGTGAGTGTTATCAAAAAAGCACAGATAGCTTGTGGAGAGATTGGGCGGGCCGAAGTTCTCGCCTGTGACTGTAATATATTCACCGGCAAAAAGTTCATCGCGCGATAGTGTCGCGGCATCTGCCTGGACCGGCGCCATGCCAATGGCTAACGCACACAGAGCAAAGGCAGCCGGTACTTGATAAAACCTCGTCGCACGCCATTCTTGCCTTGCCGTTTTCCCTTCGGAATGAGTTCCTCGGACGCTCACATGTTGTTCCGGAAATCTTTGCATTACGGTTTCGTCCATTCGGTATGGAAGGTTCCCGCTCGATCGATCCTCTCATACGTATGCGCTCCGAAATAATCTCGCTGGGCTTGAATCATATGTGCGGGCAGCACTTCTGTGCGAAACGCGTCAAAGTATGCAAGTGCGGATGAAAATGCCGGAACGGGAACACCGGACTGTGTTGCCGTGCATACGATGTCCCGCAACTGCTTTTCCGCGGCTAAAAGAGTCTGGGAAAAATACGGAGCAAGCATGAGATTCTTAAGATCGCGATGATCATCAAATGCCTGTTTTATTTGTTCGAGAAAGCGGGCGCGAATAATGCAACCGCCGCGCCAGAGATAGGCGATGCGCCCGTAGTCAAGATTCCATGCGTATTCATCCGAAGCTGCTCTCATCAGCTGAAAGCCCTGCGTGTACGAAAGAATCTTCGCTGCATAGAGGGCGTCATGCAGCGAACGAATGAGCGCGTTTGGATCATGAACTTCCTTTTTCCCGTTCGGAGCTCCGAGACTCTTCACGATCTCAAGTCTTTCTTTTTTTGCGGCACTGACCGCGCGCGCGACAGTAGCTTCCATTAACGTAGGTATCGGCACCCCCAACTCAAGCGCTGTGATCGATGTCCATACTCCTGTGCCCTTTTGTCCGGCCTTGTCAAGAATCATATCAATCAAGTAATTGCCGGACATATCATCGCGTTTTTGTAAAATGGCGGCGGTGATTTCAACGAGATAGGAATCGAGCACTCCTTCGTTCCATCGTTCAAAGAGCGCTCCCATTTCATCAGGAGATTTGTTGAGGATCGTCTTTAATACAAAATATGCTTCGCTGATCAATTCCATGTCGCCGTACTCGATCCCGTTGTGCACCATTTTTACAAAATGCCCCGCGCCGTCCTGTCCGATCCAGTCACAACATGGCACGTCATTATTCGGTCCTACTTTCGCGGATATATCCTGAAAGATTTTTTTTATCTCCGGCCATGCGGATGCCGATCCGCCGGGCATGATGGATGGGCCGTGCCGTGCTCCTTCTTCCCCTCCCGAGACGCCTGTTCCGATAAAACGTAATCCCTTCCCTTCGAGATACTTCTGCCTGCGTATCGTATCTTTGAAAAAGGAATTTCCGCCATCAATGATGATATCGCCGTTATCAAGAAAGGGGAGAAGCTGTTCAATCACCGCATCAACCGGCGCACCCGCCTTAACCATGAGCATGATCTTGCGAGGTTTTTGCACCTGTGAAACGAGTTCTTGGACGGAACGCGCTCCAAGGATTGGCTTGCCGGACGCTTCATGATCTAGAAACTCATCCGTTATTTCCACTGTGCGATTATATACGGCAACCGTGTAGCCATGATCAGCCATGTTTAAGACGAGATTCTGCCCCATGACTGCCAAACCGATCATTCCGATATCTGCTTGTTTCTTCATACAATGATACTTATCACAATATCCCGCTCCGCTTAAAAAAGAGTAGTCCTATCAATAGAAACGCCACCGCCGCGCTTGACCCAATCATGATAAAGCCGCTTGACAGTCCCTCATCCGACACTGTGCCGTTATTCTGTGGAGCGACTTCTTCCGCGGGATTCTCATCTGCAAAAGATTCGATACGTTCTTGCGCTGATTTTTTTAGCTGCTCTGAATACTGTTGTACGAGCAGTTGAGTCGGTTCAGTGGTCGTTGCCATGCTGTTTGTACTCGTTGCCTCCGCTATCGGGACTTCCCGAATTGCCTGTGTTTTTGATAATTGCTCCTGCTTCGTATCGGTTGGCTCTTTGATCGTTGATGATGCATTTGTAGGTGCCTTGATGGGCGATGATTGCCGTATTGGCGGCGTTGATACTGTAGTCGGTTGAACTTTTTCGATCTTTACGGTCGGAACAGACGGTTCAGATACCGAAGACGGGACAGGTTCAACAGCACTGATCGTGGAGGGCAATGGTACTTGCTTCAACGGCGCTACCGGCGGCGCGATGGGTTTTCTGACGGTAAGCAGGGGGGTTAAGGAAACGTTATTGGAGGGATTTTGATCTTCCGGTTTTGTCTGCAGGATCGTCATCATGATATTATAAGTACCTTCCGGCGGTATCCAATCTACCCATACTTCTTCAGGCACTCCATTTGCTTTCAGGGAAAAAGGCTGCGGTTCGCCAATCAGAAATGTTCCTTGATAAAAGCCGACGTGACCCGTAAGATCTTTTTCGCCGACGTTTACAATCGTACCATAAATTCGCAACGACTCACCTGCTTTAATCTGCGGAGGCACGAAAGTAATGCTTCCCACCGAGGCGGCAACATCAAATTCAAACTTCTGCTGCGCGTATGCAGGCAGTGAAAAAACGAACATGCATACAAACGCGATAAATAAAATAGCGGATCGCATAGTATGCAGAATACCACTTTACCTATTGCGGGTCAACGAGGTTTTTATGATGTTTGCATCAAGATAGTTTGCATGAAAACTGGACTGCCAACATTCATATGCTATAGTGTCGGCCAAGGAGGCGTTGGCTCAATGAATATAGTGGAAGAAGCAATTGCGCGAGAATTTCCGCGCAATACCAAAGTTGTGCTTAAAGAAAGATACACTGACCACGTACAACGGCGTTCCTTGATAAAATGTGCGATCGGACATACCACGGGCGAGATCGGCTTATACAGTCGACTTGAAGGGTATTCTGTCCGTATCGGTCGAGGACCGGAGATAGTAACAGCAGATGGGGTGAGTATGGCGGTCCCTGTTGACTGCCTCAAAAAAGTGGAGGAAAAAGATGAACGTTCAACCGGAATCCTATCCGGTACATTTTGTGCAGAGGGTTAAAGAGGCATTACCTGGAAACCCTGCGCTGCACTGCGCATTGGACAAAGGGCTCGGCGACATCGTTGAGCGATTTCTCTCCAAATTCGCGAGAGCGGAGGTGCTCGCGGAGGAAGTGCTGATTCTGATTAATTCGAATCATACCGAGACACTCCTCAAGAATTGTCGCCACTTGCAGGAGCTGCAAGAGCTCTACCGCGAGTGGATTGGCATCTACCGCCAGCAAAGAGGCCACCCTCATTGCCGCTAGTTCTGTTTTCCCTCGATTGTTCCTCGATCCCGCGTTTTGACCGCCATTCCTGTCCGGCGGTCTTGTTTTATAAAGCCCCTATATAATATTTTGCTATGGTTATACAACCAAATCCGAACCTATTTTTGTTATCCAATGCGTCATAGCTCTATGAACGCTGCAACTCTCTCTTGAGAGCGATGAGGGCGGTGGCAGTCTGTCAAGTACCCATTCTTCCTGACGTCGCCTCCTAACTTACTGCATTGCGTCAAAGTCGGTTGCAAGTTCAGTCATGGGCTTTGCATTGGCAAAATCGCTGGTATCGGTGTCAAAAAAATCAATGGAAGCGACTTTTGTCTCCACGTCATATTCTCCAAGCGCCGCGTCCAAAAAAATAAAAACGAGTTCGTCAAATACATCTTTATCTTCATTGTACCCTTTGATAAAAAGTTGAATGCCAATCTTCCCGTCTCTATCGTGTAGCTTGAAGAATATATCGTCCGGAGAAAAAGTTTTCCCCTTAAAATCAATCACGGTATCAGAAAGGGGTCTCCGCGGTCGAAATTTTGTGATTTTCCACTTTTCCAATGGCGGAGCTTGTGTAGCCAGACGTTCAACAAAAGGAAACGTGTCACGAATACCTCCAGCGCTGATGACAAATTCTCGCTTCTGCTCACGGACCGGACCGAATTCAAACGTGAGATTTTTGTTCACTTTGGATAATTCACTGGTGAGCATATCAAAAACCTGATCCTGATTTTCTTGAAATGAAAATAGCATCTGTTCATTTGCCACAAACCACTTCCAAAATTTTTCTTCAGCCGACTGTGAGTTTTTGTCAAAAAATCCGAACATATTATTTGAAAACAGAAGAGCTCCTCCCGCAATAAAGAGTAAAAAAATTGTTATGAGTTGTTTCATGCCATCAAGAACATACTCTTTGTACTGGTAGCCCCACGGGGAATCGAACCCCGGTTTACAGGATGAGAACCTGTCGTCCTAACCACTAGACGATGAGGCCATACATTAACATGATCTCCAAAATGGCTCCTGACGCACAAGAAGTTTCGCGGCTTGTTCCGGATCAGCCATTACTTCTTCTACTACCCGCTCAAGCCGTACATCCTGCGAACCTTTGATGAGCACTACATCACCACGTTTCATCTTATTCTGCAAGTATCTCCCAGCAGACGCCGCAAGGTCAAAAGATTCAATCGATTCCGTATCCATACCATGCTCTATCGCAGCTTGCGCAATGGTTTTTGCAAGCGGTCCGACCGTAATGAGCAAATCAATGCCGGCGCGAGCGCAGTATTCCCCCATCTTGCGGTGTTCTTCATGAGCATAGGAACCGAGTTCTTTCATATCGCCAAGCACTGCGATCCTGCGCGCGTCTGGCCCGATATCAAATCCTAACAAAGCATCAAGAGCGGCACGAGTGGCTTTGGGCGATGCGTTGTAGGTATCATCGATAAGTAGCGTATGTTTGATGCCTGGCAGTAACCGCGAACGGCCTGGGGGCGCCTCATACTCACGCAGACGCTCAAGCATCACGTCCAAAGGAATGTGAAATCTGTATCCGACAGCGATCGCGGCCAATACGCACGAGAGATGCTCCTGCCGAAATATCCGCGGGAAGGAAGCTTGCTGACTTTCTCTGTTCAGATGGATCACACAACGGATGCCGCCGTATTCTTCTGAACCCTCAATAAATCTAAGGGGGCGTAAAACGCTATCCGCACGCACATCCGCGTCTTCGCTCATCCCAAACGTAATCATCTTAGCGTGCAGGTAAGCTGTGGGCGGGTATACATAGGGATCATCGGAATTCAAGACAGCAGTAGCATCAGGCGCAAGATGTTCGTAGATGATCCTCTTTTCGGCAAGCAACTGTTCCGGTGATCCGAAATTCTCCAGATGCGCTTCGCTAATCGCGGTGAGCACTCCTACATTGCAAGGCGCAAGACCTGTGAGATACGCGATATCACCCGGCCGATCGGCGCCCATTTCCAATACGAGAACTTGAGGATATGCCGCGTCTGTATACAGGCAAAGACGCGCCGCCTTCGCACATAACATAATCCAGCCTGCAATGGAATGTCCCGGATGGCGCACACCTATAATGGTAAGCGGCACGCCGACTTCCGTGTTGTAATTTTTTTCACTTGCGCGACTTCGAAAGTGCGCGGAAAGCACAAGCGCTATCGCGTCTTTCGTAGAGGTCTTCCCGATTGAACCGGTAATACCGATCACATCCGGGTGATACTTTGCAAGAATTTTTTTTGAAAAAAATGCCAATATGTTCTGAAGCAATTTTTTTCTCATACTCACAGACTCATGAATTAATCTTACTCTGTTTCCCCGGGCGGAATCTCAAGATAGTGTAGCAAAAACTCCGCCAATTCGCCAAATAACGGAGCCGCGGAGCTCTCTGCCCACTGAACGG
This sequence comes from Candidatus Uhrbacteria bacterium, assembly GCA_016188385.1. GTDB lineage: Bacteria > Patescibacteriota > Patescibacteriia > JACQRZ01 > JACQRZ01 > JACQSB01. Next base: position 27,866 of record JACPHV010000032.1, on the reverse strand, counting down.
ATCGGGGCCGATCAATTTTCACGAGCATGACGAATTGCGGATCATCCACGGGAGCAAATCCGACAAACGAACCGATGGTAATATGAGGGTCATACCCGCGCCCGTCTTTTTTCGGCACTTGAGCAGTGCCTGTCTTGCCGGCGATAAAGTACCCATCCACTCCCGCGCGCTTGCCGTGGCCCTTACGTACGACGGTGACGAGCATTCCTCCAACCAATGTGGCGGTGCGCTCGGAGATAACGCGTCGAATGATTTTGGGTTGTGTTTTCTTCCTCTTGCCGTCCGGTTTGATAATCTCATCTACAATATAGGGCTGCATTAGATTGCCGCCATTTGCCAGCGCTCCAAAGGCGCTTGCTATCTGCAGCGGCGTCACCGTGATCCCTTGCCCAAAGGAAGCGGTGGCGAGATAGATCTCCCGTTTCTCTTGTAAAGAGGAGATCGTGCCTGGAACCTCCGTATCCATCTCAATTCCAGTGAGGCTTCCAAACCCAAAATCCCTGACATAGCTTCGGAACCGTTCGATTCCGATTTTTTTTGCGACAAAGATAACTCCGGTATTTAACGACTTGTTTAGTACGTCGGTCATTGTCTGTTTACCGTGAGCTTTATAATCTGAATTCTTGATGGTAAATGAATTCAATGTGACGGATCCCGTATCCGTATAAACTGTATTTGGGTCAACGAGTCCAAGCTCAATGCCTATAGCCATGGTGATAGGTTTAAAGATGGAACCAGGCTCATAAGGCGAAAAAATCGCAGGATTGTTGTATGAACGTAAAGTATGCTCTCGATAATTTTCCGGATCGAAATCAGGTACGGAACACATAGCGAGTAGGGCGCCTGTCTTTGGGTTAAGGATTATGACCGTTCCGCCATCGGCCTCATGCTTCGCGACCCAAGACATCAAACGATCGCATGCCACTATTTGGACAGTTCGATCAATCGTCAATACCAAATCATCTCCGTCGATTGCATCGACGACACGCTTGTCACCGATGGGGATCAAAGCGCCTCGCGCATCCGTCTCGAGACGGAGAGATCCTTCTTTGCCTTTCAGAATCTCATTATAGTATCCTTCCAGCCCATACAGCCCGCGCAGCTCCTCGCCGCGATAACCGACATATCCAAAGAGCTGTCCGCCCAGTCCCTTCTCCGGATATGTGCGATACCATTCCGGGGAAAAACCAATCCCGCCGATGGATAGTTCTCGAATTTTCTCAACTGTCTCAAAATCAACTTTTCGCCTCAAAACCTCATACAAATCTTCGGGTTTTGATAACTTTGACTTCAGAAGCTCCAATTGATCGACAATTTCTTCCTTTGGCATTTCATTGTTATGTTCCTGCTTGGGACTCGTGCCGTCATCATCCGGCGTTTCTGTGGGTTGCTGATCTGTCTCACTATTCACATACCCGAGCAATGGGGCGAGCAATTCCGCAGTTTTTGCCGGATCTGCGATGTGTTTTGGAATCGCGTATACTGTCGCATATTCACGATTAGTAACGGCGGGAAACAATTTCGAGCCGTCTTCGAGCTTGATAGCGCCTTCAGAGATCGTCAGACTTCCTTTTAAGTCTCGCACAAAAATTTCACCGCGTTTTGGGATGAGTTTTTTTGAATAAAGATATCCACCATCTGCTGCGGCACGGTAATCCGCGTGGCTTATTATCTGAAGATCAAAAAGTCGATAGCCAAACAACAAAGCGATCATGACAATCAAGCCTTGAAATAGAGTAAGTCGAGCATGGGGGTACGGCGATTTTTGACGCGACTCTCTACGGCGGTGATTTCGTGATATCGGCAGTATGCGCATACCATGGTATATCAGCACTTGTCATCAAGCGCGGACATGTTCAGTGATTACATAAAGGCAACCAGCGAACAGAAAAGACGCTGGTTGCCTTTATCCCCCCACTGACTTTTCACGGATACTCTCACAACTCGGCGGCGCTGTCAGGGGGCGACAGCGACCGGTTGCCGCGGCTTAATATATTCGATTCGATCAGATCGTACAAGATGCAACGCATCCATACGTTGCTTGAGCGCGAATATGCTGCTGTCCTTAGCGATGGTTACTTCAAGCTGCTCTCGCGCCTTCACCTGTTCGGCAATCGCTTTTTCGAGATTCCTGATCGCATACCCCTTGGTAGCCAAACTGTTGATTTGTGCCAAATACCATACCCCAATCGCACAAATAGTCAAGCAGAGAACTCCATTGATACGTTGGAGCTTTTGAGACGAAAAATCAGCCTTTTTCTCCTTGACGCATCGAGGAGTTTGGAACCGATATGATATTTTTCCAAATGAAGGTGACACAATTGAGTGGTTAAAGAGTCAAAATTTTTATTGCGCGTAGTTTTGCGCTGCGGGCATTCGGATTTAAGGAAACTTCATCTTCTTGGGCAATGACCGGTTTTTTGGTCAAAATCTCAGCACTACCCTGCTGTTTGAGGACTCGGAAAAATAACTTCACGATACGATCTTCCAAAGAATGAAATGATATCACCACAAGTGTCCCGCCCGCCTTGAGCAATCCAGCGGCATCCGAGAGTGATTTCTCAAGCGCACCCAATTCATCGTTGACTGCCACGCGCAAAGCTTGGAACGTACGTGTGGCGCAATGAATTCTTCCGCGTCGATACGGCGGAGGGACCGACCGTTCGATGATAGACACAAGCTCCGCGGTGGTGGAAAACTTTTGTTTCCGCCGCTGCGCTACGATCGCTCGCGCGATACGTCTCGAATACCTTTCCTCTCCGAAACGATAGATCAAATCTGCTAATTTTTGCTCCGAGAGGGTATTGACGATATGCGCCGCAGTCTGTCGCTGCTCGATGGAAAACCGCATGTCAAGCGGCTCGTCACGTAAAAAACTGAAGCCTCGTCCGCTGCTCTTGATCAGATCAGTCGAGAGGCCGAGGTCGTACAGAATCCCGGAAATGCGCAGATCGTAGTCGGATGCCGCCGCAATATGCCGAAAATTATCATGTATGATTGCGAGCCGATCGCCAAAACGTTTGAGTCTTTCTTGCGTCCGAATGATAGTATCCTCGTCAAGATCAAACGCGATCACTTTTCCATTCGGGCCGTTGCGATCCAAAATTGATTCTGTATGCCCTCCACCCCCCAATGTCGCGTCGATATAATGCTCATTGCTTCTGACATCAAGATAGTGAAGCGCTTCTTGTAAAAGAACCGTCTTATGTAAAATCATAGGAGCTCTTCATACGCCGAGCTCTCCCAGTGTTTCTGCGATTTCGTTGCTGTCGCTTTCCGCGCATGCTTTATATGATTTCCATGATGCTTCGTCCCAGATTTCCAGCCGAGTATATAATCCGGCAACAACGACTTTCTTAGATAAACCGCCATACTGGCGCAGATAATCAGGAAGAATAACCCTCCCTTGTTTATCAATCTGGACATCCATTGCCCCGGCCAACAGCAAGCGGCTGAAGGCACGGCTATTTGCTTGACTAAATGGCAAGGCGGCAATTTTTTCAGCTAAAGCATTCCATCCTTTCATCGGATAAAGAAAAAGACAATGGTCAAACCCGCGGGTCACCACTGCTCCTTTCTCCAGCTCAACTCGAAATTTTACCGGTATCGCGAGACGGCCTTTGGTATCAAGTGAATGGTAGTATTCTCCGATAAACATTGGTAAGAAATCCTACTCCCTGTTTCGTATCAATCTTTACGTGCGGCAAACCAATTTGTCCGCTCCTGTGCATTCGCTCGAAAGAGCGAGGAGCGGACAAAGGTTGCCAGTACCTCACCATACGTGAGGACAATGAAGGACACGACAAGCATGGGGATGCTTTTTAAAAAGTGGCCTTATGAGTGGAATTTGTATTACTTTTTGTGGGATTTCAGGTTATGCACAAAAAACCCGAGTTATCCCCACTTTTTCCCACTTTTCACCACGTATAGACCATTATACTCCACTTTTATGTTCTCGGCAACCATTATTCTGTGAATAACTTAATATAAAGACCGTCACTACCGTGAACGGTCTTTATATTAAGGAAACAATCCGCATATATTGAGACTATAGAAAAATATCAGGCGATACTTTCTTCCGGCTCATTTTGGCGCCGTTTGAGATCAAATATGACCGGGAAGCTATTTTTCTACAGTCTCATTATGAAACAGGGCTTGTGCGGAAAGGTGTCAATTTGTTTCAGATCAATCATTCTTGAGATATTTCTTGCCAGCAAGTTCGTCAGGCAGGCATTGCATATCTGTTTGGGCATCTTCATGATCATGCGCGTACTGATACCCTTTGCCGTAACCAAGATCCTTCATCAAGCCCGTAACGGCATTGCGAAGATGCAACGGAACGGAAAGATTTCCGTACTCCTTCGCGTCAGCGAGCGCAGATTCGATGCCGCGATATGCCGAATTGTTTTTTGCCGCCCGAGCAAGATATGCCGCGGTATGACCAAGAATAATACGGCCTTCCGGCATGCCGATAGCATGTACTGCCTGAAATGCGGATACGGCCAATGTCAATGCCTGCGCGTCTGCCAGGCCTACATCTTCAGACGCGAAAATCACCATGCGGCGAGCGATAAAGAGCGGGTCCTCGCCCGCGTCTATCATGCGCGCAAGCCAATAAAGAGCAGCATCAGGATCAGAATTGCGCATACTTTTTATCAATGCTGAAATCACATTGTAGTGTTCCTCCCCTTTCGCGTCATATCGCAACAGCTTGGTATGCGCGGCTTGCTCAAGTATCTCCTTTGTAATACGTTTGAAGCCTTCCACCATAGGCGTGATCTGCACAGCAATATCAAAAATGTTGAGAAGCGAACGCGCGTCACCATTGGCAAGCGCGGTAAGCGTGGCGCGCTCATCTTCGCTGATTTGGATAGATTGCGCGCCGAGACCATTCTCGGCATCCGACAACGCGCGGTCAATAATGTTTGAAAGCGACTTCATGGTATGCGCTTCAAGCACAAACACGCGTGATCGGGAAAGAAGCGCGGAGTTCACTTCAAACGATGGATTTTCTGTAGTAGCGCCGATTAACACTATTGTCCCGTTTTCCACCGCGGGCAGAAACGCATCTTGCTGCGCCTTATTAAAACGATGTATCTCATCAATAAACAAAATGGTGCGCTTCTTGTTGAGCTTGAGCGTATCGCGCGCTCTCTCGATTATTTCCCGCGCCTCCTTCAATCCAGTGTTCACCGCGCTGATTGAAACGAATCGCGCGCCGGTGACACGCGCGATGACAGACGCAATCGTAGTTTTACCGACTCCAGGCGGACCCCATAATATGATCGAATGCAACGCGTCATTCTCGATTAACGAACGCAGCACCTTGCCCTCACCGAGAATATGCTCTTGTCCGACAATATCATCCAGCGTCTGCGGGCGCATGCGATCTGCGAGTGGCGCGTGTACATTGAATGATTTCGCAGTGTCAAATAAGTCTTTCATTTTTTTGGAGATGTAATGTTTGGTTCTTTTCCATATTCAGGCATTATGGGAAAAAATGTTTTTTTTCTTCTTAATTTTGATCGCCCGGCCGCGATAAACTCGCTTCTTGTACCCGCATCTTCCTTTGCTATGCCCACCACGGGGATCCGCAATGCGTACCCAAACGCATTGGCAATCGCGATACCGGTACGCAAGGAAGAAAATTGCCCGGGGCCAACCACGACGGCGATACCGGTAAGCCGTTTCGGATTCGATTGCGCTTTTTTGAACACACGATCGATCTCGCGCAAGGCATCAGGCTGATGGACATTCACAGATGTTAATTTCCGAATATACTCATCTTCTCCATCCTTCAAGATGATGAGGGATGCATCACGCAGGGCCGTATCGATAAAAAGAATCATTTTTTAGAAAAAATAACGGTGAGGGGAAAACGAGCGATGGCAGTAAAAATCCTGCGCCATCTGTGCGGTTGTCGCATAAGCCGATAGAGCCACTCAAATCCGAGTGTTCGGATGATGCCGGGCGCTCGCCGCACCACACCCGCGAGGTAGTCAAACGTACCGCCCACGCCTATCGCGATCCTGACACCTGGCAAAAAATCCATGTGACGCGCGATCCAAAGGTCCTGCTTTGGAGAACCGAATGCCACTAACAACACATGTGCTCCTGATGTGGTAATGCGTTCACATATATCTCGATCGAGAATCGCCGGCTGATTGAACGGCCCCGCTTCGGACCCGGAGACGCGCAATCCCGGAAATCTTTTTTCCAGCTCGTCGGCCGCTCGCTTCGCAACTCCTGTATCCGCGCCGAGAAGATAGATGCCTTTGCTTGCGCGCGCGCAAAGATCAGCAAGAGTGAGAACGGCGTCCACGCCGGTGATGCGCTGAATCTTCTGTCCGTATAGATATCGAGCAGCGTATACGATTCCAACCCCATCGGCAAGAGCAAGCGCGGATCTTTCGAGACACTTTCGGAACGCCTTATTCTTCCGAGCTTCCATTATATATTCCGGATTCACCGTGACGATATGACGCACTCTGCCGGTACCCTGCAGCCAGCTCTCGAGCACATCATAAAGACTCGCCAATTCAATATCATCTACGCGCACTCCTGCTATGGTGACAGTAGGTATGTGATCCATGGATGTAGTATGAGACTGTAGCAAAATATCAGACGTTACTTTCTTCCGGCTCCTTTCCGCCCAATTTCATCCCCAAAAGGCGCTGAACTTGTCGGAATACTCCAGTATTCCTTCGCGTCCATCATCCTTTTTGGAACGAAATTGAATCGGAAATGACCGGGAAGCTATTTTTCTATAGTCTCATTCTAGACAACATTGATTGATTTGAAAAGAAATTCCGCGTGGCTTGACATTCAATCAGGATAAGGTATGTTAGCAATCAATGATCCGGATTGCCAATTGAGACAGAAACAAACTGAAACTGTAAAAAATAGCTTCCCGAGAAAGGAGTCGGAAGACTCGTAACGCCTGATATTTTGCTACGGTCTCAATTATCAGACGTAGCAAGTACTCGCGAGATCGGACTCACTATGCTATACTATGTATGTAATATCACCTTAACGTATGCTCAATAATAACTTCACCACTCGCGCGCAAGAAGCTCTCCAAGCGGCACATATGCTCACCGCCGAGCGCAACCATCAGGAACTCTCCCCTCTTCATTTACTCTTGTCGCTTATCCGCCAACCGGAGAGCGTAGTGTCGGGTTTGCTGCACAAATTGGAAATACCGGCAAATCTTCTTGAGCAGCGAGTCGAGGAAGAGCTGCAATTCCTTCCGCGTATTACCGGCGGCCAAATTGGTCAGATTTATATTTCAAAAGAACTTGCGCTCGTACTCAACAGTGCGAGCAAAGAGGCAAAAAAAATCGGTGATGAATATATCAGCACCGAGCACCTTTTCCTTTCATTGATTCAAACTCCGTCCATGGCACAAGATGTCCTGACGGAATTCAAGGTGAATTATGATATCGTGTTAAAAATCCTCGCGCAGCTTCGCGGCTCGCATCGCGTCACCGACCCTGATCCGGAAAGCAAGTATCAGGCGCTAAGCAAATACGCTGTTAATCTGACGGATCAAGCGCGCCAAGAAAAACTCGATCCGATCATCGGCCGCGACGAGGAGATACGGCGCGTTATGCAAGTGCTTTCACGAAGGACGAAAAATAACCCGGTACTCATCGGCGAAGCCGGTGTCGGCAAGACGGCAATCGTAGAAGGGTTGGCGCAACGCATAGTGTCCGGTGACGTGCCTGAATCGCTTAAGGATAAAGAGATCCTGTCGCTTGACCTTGGATCGATCATAGCGGGCACAAAATTCCGCGGCGATTTCGAAGACCGCCTTAAAGCGGTACTTAAAGAAATCACGCAGTCAGCGGGACACATCATCCTATTCATCGACGAACTCCATACCGTGATCGGTGCGGGTGGCGCCGAGGGAGCGATTGACGCCTCCAATATGCTCAAACCGGCATTGGCGCGAGGCGAGCTGCGAACGATCGGTGCAACAACGCTCAAAGAATACCAAAAACACATTGAACGCGACCCTGCGTTCGAACGTCGATTCCAGCCTGTCCTGGTCAATGAACCTACCGTGGAAAACACCATTGCGATCTTGCGCGGGATTAAAGAAAAGTACGAAGTGCATCATGGAGTGCGCATTACTGACGCGGCGATTGTCGCTGCCGCGCACCTTTCACATCGTTATATCTCTGATCGATTTCTTCCGGATAAGGCCATCGACCTCATCGATGAAGCAACAAGCGCGATACGTCTGCAGATCGACAGCCAGCCGGTAGAGCTTGATAATCTTAAACGGCGCGTGCTTACGCTTGAGATCGAAAAGCAGGCGCTGCAAAAAGAGGGTGACAAAAAATCAAAGGCTCGCCTTAAAGCGCTGGAAAAGGAATTAGCGGAGCTGCAGGAAGATGCGCGAAAATTGGAAATGGATTGGAAAAATGAAAAAGAATTGATCTCCCAGATTCGATCCATTCGAGAACAGGTTGAACGCCTCAAGCAGGAAGCGGATATCGCGGAACGCCGCGTAGATCTCTCGCGCGTAGCGGAAATCCGCTATGGTAAAATACCCGAGCTTGAAAAGGAGCTCAAAAAAACAGCTTCGAAACTTGCGAACCTCCAAAAAAAACACCGATTCTTGAAAGAAGAGGTGACGGAAGAAGATATTGCCGGAGTCATAGCGCGCTGGACCGGTATTCAGGCATCAAAAATTTTGGAAAGCGAAGCGGAAAAATTGCAAAAAGCGGAAACTGTGTTGCAGAAGCGAGTGATCGGACAGCACGAAGCGGTGCAGGCGGTCGCGGATGCATTGCGTCGATCACGCGCGGGCTTGTCGGATGAAAGACAGCCGATCGGAACGTTTCTTTTTATCGGCCCGACGGGCGTGGGAAAAACTGAACTTGCAAAGAGTCTTGCGAGTTTCATGTTTAATGATGAAAACGCGCTGGTCAGAATTGATATGAGCGAATACGGCGAAAAACACGCTGTCTCTCGCTTGATCGGCTCTCCCCCGGGGTACGTCGGGTATGATGAAGGGGGTCAACTCACGGAAAAAGTGCGGCGTAAACCTTACAGTGTCATATTGTTTGATGAAATTGAGAAAGCCCATCCGGAGATTTTTAACACTCTTCTGCAAATCCTTGATGACGGAAACGTGACGGATGCCAAAGGACGAAAGGTGAATTTCAAAAATACGATCATCATTATGACATCAAATCTGGGTGGCGATATGATTCGAGAAGGCAGTATCGGATTTTCGGAAGATGACAAAGATCGGACGCTTATCAACGAAAAGGAGATGTCGGAAAAGATCCATGACCAGCTAAAGAAGCATTTTAAGCCGGAATTTTTAAACCGCATCAGCGAAATCATTGTCTTTCACCCGCTATCGCAAAGCGACATCTGCCAAATCATCGACATCCAGCTTGAGCAAGTGAAACAACGGCTCGCGCAAAGCGAGATAACCATTGCGTTTACGCGGTCGTTAATCGAGCTGCTTGCAAAACGCGGTTTTGACCAGCTCTATGGAGCAAGGCCCTTGCGACGTACGATCCAGCGCCTTATTCTCAATCCGCTCTCGCTTCAGCTTATCAATAAATCTGTCAAAGAGGGCGATACCGTAACGATTGACGCGGACGGCGAACATGTCAGAATACAAACGCAAGAACTATCCGAAGCTGTATCAGCAGTATAAGCTTGTGAGCCGCGTTTTAATTGAGGCTGGTGGAACATAGCTTCCCGGTCATGTCCGATTCAATGTAATCCAGTCTCAAATACTACCCGTACAATGAAACGTATCGCACGACATATTATTATCGGTATCCTCATTTTTTCGTTTCTGCTTCCTGCGCAGACGACTTTTGCGCTTACGTTTCAACCCAATGCGATTCTCTCTGATGAGGAATTCTTTGATGCAAACTCGATGGACGCGGATAGCATCCAGCGATTTTTAGAACGCCGAGAATCAGCGCTGGCGACATACACTGCGCGTGATATTGACGGAGTCACAAAACGAGCTGCGGATATTATTTGGCGCGCCTCCAAGACTCACGGAATAAGCCCGAAAGTACTGCTCGTACTGCTTCAAAAGGAACAAAGCCTTATCGAAAATAAAAAACCGAGTCAATACAGTTTTGATTGGGCAACCGGGTATGCTCGATGCGATTCATGCTCCGCAACAGACCCAATCGTTGCCGCGTATAAGGGATTCGTCTCGCAAATTGAGAAAGCCGCGTGGAGAAAAAAATATTACACGCTTGAACCGCAGAAATTTCGTTTTCATCCGGGCGAGATGCAGATGGTTGACGGCTATCCGATTACTCCAAACAATTGGGCAACCGCAGTGCTCTATAATTACACTCCTCATCTTCGCGGAAATTTCAGCTTTTGGAAAATCTGGAATCGATACTTCGCGAAAGTATTTCCTGACGGCATGATTGTAAAATCAACCAGCAACCCTGACGTATGGCTCATTCAAAACGGAAAACGACGCCTGTTCTCCTCTATCGGCGTATTTCGCTCGAGGTATGATGAACAAAACATTGTGAATGTAGACCAAACGTCCCTTGATGCTTATGACATGGGCGCTCCCGTAAAATTCCCGCAGTATGCGCTGTTGCAAGCAACAAATGGCGCCGTGTTCCTCCATGTCGATGACACACGGTATGGCATTGCATCGAAAGATATCTTTCGCAAAATCGGTTTTCGAGCAGAAGAGCTCATACAAGCCGCTGATGCCGATCTTATCGATATCCCTCTTGCCGGATATATCAAAGCGCCGGATGACAATCCAATGGGAAATCTCATACAGCATCGCGGAACAGGCGCGGTATACTATGTGCAGAACGGCAAAAAAAGGCCAATTCTGGAAAAAGCGGTTCTCAAAGCGAATTTCGCACACCGTTCCATTACACCCATGGAAGATCATGAGTTGAAGAAACTCCCTGATGGGGCTCCGGTACTATTCGATGACGGCACGCTCGTCACGACCCCCGCGACGCATACGGTCTATATTATCTCAAACGGGCAAAAGCGGCCATTCTTATCAGCGGACGCATTTATCTCGCTTGGATTTCAATGGGGACAGATCGTACGATCCAATGGCAGAACGCTTGATTTGCATGAAGAAGGAAACCCCGTTGATCTTGGCACCATTGTCGATCAGGAATATACGCCTCCGGTGACAACGACAGTATTAGGAGTAAGAAAAAACGCAACTCTATGACGCTCGTATACGGAAGCATTGTGCCGCATTCACCCGTACTCCTCCCGCATGTAAAAGAAAAGACGGTTGGCAAGCTGGATGGCACCATTGCCGCCCTTGGAAAAATTCGCGGCAGAATACTTGAATACAAGCCCGACACTCTTATCGTCATCGCCCCGCACGATGAGACGGCTCGCAATGAAAGTTCATATCTATTTCATATCCCTCCTGTCTATCGCGCGACATTTGAACAATTCGGCGAGCTTACCGCGCGATCGGAGTACACTCCTGATCCCATTTTGGCGGACCGCCTCAAGGACAAACTGGTTCAGGAAGGGATCGCGGTCACATATTCCGGTTCCGAAAAGCTCGAATACAGCGTTGGAGTACCATTGGAATATCTAGCCAAAGGGCTCGGATGCAAAATACTTGTCGTGCATCCTGCTACAAAACAACTATCAGCTCTGTTTGAGGATGGTAAACAGTTCCAAAAAATACTACAAGAGTCGGAAAAGCGAATCATCTGTCTTGCGTCAGGAGACCTTGCACACTGCCTATCCCACGATGCTCCTCTGCCATTCAATCCGACAGGAGTAGAGCTTGAACAGCAAATCGTAAAATGGATAAAGGGCAAACGAGAAAAAAAGGTGGTAGATCTTCCGGCAGAAAGCTACAACGAAATCGGAGCCTGCGGACTTCCTTCATTTGCCCTATTTTGGGGCATTATCACGCCGATGCAACACCGGACGAAATTCATATCTTATGAAAATCCGTTCGGCGTCGGGCATATCATCATGGATTATTCCCTCGAATAAAGTAATTACGGAATGAAAGCTGCGTATATCATCCCTCTGACACGTCTTCCCTCCCATCTGGAGGGTTTTGATTATTCAATTCCTTCGGATGCCGAGAATACAATACGCGAAGGCGGTATCGTTGAGGTATTGCTGCGCAACAGAAAGACGATGGGAATTGTATATTACATACATGAGAGCGATCAGCGCGCGCTCAAGCCTATTACACAAGTAATGCCACCGAAATGCGCGATTTCATACCAAGATCTGCAACTGATCAAATGGCTCTCGTCGTGGTACGCGGTTTCTCCGAACGCGGCTGCGCTGCAGATGGCGCCTTTTCTGTACGGAACATACGGGATTGCCAAAGATGAGCATGTTCACTCGTTGCGTTCTGCGGAATCGGATTACAAACGATCGAATAACCTCCAACCCGTGTTGTCGTACTCGCCTTCCCGCGACGAGCGCATCGAATATTATCGGCGGACGATACAAGAATATACGATCGCAGGAATGCAAACGCTCATCCTATGTCCAACGATTGCGAGTGTGTATCAGCTCGCGCGCGAATTATCACAAAGCATTACTCGAGAGCGTCTCGCGATTGTGCATAGCGCTCTTGGAAAGCCCGCATTCCGCAAAAACGCGCAAGCGCTTCGGGATGGAACCGCGCTCGTAGGCATCGGGACGAGAATGCTTGTGTTTGCGCCGTGTTCATCACTGGGATATGTGATCATGCATGATTCCGAACGTATCGAGCATAAACAATATGACTCCAACCCTCGCGTGGATGGCCGCATCGTCGCGGTTGCAAAAGCATCTATCGAAAACGCACAAATCTGCTTTTCGAGCACGGCGCCTCGCCTCGAGGAATGGCATCAGCGAAATCAATTTTTTTTAAGCCAAGAAATTCCCGCGCAGATCCATGCGTCAGTCGTAAACCTCACCGACGAATTGAGAAATGAAAATTATTCATTTATCAGCGACCATCTTATCGCGCGGATAGAACAAACGATTCGAGAACAAAAAAAAACGTATCTCGTAGTACGTGGCAGCGGCTACAGCCGCTTAGTTATGTGCGCGAGCTGTTCCTATCTGTTCCCTTGCGTATCATGCGATCGCCTTCCGAGATATTCACAGACTACCGCCTGCCTTGAATGTTCCGCCTGTTCCGTTTCACAACAGCTGCCTGCGGTATGCCCGCAGTGCAAAGGATCCGAATACAAATTCCCTGGCATTGGCAGAGAAAAGATTATCTCCTATATAAAAAAACAGTTTCCGCGTTCATCAGTCGGAGAGGCATCAAAGTTGAACAAACAGTCACGGGAAGTTTTTTCCATTACCATTGGAACTGCGTATTCCTTTCTCGATACTGTTCAAACACATTCTCCTTTTGGCTTGCTCGCGTTCGTTGCCGCTGACCCCGTACTATCGATGGAAGACGTACGAGCGTGTGAACGTCAATGGCAAGCATCGGCTGCTTGCATGAGCCTTGCCGCTTCTTTGGAGGCGGATATCGTTATTCAATCATTCCGTCCGCATTCACGGTTTATTCAAACACTGGCAAAGATGGATTTTGAAACATTCGCGCGAGACGAGCTTGTCGCGCGCAAAGAGTGCAAGCAGCCGCCGTATGTAAGAATTATCCGCGTATTTCAATCCTCCAGGGCACAAGTAACGAAAGAAATGTTCGCTGAAGTAAAATCGCGGCTTGAGGCAATTGTACAAAAATCAACGAGCCCGCGCATATCTATCAACGAGATAGCAGTGAAAAGAAAGAATAGAGATGTCAAAGAGCTTGTCATAACGGTTGAGATGAGTTATCATCCATCGCATCTTTTGCCGGATGAGCTTCTCAAGACTCTCCGTTCGCTTCCGAATGGCTTTATGCATGATATTGATCCGCTATGATTCTTCCGCTTGTGCGCACAGACCACCCGGTATTGCGTCGAGGCGCGGACATGATTACGCGATTCGATGATCCGGCGCTGCAAAAATTGATAGATGACATGATCCCGACTATGTATGAGCGCGACGGTATCGGACTTGCTGCGCCACAAGTAAATTACTCTTTGCGTCTTGCGGTTATCGTACCGGATCCCGACCGCTACGAAGAATACAAGAAAGAAAGTCGTGAAGGTACGGTGTTAATCAACCCCAGAATCATTCGCCATTCATTCCGAAAAGAGGCGCATGAAGAGGGGTGTCTTTCCGTCCCCGGCATTTTTGGTCCTGTGAGACGATATATGTCAGTTACGGCGGAATACCAGGATAGAAATGGCCAAACGCACACGATAAAGGGCACAGGGCTGCTCGCGCGCGTGCTTCAGCACGAGACTGATCACCTCAATGGGACGTTATTTATAGACAAGTCCACCCGCCTTTATAAAGTGACTGCGCTTTGAGTCTGCAGCTTATGCGCGGATGGTGCGTGTCACCGAGACAAACTTTTTTTAATGTCAGAAAAAAATTCCCGCTCGTGCTTTCCAAACGATTCAACGCCCGAAATGTACGTGTAGTCCATCCCTGAAGGAAAATTAATGCGGAGATCACCGGCGTTCCTGTCGCCATCTCTTACCTGATGTGTTTTTAGCAGCGAAACGCCAAGACCTAATATGATTCCTTTGCGTTCCTTCGCCTCTTTGAGAGCTTGACCTATCTGCGCATCGCTGATGTCAAGGGAATAAAGTGTTTCACGGAATTCTCGAATTTCGCTGATAAACATACCGCTCAACAATTCACGAGCACCGTTGTTGTAGTCTTGATTTTCCAAACCAAGATTCAATTTCGTCAAAAGATAATGTACGCTTGCGATTCGATGAGCATAATCTGATACAGCAACGATGACACCGCCCTCATCAAGAAAGTATTTGCTCACATTAGGGTCATAGTCGGGAAATTTGGATTTCCGAGGATAAAAATACAAGTCTCCTTTTTGCATACGCCATGCATTGTGCGCACCAGGCAATTCCTCTGATTGCGAGCCAGGCAAATGACCTGTCCTGATAAGGTATTGGATTGATTCAATGCTGGTTGCGTGATATCCGATCGTACCTTGTGTATCAGACAAACCTTTTTCAAACATTGCAACAAGGTACATTTTTCGTTCCGTTTCCGGATCATATCGCATTTCCCGCGGTTTTGGTTGTTCTGGCATAGAGTATAAGCTCGCAAAAAAACATTAGAGAAAACAAAGTTTCCATTTTGTTTCACTGATTGAATGATATCTTTTTTATTCGTGAGGATGCATTGATGAATGATGGTGGAATATCCTCCACTCATGATTGTCGTTGAGCTTCCAGATAAAGGTGAACCTTGCGTGCGCGACCTCTCTCCCCTTTTTACCGTCGAGCTCAAAATCATAAAACCCGCAATGCAGATAACTGCCATCACCAAGCTGTTCGACCCGATCATTACTGATAGTTCCGTTGGGATGCATTTTTAGAAAGCGGCTGAAATATTGCTGTGCCGCCGCTCTGCCTATTTTAAAATCCTCTGACAAAGTCGGCAGAAAAGTACAGTCACGAGAATAAAGAGCTGCCACGTTCTTAGGATCTCCCGATGACAACGACTGGTTCCAAATTAAAAAATTCTCCTTGGCGATTTGCTGAATGCGCTTCATTGATATTTCGTATATTCATAAAAGGATAGCATAAAGTTCTGACCAACGTATGTCAATTTTGCCACTGTGGAAAAACGAGCGCTATTCAACAGTCTTACAGTTCGGAAATCGCCGGAATAAGTCAGCAAGCGCGCCTTCAGCGTTATCCAATCTCCCGAGTTCTTCAAACGAAACCCATCGATGATCAGATGCCTCGAGGGGGTCAAGATGTATTTCTTGATCTGTTTTTACATAAAAATACAGCACGAAACGGGAAGTTTCCTTGTTGTCAGCAATATGAAATTGCTGATCTTGTCCGAAACCAAGAAAGCGTGGTTGGTCAAATAGAACACCCGTCTCCTCTTTCATTTCTCTCAATAACGTTTCCTCGACTGTTTCCCCCCATTCGGCTCTGCCTCCGGGGACACGCCATACATGAAAACCCGGATCAAATACTACAAGAAACAAACCCCTCTTTTCAATAAAAGCGGAACAAATTACTTGATGTCCTTGAATAGTGGCATGGTGCATACTTGAAGAAGTTTGTTATTACTTTTGAAATATTGAATTTGCAGGCTTTATTATTTTCTATTTCAACATTCCCAAAAATCTCTTTCATTTTTTACTGAATCAAGCAAACAGCACCTTAATCAGGTACTGTTTGAATTCTACCATTTTTTAACAATTTTGTGTGATTTTAGGAATTTCGTAATTCAGAGCTACCAAATACCTGTTCCAAAATCAAGTGACCTGAATATCGCTTCGTTTTTATAACGGTCTTCAATCGCCTTGTTATATCGATCTTTTTCTGTTTCAGCCTCCGACTTTGTTGGCGCGGCTTCCTCTACTTGTTCATGTATCTGATCTGAAGTCGATGTTGATGATGTACTTTCCTGCCCCTGTATTTGAGTCTCCTGTGTAACAGATTCTACTTCAGGCTTTGATGTTGGAGTCGATTCTGTTTGAGGTTCTGTCGGGCCTTCTTTTGTATCTTCCAAAACAACCGCAGGTGTTTGATCCTGTATTTGATCGGATGGCAATGACGGTGATGGTGGCTGTGCTTGAACTTGCGTTTGAATTCCAGAAGATATTTGTCCAAGATCTTGATATCCTGATTTTACGGATATCTTCTCAATATCTTTGTTTGAGACGCCAAGACCAAGCTCGCGCATAATGGAAAACGCGTCCGCGGGGCGGCCGAGATAATAACGTTTCAGATCTACGGGATTGACATACCATGCCTCGCCTTTTGACTGAACTTGCAGAACAATTTTTCCCGCGAGTTTCCGCGCAAATTTTGTGTCTCCGGATTTCCCGTCATCCGATACCACGATGCGGTCAAGGTCCGCATTCGTAATGCCGAGGCCCAACTCTCTCATCGCGCGGAACGCATCTGCGGGCCTGCCAAGATATGCGCGATCTTTGGTTGATGGATCAACATACCATGCTTTCCCCTTGTCTTCCACCTGAAGCAGAATGCGTCCTGAAAGGCGGCTTGAAAGCGACGCCGCGGAGACCATTGACGCAGAGAAAACGCCTGCCATGAAAAACGCGATGAGAAAAAGACGAACAATGGAATAAATCATACGATTACTTGAGGGGTCAGAGAATTTTCACGCCCCAAACCCTTATGAATTAAAACAAATGCAGAAAAATAGTAGAAATGGTGGCTGACTCCATTTATTTCCATTTATTTGTATTTGATCATATTTATTTTATATTATTTACTCAAGATCGTCCCCAAGACATCAAGCTCTTTCTGGAGTGCTTGATCGCCAATAGCCTCCGTCTCCGTAATCATGTAAGGGATAAAATCCGTAAAAATATTTTTGTAAGTATCCGATACGCGGAGAACCTGCGACTGCCGTTCCCATTTTCCAAGTGTAAACTCTGGAGATACAATGGGTATTCCCTCAACATCATAATACTCAACTGGCGAGGCTGGTCGCACTATTTTGCGTTCTTCCTCTGTGCCTTGTGCGCGTTCATAAAACATCCAATCACGCAAGATATTTGCATACCGCGCGAGCACAATCCCTTTTCGAATGCCGAAATTATCATAATACTCTTCCACTTCCTTGAAGAATGCCATTTCATCTGACTGCTGAATATCTCCTTGCCTACTTTCATACTTTGCCCTGAGCATTATGGCAGTAGCGTCATCAGCAAATCGTTTCAGCTGGAGAAGCACCAATCCGCCGCGTGTCTCCCCCTCGGTCTGCTCTGAAGGGAATAGCGTATTTACTTTCATGATCTCACCGGTTGTTTCGTCTGCTTCTGGCGAACCGTAGACTTTTTCTATCTGAAAGCCGGGGGCGATGATTTCAAGATTGAGATTAAACACGAGTGGTGTAACCATAGAGTCAAATCCCTCATCCATGCGCTTCTTGAATTCTTTCGCAGAATGCACGGAGTAATAATTTGCGCCGCGAATCTTGGAAATTGACTCAATCAACTCGGTGTTAAAGTCAACTCCGACAAATGTTGTATAAATCTTCTGTTCTGCCAGCCTTTTTGCGATGCCAAACATGCCTTCTTCAGTAGTATCGCCCGTATTCGGCATCGCATCGGTTAGAAAGATAACGCGGTTTTCAAAATCAGGATCTTCTGTGCCTCTATATGCCTCAAATTGCCAGAGCGCCTCTTGCATGCCAGCTGACATATTCGTCCCCCCTTGTGGCTTGAGTTCGCTGATATGTTTTTTGATGCGTTCCATATCTGTTTCAGAAACTTTGCGCAATGGTTTTGCGACATACGATATGTCATCAAAAAGTGCCATGCCGAAGCTGTCATCGCCCGTGAGATGCCCAAGCATGTCATTGATAGACTCGGCCGCTATTTCCATTTTCGTTTTTCCTTCATCCTGTTGATTATCGAAAACAGATTGTTTCTGCCCGAAACGGTCGTAATAATAACGGTTAAACTGCTCACCCATGGAACCTGAAATATCTAAGACAACAAGAAAATTGGTCTTTCGCCGCGCAAAATCTTTTTGTTGGACGCCGGAATTCAAGCCAATGGAAAGGAAATACTTCTGCTCACCGGAAAAGGGATCTTTGGATACGGCAGTCGAATATGATGGGCAGAAAAGTTTTTCGCAGGGTTTTTGGATACCCGTGTCAAACAAGTAGTCATAGAACAATCCTTCATGCGTCACATCGGTTGGAATCGGAAGATAATTATTTTTGATATTTTTTCGAAAATTATCTATGTCCTTTGCTCCTCCTACGGATAGACCGATGGAGGTATCTGCTGCTGGCGGTGGCGCCTGGCTAGTATTAAAATATTGTACGTTTCCAACTGATGAATCAAATGATACGGATCCTGTTCTGTTTGCGGGAAATGACACCACGCTTTTTGCCGAATAATAAACAACATTCCATAAGGCAAGAATAATGATAATGCTGTATACGGCAAAAAATGTTTTCATCCTCCCGCATTTTTTCCAATCAACCAATGCTCGATATCTGATCCATACATAGATGCCTCTTATCAAGAGCACGATACTGCCAATAAACGAGGTTAGAAAAAAGAGATTCAGCGCTACAAACAGCATTCGCGCGTTCAGAGATCCTCCAGTAAGGAGAAAAATAAAAAGGATGAGCGCGGATATAGCAACGACTGGAGATATACCAAGCGCGATTTTATGCGTCCCTCTTGAACGGTATTCTTTATCGCGAATGCTGCTAAAAAAGAGATACAAGCCATGAAAAAAGATTCCAATTGGGATCAGACACAAAACAAAGGCTAACACAAGAACAACATACGCATACCAGTATTCAGGAAAGGGCGGGAGATTCAATGTGAAAACACTGGTATATGACTGCGGGGTGAATTGCCAATCATCAATTTTTTCTTTTTGTGCATGAACAATAGAAAGTGGAGCTCCCATTATTGCCAGCACAAATCCTGCCAACATTATTTTTACAGCGCCGATATAATTTTTGTGTGTGGTCATAGTAAGTACTGGCTCATGTTATTTGAGATTTATCGAAGCTTCAAAGAAATTTATGCCCGCAAAAGTAAGCATCATGATGACGAGAATGACAGATAAAATCCTGAAGCCTATGATGACCCCTCTAAGAGCAGGGTCATCGGGAAATTTTATGGTCCCATAGAGAATTGCCGTATATCCAGGATTCCACATTTTCCAGAATCGAGGATGTTCCAACTTTTCATATTCAGCCGGGTGCCTCTCCTTAATTGTCTTATAGATCCTCGCTTGCACCCACGACCACAGAATCATAGTAAAGATAAGCAGAATCGAGAGAGTAGTGGTTAACATAAAGACATTGTTGATAGTTATTATTACTTTGGCGGATCCGTAAGTTTTATTGATCGGAGCGCTTGTTGTAAGATTTTGCTATTAGGCGTATCTCCCTGAAACTCAATAAGCCGGAAACGATAAATATAAGGTTCTTTTTCGATGAGTAATTGTGATTCCTTTTGCGTATTTTTTGCGATTTGCGTTTGCATGAAATAGGCAGTATTGCCATCTACCTTTAGCTTTTCTCCGGTGATCCAAAAACCTGCTGACTGGTTGAAGTCTTTGCGAAATGTAAAATATTCTTCGAGATTTAAAAAATCGTCTTCTAAAAAATCTTCTTTACTCCATCGCGTCATTTCTATGTGAGATGAATAATCCGGTGTAATAAAATCAACATAAGGTAACGATTCCGAATAGAACGAATCTTCAACAATCATTTCCTTCGGTAAGTTGACTTTTATCCCGGCATTAAAATTAATATAAGTCTTTTTCCAACCTGATAAATTAACAATTGTCTTATGTGTTGTAGCTTCTTTGGTAAAAAGTATGCCAATCCTCAGGCGAACAAATACTACAAATATGATTAAAACAAAAAAAAGGATTAGAATACCGGTTACGATTTTTTTTGATTCTAACGACTTGAACATAGTGTTTTCTAAGGACAGCCACCTGCTTCAGACACGATTGTGCCTGCTTGTGATTCTGTCATATATCTCGTATCCTTTACCACTAGCGCACTAAAATGAATAATTTTCCAGGCAGGGGTTTTGACATTCCCTATGCTGCCGACGCTACTACTCTTTATTTTGGCTAACGCATTGTCTCTCGTAATCGTTTTTCCTTTAATAGCGCAAGCTATTTGTAATGCGTTGGAGGAGCACTTTTCGAAAGTATCACATGGCCATCCCAGCCCTACTGAAAGTTTCCCCGCTGAAGTGACTAAATTACTCACATCACCCATCCCTTTTTTTTGAAAATCCATCAAACCTTGATCACATGTTCCTTTTTCCGTACAGCGAACAAGGCTATAGTTAGGAATTAGCTCTGGGAGTATTGTTTTTGGATTAGGACCGCCAGTTGCAGGAATCCCATTGGCTTGCTCTATTATTGTATTTATTACACCTTTTTTTAACTTTTTTTCTATATCAAAAGAAACACTTAATATTTGTAACGCGTCTATTATCATTTTTTTAAATTCATTAATAAGGAAATCTAACTTTAATATTTTATACATTATACCAGATACTATGACGATCCCGGCGGTAAAAATCCATGTCCAAAAAAAATCTGGCTCGTCGGTCTTTTTTGAAAGACTCCCCACGATAAGTCCAGCTAATGATATTCTAATACCAGGAATAGGTTCAGAAAATATCCCGCCTATACTCACTCCAAATGCAATCGCGTTTGCCGTATCGCCTTTACATTTTTTTGCGCCCTTCTCTATAGCTGTCATTATTTCTTTTATGAAACATGATACTGATTCTAAACCTTGTCCATTTAACCTATATAAACACATTCCAAGATTCTGTGATGTAGAAGAATTTCCGACGAGTTTCTTGGCTTCGTCTACTCCTTTGCTAACATCAGTGGGAGTATAGTCTCCAACTGCATAAAGACTTTCATTATAACCGATCGTTAATTTACTAAAATGTTCATCAAAACCACTTACAACACACTGAACGAGATCACCTCCTTTAATGGTTGCTCGCCGATACTCTTCTTTTACATGTCCCGCCTCGTCAACACCTTTAAACCAAAAATCTACCAAAGTATCGCCCATATCTACATCGCTAATGGTCCATGAAATACTATCTTTTCCATGCCAGTATTTCTTTGTACTTTCGGCTGTGAAGTCACATCCGCTCCTTGGCCATGATGTGGCGCATAACATAGTTGATTCATAAATACCTTCGCCAGAAGCTTGTATCTGAAGATCGCTTGGGCCAACCACTTTTGAAATGAGAACTATATTTCTAAGCGGAACAACTTTGATCTCTATCCTATTTGATGCCTCTTGTATATCCTTAGGATCTTTCGATGATACATTGTTATACGCATAAATCGACACTTCCCTGCCTGACATGCCGCTGTTAATTTCTATTGAACCCCTGTCAACGAAACGTTTCTCTATATCATCAATGACCTGTGGAGGAAACTGTTGTAAAAGCGCCGACCTCTGAAACCAGAGGCCTCGTCTCACTAATGGATCATCATATCTAACGCCAAATTTTTCTTGGGCATTCTTCATTGTCTCATCTTCCCATTCCTGTGCTGCTTTTAAAAATTCACGGAGCCTCTGTTCACGGTTGCGTTCACGGTCTTTACTAAATTCCGAGCAATATGCAGTTTTTTCCATAACAAAACCCGCACCAATACTACACTCATCTTCATATGGAAACCACTTTAAACGCATTTCTGGTGAACCAAATCGGAATTCAATCCTCTCTGCATTCTGTGTCTGCCACCTAACTTTTACCGTAGAGTCTGGACCGACACGGATTTCTTCTTTCTCTTTCTTGGTTTCCTGCCCCTCCATCCAAATGTCAACCTTTGGTGGTTCCGGTTTTTTTGGTTCCAGAAAAAAATGTTTGTAGTTTCTCACGCCCCAAGGATCATACACTTCCAATACGCACAGATTCCAGCCCTTTTGTTGAACCTTGTTAATCTTTAGATGATAGCGAAATGGCAAGTATCTTTTCTTCTCTTCTGGAAGAGATTTGATTATTTTGTCGAATACAATGCGAGGCACTCTGTTATCGACAACAAAACCATTTTCTTTCACCACATCACCTGCGCCTTCAAAGCCGCATGGCGCACTGTCAAATGACAGGGTGTAAGCCTTATTCGGCCTAAATAATAACTCCCAGTACGGCAGATCAAATAAAGGACCATCAGGTATCCGTGCTGTCCAGCTGGGTACTCTTTTCCCATTAACTAAATAGGTTCCCCATCTAAAGTCTTTTAAGGGCCCTTGCGTAACCACATCTACTATTGCGGAGACATATACGTTTCTTCCAATTTTTGCTTGCGCGAAGGAGGGTGTGCTTATCGATAATATCTTTGGTTCATACAGCGGCACGCACACTCCCTTGCGGCATACCCTGCCGCCTTGATCTGATTTACTTTGTGCCTGCCACGGCGAAGCAGTAGTGGTGGATCGAGCTCTGTATTGATTTGCTGTTGGTTCTAGCGGATTTCCCCAATATTTCAGATGATCCAAATCGTTATAACAACCTGTATAAGAACCAGCGGCCGATTTGTTTGATCCGCAAAACATGAATGCGAACAGTGCCTGATTGCGCAGAGGAAAAACAAAAACGACAATATGCGCGGACAAAAGAGCAAGAACAAAAATTGTTTTTGTCCTTTTGTTTCGCATATACAATTTATTTCGCCTCTGATCTGATATCTTTCACTTGATTTTCAAGTTCGGATAATCTCTCTTTTAGTTGGGTGACTTCCTCTGTGATATGTTGAATGCCCATATCTAAAAATACGAGTACCTTCCCCTCCCCTTCTTCTGAATATTCTTCAAGCGCAATACCAATTGCTTTACCGGGCTTATCTGCCTTCATAGCAATTCCTCTTTGTGAAGAACTTGTCACATAATCTCCAGGCCGTATGAAACCATTCTCTGTAGAGACCTTTACAAGAACTCTACCTGCAAGTGCAACGGGAACTTTACCGGGTCTGCCATATTCTTTTGGATCCGGAGCAAGTTTGAGCGTCTCACCTTCAAATACAAGCGCCGGGGCGGAGGACACCACACCAACAATGGTATCCTGATAGTGGCGCGATGATTTGTTTACTTTTCGAGAAGTTTCTATTGCTACCACATCGCCCGGTTCTAATTCTTCTGCTTCATCAAACAATTCTGCGACATCAAATCCTTGAGCGCCAAAATTATTCAACGCTACCTTTCGCGCGTTTTTTATTGCTTCAGGTGAAAATGCCACATTAATATCGCCATTGACATCAAGCGCATAGTCAGGAACTTTATCTCTAATGCCAACCTTGCCATTCTTCAGGGTAAGAGCTGCGTGCCAATTTCCATCGTAATTGTCGTATAATGCTACAAATCCTCGTTGCGTTGATACCCTGTTGGAATCTTTTATACCAATCCCAAATGTTGCGTAGTCATGCTTATTCACAATTCCAAAAGCGATATTATCGCTGCCCACACGAGCCAAAATGGGAACATCCCCTGGCATATTGATTCCACCATCGCCACTGCGAAATCCGCCCTGCGCATATACTTCAAGTTTACCTTCGGGTGCTTCAGTATTAATGCCAATGTTATTCGTAGAATTTCGTTGAAAAACGTTGTAAAGATTATATCTGGTCACTTCTCTCTCTGCACTACGATGTAGTATCACGTCTTTATACTCATCATAGCAAGCAGTTGCCGTTTTCGTTTCGAACTTTTCAGCACAGTTAGTACGATTTGGATCAGTATCACACCCGCATCTTGGTTTCCCGTCAGTAGCAGTTTGATCGGTCTTCCAAAGCGTATTCGTATAAACAGGGCTGGGAGTTGTCTTGGAAATAACATTGCCTCCTTCGAAGTGCCATAAATCTAGGCCTCCCCATGAAGATCGACAGTCATTAGCGCCAAAGCACAGACTCTTCACATTTGCAGTTCCTGGAATGGTAACCTGTCCCGTATCGCCTTTGACAAGAATACGGGCAGATCCGTCAGTGTAAATCCCTACATCGCGGATGCCGTTTGACCAGATGCCACGGTTACTAGTGTCGGTTCCGAAATAGAGAGCACCTCCACTGCCAACGATTTCAAGCCAGTTCCACGCGTTGGCGCTGGTCTCCATCCGAATAGGCCCCATTACATGGAGCTTCCGTTCACTGTGAGGATTCGTCGTCCCAATCCCGACGTTGCCATCGCTTGTTATTCTCATCTTTTCTGTGCTTCCAGGACGAAATGCCATAACGCCAGGGGTTTCAAAGTACAAATATGAACTGTCACTAAAAAGAACCGCTTTGGAATTTCCTGGTTTTCCGAGTACTACGCTGGAACCATTAGCCCCACGTATATCTATTCCTGTAAAACCTCCTCCAGCGACAACAGGCGCGGTAGTCCCGATGCCGACGTTGCCAGTTCCACGCTGCACGGTAAATGCATAGGGATTAGAAACGCCGCTTGCATCATAGATATAAAATTGATTTTTGTCTTGCCCGTTTCCTTCCTGATTCGTACCAACTTGCCAATCACCTATTCCGTTTGAGTAACGAATGTCAGCTTCTCCTCCATAGGAAGAATTTTCTATCTTCATCATATCAGACGAACCACTTCTTACCGTTTGTCCTCCATTAACCGTAAGATAATCCCAGATAGAAACAGAGCGACCAACCGGCGTGCCCGATCTACCTAAAATCATGAGGGTTTTGTAGTTTTCGGCATTTTCGATTGCAGCAAAGCCCCGTTCATTACCAATACCGGTATGCTTGTGATCTATTTTTGTAAAATATAGATCAGAGTTACCGGCACGAATATCACCGGAAACATCAAGTTTTGCCTTAGGCTCCGTTGTCCCAATCCCGACGTTGCCATTTGGACTTATATTTAAAAATGGACCGTCCCATTGATACTGAGAACCGTTTGCAGTTCCTCTATTGAAATACAACTGTAGTTTATCTTCATCGCCTGAACGCATTGTAAAATGCCAGCGCCGATTGTTTGATAGATTATACCAATCATAAAATCCGGCATTTGTATTATCTGATGCACGAGCAGAAACAATGTTTCCATTTACCTGTAGCGTACCAAACAACGGTCCTGGCGTCCCAATCCCGACTTTGCCGGCGGAGTCCACCACGAGGCTGTTGCTATTTATATTAAACTCTTTGGTAGCAACAAGAACTTTACTGCTTGGCTTGCCGGGATCGATAGACGCTTTCGTGCCTTCGTGTTTCCAGGACCCGCCTGTCGTCTCGACAGTGTAAAAGCTCGCAATGCCGGTATATGCGCCAAACTTCACATACAGACCATACTTTGTCGCAGCGATTCCATCTTTATCTCCGACCCATTTTATATCACCGGCTGCAAGCGTATTCCTACCTGTCGTATAGTATGAAGAGTCAGCGGAAAAGCCATTTTCATCTATGTTAACGGCATTGCTCGTCTTAAACCTGATATACGCTTCGTAATTCTGGGCTATGCTTGCATTGTATCCAACATTTGAAATAATTTTTATAAGAGCGCTCTGTCCTTGCTGTCCTATGGTCAGCGTGCCAAGCTTCACCCATTTAGGTACATCACTTATGCTGGGCAATGAATGTGTGACCGGAAAAACTACCTTGGCGCCCGCTTCGTAAAAATCCGTCGCATTAACGGCGCCCGCGACATCAAGCTTGTATGTTGCCCCCGGAGTTGTCGTCCCAATCCCGACGTTGCCATCGCTTGTTATTCTCATCTTTTCTGAGCCTCCAGGACGAAATGCCATAACGCCAGGGGTTTCAAAGTACAAATATGAACTGTCACTAAAAAGAACCGCTTTGGAATTTCCTGATTTTCCGAGTACTACACTAGAACCATTAGCCCCACGTATATCTATTCCCGAAAAACCTCCTCCAGCGACAACGGGCGCGGCAGTCCCAATACCGACGTTGCCAGCGTTAGTCAACGTCATCCTATATTCCTCGCTTACATTTTCATCGGCGGCATTTGCCTTAGAACTCATCCTAAAGTTCATCGACCCGTCGTGGGGACTAACTGTAATTGCTGCCCCATATCCTTCCGCCATTGCTTTCAATCCAGAACCTGACCAGTATGTGTTAAAATGAACCTGTGGCCAATCAGAAACTAAAGAAATACCCCTGTTGCCAAATGAGGCAACTGTATTCCCAATCATTCCTGCAACCTGAAGTTTTGCTCGCGTAGGATTTACGGTTCCAATCCCGACGTTGCCAGTTCCACGCTGCACGGTAAATGCATAGGGATTAGGAACGCCGCTTGCATCATAGATATAAAATTGATTTTTGTCTGTCCCGTTGCCCTCATTGTTCGTACCCACCTCCCATATACTATTGCCCGTAAGATATCGAATGTCGGCTTCACCCCCTCCAGAATTCTGAATCCTCATCATATCACTAGATGTGTTCAGTATATGGAAAGGACTTGATGGGCTTGGCGTCCCGATGCCAAGTCTCCCTGAAGTATCAAGGACCATTCTCCTGTCCTGATTGGTGTAAAAGCTTAATTCCCCGTTGTCGGAGTATAATATCGCATCAGTTCCAGAGTTAGCGGAACCTAAACGAATGTCACCTCCAGCGCCAGTACGAATATCACCATTTACTTCCAGTTTATAACCAGGACTTGTCGTCCCGATCCCGACGTTGCCGCCGTCATCGGCGATGATAGTAGTACCGCGGATATAGTTTTTGCCGTCAGGATAATTAAAATGGGTGACATTATTATCCGCATTCCTAATCGCAAGTCCACCCCAAGTACTCCGTCCCTCAATATGAAGCTTTGCCAGTGGTTTCGCTATCCCGATGCCGACGTTGCCGGCTTCATTAATACGCATTTTTTCGACAGCGCTTCCAGCGATTGCTCCCGTGGTAAACGAAATATACCCTTGAGCGCCAACTTCAAGTATTGCACCACCACCTTGCGCAAATATCGCACCATTCCCAGTAAGCGTATCATTTCCAATTCTTAAACGACCTCCGTTAATTCCTATATCAGAATAGCGATCATTTGGTACCCCGGGAAGCTGGAGACGACCAACGCTGGACGGCACAATGCCGATGCCGACGTTGCCATTCGTGCCGATCGTAAGATCCTGCTTAAATTGACCACTCGCATCATACCTCGCACCGAAACTCAAATTAGTCCAGTTCGATATAAGATTAATTCCCCTTGTCCCTCCAAGTATTCTGAAATATTGACCGTTTCTACCCTGGTTGTGGAGATCATAGATTGAGAAGAGCGATTTGTCTGCCGGATTTCCCTCAAGAACATTTTGAATATGCAATTTTGATTCTGGCGTTGTCGTC
>JACPHV010000028.1 GCA_016188385.1 Candidatus Uhrbacteria bacterium | reverse complement strand
TACAAGCCGCGACGTTACGCTTGGCGCGACAAGCGCCAAAAACGCGCCTGCCCCGCAGCCAGTCGTATTAACCAACTGAAACGTATCTGTGTTGCGCTTACCTGTGTTCCATGTGACATCCGCAACGCCGTCATCCCCGAGCATGCCTTCCGGTATGTATTGATACGTTTCCTCAAGACCATTTGGTTTCACCAGCACAAACGATTCAACGAGCAGATCTTCTACCTCGCCGGGACGCGCTTCAGAATACAGGATACCATAAGGGGTTTTCGCGACTTCTATCCGCGATTGCGGTGGGGTGTCTATAGCAATGAATCCTCCAAAATTCTCAAGATTGACGCCTTGATAAGCAAGAACATCTTGTTTGAGGATAGAACGGTATACTTTCTCGTAATTGATTTTTACACTTTCAATCGGCTGTGCTCCGTAAAACTCCTTGCTCTCCGGATCGTAGGCATCTGAATTTTGTGCAATGTATTCATAGGAACCGCTCGCTGTACGCAAAAGATAGACAGCAAAATCCTCGCCCGGGCCCTCCGGCGGTATTGTCGCCAAGATAATATCGTTGCCGTTATCCATGCCGGTTTTATAATAAGTGATGCCTTCGTCAAATACTGGAGTTGACTTGCGGAGAGGGGGCGGGAGATTCTCGTCGTCATACTCAAACATGTAGAACAACTTGAGCTCTTCAGCGAGTTTGCGCGGCACGGGCAACCATACGACACCCGGATCTTGGATGAGCTGATCAGGTAAGAGTACTGCTGTGGCAGGTTCAGCAGGTTTTGCCGCTTCCGGTTTTTCTTCAACCGGCTTTGCGCCTTCGTTTTGAGGCGTTCGCTTCGATTCTGCCGCTGTCGGGACGGAGACAGGCGCGCTTTGTCGCGCTGACTTGAAGTACAGAATGGTAATCGCGCTCGCGAGCGCCGCGGATGCCAGTGATGCTCCAATACTGATCAGTACGATTTTTGCTGTTGAATTCATAGGTAAGGTGGTATTATGGTAAGTATATCATGGGCTCGGAAAATTAAGCAATGAACCTCCTTGGCCTTGCGCATGATAATTCTCGATGCCTCGCGTGATCCGTTTGATAATCGTTTTTTTTGCTTTTCCGCGGAGCAACTTAGGCTGATAACGGATCGACTCATGCGGCAGAAGGACTACCGACAGGCCTTTGTCGGTAAATTCTCCGGCCACGATGAGGCCTTGCTGCGTATCAATGGCAAAATTTTGATCAAAGATAAAATTGCCGAGAGAATAGAATATCGGCTTTCCTTTATATACTCCTATGTCCTGAATGACATGCGGGTGCGCGCCGATGACGGCATCCGCGCCCGCGTCTATCCAAGAACGCGCAAGTTTCTCCTGTTGCGCCGAATGTTTCAATGCATACTCCACTCCCCAGTGAGGGAATACAACCACGCGAGTATGCGGATTTTTTTTGAGCGAACGAATGACATCCTCCGTCCCGGTCATATCCGCGAATGCATGCACGCCAACCACCGCGAGACGCAAGCCTTCACCTTCAAAAAACGCGACAGTACTCGTATTCACCGCGGACGGATCGCCGATGGGAGCGATTCGTTTTTTTGTAAGAAGCGCGCGCGTGGTATCCAGTCCATTCACTCCTTGATTGAGCGTATGATTATTTGCCAGACTTACTCCGTCAAGACGAAGATAGGAAAGCGCGTCAAGTGTTTGCTTCGGGAAATTGAACGAGAGGGAGCGTAACGCGGGATCATACGCCACCTTCCCCTCGCTGATCGGTCCTTCCAAATTAGCGAGTACGGCATCAAATCCCCGCAAAACCCGATCGCCGAATTGATCGAACAATTTTTGAAATCCTTTTTTTTCGTAGTGGAAACCTACCGCGCGGCCATACATCATGTCTCCGGCAAACGCAAATGTCACCGATCGCTCCGGTACGACTGCTTCAAGAGATTCGTACGAGCCGAACACATGGGATGTTGATTCCCGATCGGGATCTCCCGTGATCACGCCGCTATTGGTGTGGTCAAATAACACAAACCGATCGGTAGTATGCATGCTTGCCCATAGCGCGAGAATAGCAAGCGACTGGGGAGAATCAACTTCTGATTTGTCGAGCAGTGTTGGGATGTCCCGATTCCGCAGCGAGCGAAGCGTGAGACGATCGTGGAGGTCGGCGAGCGCAGCCGGTTGATAATGGGAAAAATCCACTGACGCGACGACGAAGCATGACCCGCACGAATAGTTCAAAAAGGACACAAGCTGTTCTATGTCGCTGCGCGACGCGCGCTCCTTTACGA
Source organism: Candidatus Uhrbacteria bacterium (assembly GCA_016188385.1). Classification (GTDB taxonomy): domain Bacteria; phylum Patescibacteriota; class Patescibacteriia; order JACQRZ01; family JACQRZ01; genus JACQSB01. Next base: position 2,223 of record JACPHV010000028.1, on the reverse strand, counting down.
TAATCGGAACGAGTGAAGCGGAAGGAAAGTATTTTTTTATATCTTTAAGAATGAGAAGGATCCCGTGTTCTTGCTTAAAACTCGACGGCTCGATCGAGGCAATACCGGTATCAGACAGAGCGCGGATTATTGATGAAGCCGGCTGGATGCTGCCGAATATCGTATGCCATTCGCGATCCACGGTCTGGATCGCCGCCGATCCGGCATTAAAATGGTTTGGAGACAGTAGAATGATCGTCCGCGGCGGGTTCGTATGAAAAAATTTTTTTTGGACTGTTTCAAAAAATGCCGACCTGCGTTCGCGGACTATGTCGTGGTGCGGGACTACGATGCCGGAAATCCGATTGTCAGCAGGCACCAGCCGGTCTGGTTCTCTCTCGGCTTGTACCGGAGCCGAAACAATCGGATCTGTGCTTGCTCCCCGCAACGAAAAAAATACGGCAGCAAACACTGCCGAAAACCCGCACAACATAACGAAGAAAAAAATCCGTCTGGTTCGTGTCAGTATGCGCATCAGCTTTTCTGATCCTGCGGAGGGGTGCGTGAAACACTATCGGCAAACCGTTTCCCCTTTTCTATCCGAAACACTCCTCCCGCGTCGAGAATTACCGTGTCGCGCCGATCGATTTTTTCTTGTAAAAACACTTTTGCCAGCACATCTTCCACGCGCTGCTGGATCACGCGCCGCATCGGACGGGCGCCAAACTGCGGATCATACCCCTCGCGCGCGAGCTCATATAACGCGGAGTCCGTAAGGGAAAACGTGATGCCTTTCTCTTGCATCTGCCGCTGTACGCGCCCGATCATGAGACGAGCGATTCTGACGATATGTTCCTCTGAAAGCGGCCCAAAAATGATCACGCTGTCGAAACGATTAAGGAATTCCGGTGAAAAATGTGTACGCAATTCACGTTCCAACAATTGCTTCTTTATGGTGTCCGCGTCTTGCCCGGCGCGCACGGAATCCTGGATGAATTGGCTGCCCGCATTTGAAGTGGCGATGATAATCGTATTGGTATAGTCAATCACTTCGCCGGTATTATCCGTGAGGCGGCCGTCCTCAAAAATCTGCAAAAATAAATTCAAGGCGTCGCGATCGGCTTTTTCCAGCTCGTCTAACAAAAGCAATGAAAATGGATTTTTCCGCACCGGCTCGGTCAGCGCTCCGCCGCGCGCGGAAGATCCTGCCATGCCGATTAACCGCTCAATCGCCGATACGCCTTGGTATTCGGACATATCAAGGCGCGCCATTGCGTCCGCGGATCCAAAATAAACTTCTGCCAAGGTCTTCGCCAGTTCGGTTTTGCCAACGCCCGTAGGCCCAAGGAACAAAAAAACGGAAACGGGGCGTTTCTTTTCGCGCAGATCGACGCGCGCGCGGCGCAATGCGTTTGCGACAGCCGATACGGCCGTCTCTTGATTGATCATGCGCTCATGGATCTTGTCTTCCAGATGCAGCAATGTATCCCGTTCGCCGGATTCAACGTCTCCGACTTTCGTATGCGTGATTTTTTCCAATGCGTGAGAGACGGAGGCTGGAGTAATGCGCGTATACTTTTTTTTGTCGCGCGAAGCGAACGAAAGCGCCACCTGTTCAGCGACATCAATGGACTTCGCCGGATTGTATCTTTCATGCACATAACGGCTCGCGAGACGGACCACTGACGCGATCGCGTCATACGTGAAATACACGCGGTACCGGTATTCCAGATTTGGGATATGCGATTCGAGAATTTGGATTGTGTTATTTTCATCCGGCTCTTCCACGGACGTTTTCTGAAACAACGAGATCAGAGGGTGATTTTCAAGATAGGAATGGTACGCGCTCGGCGTAGTCGTGGCGATCACAAGCAGACCGGTACGTTCGATCGTTTCAGCGAGCACCTCGGTGAGATCGTACGGCGTCAATCCGCGCCGCGCGGTGAAATCATGCATGTTATGAATAACCAACACGATGTTACCGCTCTCCAGCAGCTCGTCCAGGAGAGCTTGGAATACGGCAAGCGGATTCTGTGATGCCGCCAGATGACCCGCGGAAATACTTACCAAGCGATGGTCTTTGAGCCGATCGGGCACTTGTTCGCCCACCATGGCGTACGCGATACCGTTGATAAGCATTGACTTCCCCGTGCCTTCCTGCCCGACAAGCAGGATATTTTTTGATGTTGCGCTGATTCCGGTCAGCAGATCTTGCAGCTGTTCATCGACGCCGATGGGCAAACG
>JACPHV010000025.1 GCA_016188385.1 Candidatus Uhrbacteria bacterium | reverse complement strand
TCGGATCCTCTCCCCTATTGTATGTAAGACGATATTGAGCATACCGCGCTGACGGAGATGTGATCGGCGAACCATTGGGATTAGTCAATTCCGAGCTCCACGATGACCAAGAACCATCGGGAATTGCCGTTAAGCCTGTACGTGTCGCGACCGTCACATCACCGCCTTGCGTAAGAGTCTCTACCCAGGATGCCACGCTCCACACCGGCGATGATACACCGGTGTCAACGATCGCGGATTGGAATGTTCCTGACGCGTCATACAATAATCCGTTTCTTGAGATTCGACCATTATTGCCTACCGCCCATCCATTCTGCGCGTCTGTCATTACTACGCCATTGAGCGTATCTGATCCCGACGTGCCGACATAATTCCACACTGATCCATCATAACGCCAGACCCTGCCGTTTTGTCCGACCGCAATGATATCAGAGGATGAAACGGCAGCCAAGGACTTTATCTCCGCGCTTGACGGTACAGTTGAAACTGTCCAAGTCGCTCCATCCCAATGCGCCACTTTGCCGCTTTTTCCCGCGACCCAGCCATCAGACTCGGAAATAAATACAATATCATTCCATGTTTCAGAACCTGTGTCAGTATGCAGGCTCCATGACGATCCGTCATAATGCCAAATTCGCCCGCTTTTCCCCGCAGCCCATATATCCGTTGCTGATACTGCCGCAACACCGTGCATGACGTGATCAGATGGCGGCACCGTATATGACCAGTCCGATCCGTCATAGTGAGCGATTTTCCCGTCATCTTCTCCTTCGTCGTCGTCGCTGCCTACTACCCATACATCATCCTCGCTTAACGCGGCGACATCGAACCATACATCATCCCCCGTATCGATATGCTGTGTCCATGACGTTCCGTCGTAATGGTAGATGTTCCCTGACTGTCCGACTGTCCATCCGTCTGAAGACGAACGCACATGTATTCCACGCAGATGCGCGCTTCCGATATCGGCGGCGACAGACCACGCTGACCCGTCGTAATGCAGAATCTCGCCGTTATTTGCTGATGCCCATGCGTTAAGAGGCGTTACTGCTGAAATAGCATTCAAGTGTGAGGAAGTGCTGCTGGCGCTATCACGATCGGCAGCCCACTGCACTTCCTGCAAAAGCGTGATACCCGCGCTGTCTCCTGATCCGGCAATCACCGTATTTGTAGCGGTCCCCCCGCCAAAGTCAACATCGGTCGTATCAACATGCTCGGAACCGCCGCTTACATACCATTGTCCGTCTTCAGCGTCGGCAAGACGCACGGATCCCGGTGTGCTCGTCGCATTAAGTGATGATGAACTATCGTACTTCGTCTCATCGATCCAGATTGCTTGCCCATCGCCTCCCGACCAATCGGCCTGGCGCCAATCACGAGATCCCCAGTTTGTCAGGTACGTCGCTCGGCGAACTGAATTCGTGATACCAGGCCGATCCTGCCAGCTGACAACAACGCTCGCTTCTTTCGTGTGGATGTCGGTATACGCGCCCGGACATGACACAAGCTCATGAACAGCAGTGCGGCATACCGCGCTATATGCGGTCGTACGCGTGAATCTGCCGAGTGTTTCGCTTGTTTCCTGTGTGTAAGGCACCACATTCCACGCGTCGGCATGGGCCGCTAACGCAAGGTCAATGCCCTCTTGCGCTAAAGCATCGCCTTGCAATGACAATTCTGAAACACGCGACAATCCAAACCCTCCCGTGATTATCACCGTGATAGACGCAATTGTCATCGCAAAAATCCCGAGAGCAAGAACAACCTCAAGCAGACTTTGCGCGTTTCTCTCAAATATCCGCATATTCCATATTATTCGGATTCCTCAACAGTCCCGAGTCGATTCAGTGAGATGGTTCGACTGCCAACGCCGTCAAGATCAAGCGTGATCGTACCCGTGGCGCTTGGCGCGCCTGTATTCCGAGCAAACACGATCTCGGGCGTGCTCGTAGATAATTGGCGAGACAGCGCGATTGACGATGGAAACAGATAGATCACTTCCGAACCGGGTACTCGAGCGGCATGGGAAGGCCCCTCGTAACTCACGATCTGTTCTTCGCCGTCCGGAGCGGCCGTAAAAAAAATTCCATGATCATTATCCCCTTTTCCATACAATGATTGCGCTTGCGCCGCGCGCAAAGCATGAATAAGCGCGGCTGACTGCTCGTTCAGATTGGTAGAGACTTGCAAGTTGCGAAAAAGAGAAAATGACCCGACGGTAAGAAGTAAAAAAATACTAAGAACAATTACGAGCTCAACAAGGGTAAATCCTCGACTTTGCTCTATCCTAGCGCTTGACGCTTCCCGTGATTTCATAAATCGGCGTGATGATGGAAAGCGCGAGAAATCCAACCGCGAGTCCGATACCGATCAAAAGCAATGGTTCGATCGCGGTGGACAATGATTTCGTTGATGTATCGAGCTCGTCCTCGTAGTAATCCGCGAGAAACAGCAATGCCTCCTGCAGTTTGCCGGATTCTTCTCCGACGCCGACCATTCGCGTGACGAGCTTCGGAAATAGCCACTCATGGTCTTCAAGATTGCGTGACAGTTTTGTGCCTCTTACCGTGAGCCGCGCGACAGATTGCACGGCACTACGATAATAATAATTACCCATGGTGTCTTGCAAAATCAACAGAGCTTCATCGATATTCAGTCCGCTGCCCAATAGCGTACCGAGCGTACGGCAGAAACGCGCGAGATTCGCATGCCGCGTTAAAGGGGCTATGACCGGAACGCGAAGCAGTATTCCGTGTATGATCGGCCGCATGAACCGTTGTCGGATCAGTACGATAAAACCAATGATACCGAGCAACAAACCGATCGCGATCGCGAGCCCATGCGACTGTATCTGTTTTGACAGCCAAATTATTATTTTCGTGGTAATGGGCAATTCAACATTGAGCCGTTCAAACAAAGGAGTAATTTGCGGAAGCACAAAAAATGCCAATCCCGTCCCGAGCACCAGCGCGGCGACGAGCACAACGATCGGATAGATCATTGCTCCTTTGATCTTTGACGCCAGCTCTTTTTCTTTTTGCAGTTGCAACGCGAGCTGTTCAAAGTTCTCAACAAGCGTACCGGATGTCTCGCCCGCTCTCACCGCGTTGATAAAGAGCGGTGAAAATATGCGCGGATAATCTGAAAGAGCTCGTGACAACTTTTGGCCCGCGCTGATCGATGAACTGACAGCTTCCAGGCATGACTTAAGCTTGCCATGCGAAGAATCACGCGCGATTAACAACGATTCGTTTAAGGTAAGACCTGCGCGAAGCATCACGGCAAGCTGTTTTGCCAAAATGGAAATTTGAGCCGGCCCGACACCGCCAAATGATATATCGGCAGATAAGATGTTTTTTTTCTCGCCAGCCATTCCTCTTATGCTTTATGAAGATTATTCTTTCGTCGCTCGCAACACCTCTTCCAGCGTAGTTAATCCGAGAAGAACTTTTTCCAGACCGTCTTCAAGCATTGATGTCATCCCTCCTTCTTTTGACGCGCGGGTAATCTGGTCGCTCGTTGAACGTTTTAAGATGAGCTGCTTGATATTCTCATTCATTTCCAGCACTTCAAATATACCGAGACGCCCGGAATATCCTGTATCCGCGCATACCACGCAGCCGCTTCCTTTATAACCGCGCGGCCGTGATTTTGCGGAAAATCCTTTTGCTTCAAAAAATTTCTTAATAAACGTCTCTTCCGCTATCATCTCCCACTCTTCCTCGGATAGCACATAGGAAGCGCGGCATTTCTCGCAAGACTTTCTTACGAGACGCTGCGCGATCACGATCGTCACGGTTGAGGCAATGAGAAATGGCTCGATCCCCATATCGAATAATCGGGGGAACGTGGTTGCGGAATCGTTTGCGTGCAGAGTCGAGAGCACCAAATGACCTGTCATAGCGGAATTGACCGCGATGCCCGCTGTTTCACTGTCGCGAATCTCGCCTACCATGATAATATCGGGGTCTTGCCGAACGATAGAGCGCAATCCTTTTGCGAAGGTGAGGCCCGTCTTTGGATTGACTTGGATCTGCGTCGCGCCTTCGATGTCATATTCCACGGGATCTTCAATGGTCGCGATATGCACATCGCGCGTATTGAGAATTTTCAGAACCGCGTACACAGTCGTGGTCTTGCCGCTGCCGGTTGGACCGGTGACAAGAATCATCCCATGCGGACTTTCACTCGCGCGAGAAACTTTTCCCAGATCGACATCCCGAAATCCAAGATCGGCAAGACTGAATCTGCGCAACTTTGACGATAGCAAACGCATCACGATATTCTCTCCGTACGTCGTAGGCACGATAGAGACGCGCACATCAATCACTTCCTCTTTCGCGTTAAAACGAAATTTCCCGTCTTGTGCCGCTCGATGCTCATCAGTACGCATTTTTGATAATATCTTCACGCGCATCACAACCGGATCAAGCAGCTCTTTCGGCATTTCAAGGACATCATGCAATACGCCGTCTATGCGAAACCGTACCATGACATGCCTCGCCATCGGCGATACATGGATATCAGAAGACTTGTTCTGATATCCATACTGAACGAGCATATCCATAAGTTCCAAAATCGCGTCATCGCGTTCATCGCGGCCCAGAAGCGGATCTTTCAAACGCGCGAGGATTTTTTCAAATGAAACGGACAGGCTTGCACGATACCGTTCAAGCGCAGCTTCAAAATCGCGAAAGGTGACATAGTACGGAGTGACAGGCAACCCCGCGCGTTTCTCAATCAGATGGAGCATCTCAAGATCATCCGGCTCGCGCATGGCAATACGCAGCCCTTTCTCATCTCTGGCAAAGGCGATGATTCCTCGAGAGCGCGCAACGACTTCCGGTATAAGCGCCAAAACGGCATCATCAATCTTTACATTTCCGAGATCTACAAGCGGCACCGCATAATGCTCGGCTAGCACAAGACCAAGCTGCTCATCTTTGATCAACTCATTCTGCACGAGATACGACTCGATTTCCGCATGCTGATTCTCTGCTGTCGTTACGGCACGCTCAAAATCTTTGGTTTGTATGTACTCCTTTTCGACCAACAGCGCGCGAAGATCATCAATAGTAAGTTTCATGTTTTTATTATTCAGACGCTACCGCCGCTTAATTACGCATTTTGCGTACAATACCATGAGAGAACACAAAATGGAAGTGGATTACTGCGATTCACTACGCTGCACTTTATAGGGAAAACTAAAACGTAAAATCACAAAAACCAAAAGCGAAATCAATGCGAGCACGGCTCCGTATTGAAATGATACCGCCGCTCCGTACCGATCCCATAGCACGCCGAATACGATACCGGCCGGCAATGCCGCAAGTCCCGTAGCGGCGTGATAAATACCCGACGCGGTTGCCCGAAATTCGACGTCAACAAGTCCTACCACGATCGCGCGGCCTATTCCTTCCGTGAGCGCCGCATAAAGCCCAAGAAGCGCAAAAAGCAACCAAATCGATATGCCGCCTGAAACAACGGAAAATAAATAATAGGTGATTGAAAATATTCCCATCCCAATCATATAGGTATTCCGATGACCAATCTTGTCCGAGAGGATGCCGGCAGGCGTTGAAAGTATCGCCAGCACGATGTTGTATACGAAATACAACAATGGCAGGAGAGCAAGTGTTACGCCGATATCCCGAGCGCGCAGCAAAAGAAATGCCTCTGATACTCTGCCAAGTGAAAATAATGCGGAGACAGCCAAAAAAAGAATAAAGGGCAGGCCGAGGGAGGCGAGGTGAAATTGTTGCTTTTTACCGTCGCTCGCCAAACTATCGGAAGTACCTTTCGCCATGTTCCCATCCTTCACTTCCTTTACGAAAAAAATGATGAGCAGCACTGCGAAAAAGCTCGCGATAAACGAAAAAAGAAATAATGTGCGCAAATTATTATCGATCAAGGGCAGAATCGCAAATGCCAGAAGAGGTCCGAACGCGGCACCCATAGTGTCAGCTCCGCGATGAAATCCGAACGCTCGCCCGAGAATCCGATGTCTTGTTGAAACGCTTAACAACGCATCGCGCGGCGCATCTCGCGATCCTTTGCCGACTCGATCGAAAAATCGAACAACCAGCACGTGCCAAGGCGCCACTGCGAGCGAGAGGAGCGGTTTTGAGATTGCTGACAGGCCATACCCGAATACGATCAAGGGCTTTCTTCTCTGTATGCGGTCGGAAACGCGCCCCGATACGGCCTTAAGTACGCTTGCCGTCGCTTCCGCCACTCCTTCTACGATACCAACAAACGTTGCCGATGCCCCAAGTACGCTTGTGAGGAATATCGGAATATACGGATATATCATATCCGAAGAAAGGTCGTTGAGAAAACTCACGACCCCCATGGATATGACGTTTTTTGACAGACCAAAAAATTTTGTCGGCTGTTTAGCTTCTTTTGATTCCATTGAGTGTGTTCTAACCGCTCTGTACGATTGGATACTCTACGATCGGCGAAAATTACGGACAAGGCACATTTTGACTATGAACTCCGTCTATGATATAAAAAACATATCACATATGGGAATTCTCATCAACGGAAAAAAAATCGCGCAAGACATCTTGGAAGCGCTTCGAATAAGAGTAGATATCCTTTCAAAGGATGGCCGTACGCCATCTCTCACCGTGATCTTGGTCGGTGACAACAAAGCGTCCGCGACATACGTGAGAAAAAAAGGCGAAGCGGCAAAAAAAGTCGGCATCGATTTTACGCTCAAAAGCTACACGGCTGATATTTCGACAGATGAGCTGATCAATGAAATCAATCTGGTTCAAAAACATGATCAGCCAGATGGCATGATTGTACAGCTGCCCTTGCCTGATCATATTGACACACATGCGGTGCTAAACGTTCTGGACCCCAAGCGTGATGTCGACTGCCTCACGTATGAAAATATTGGAAAGTTGGTGATGCGGCAAGCGCTGTTTTTGCCGCCGACTCCCGCCGCTATTCTTGAAATAATCCGATCACAAGACAAAGTGCTTGCGGGCGCGAACGCGACTATCGTCGGCGCGGGTCCGCTGGTGGGAAAACCGCTCGCGATCATGCTCATGAACGAACGCGCAAGCGTCACAACCTGCAACAGCAGAACAAAAGACTTTAATGAGAAATGCGCCGCGGCGGATATCCTTGTATCCGGTGTTGGCAAAGCGGGACTTATCACAGGCGGCATGATAAAGGATGGCGCGATCGTTGTGGATGCCGGCGTTGATTTTGTAAACGGCAGCATGGTTGGGGATGTGGCTGTCAACGAAGCTGTGCACCATGCATCGGCTGTGACGCCGACTCCGGGCGGTGTCGGACCCGTGACAGTAGCCTGTCTGCTCCGAAATGTCGTGCTCGCGGCGGAGCATGCTATCGAGTTGATCTGATGAATCATCATATGCGCGAATCTATCGACTTTGCATCTCTTTCGCCTGAAACATGCCAGGAGACGCTTTCAGCATATCGGATCTCTCTGACGGTCGATGAAATTCTTAAAATACAAAATGAGATTCTCAAACGTCCGCCGTCTCTCACTGAATGTATCTTATGGTCTATTCAGGGCTCGGAACATTGTTCATACAAGAGCAGCCGCTCTCATCTCAAGCAGTTTGTAACGGACGCCCCAAATGTCATACTCGGCCCGTCGGAGGATGCCGGTATCGTTGAGGTAGCCAGGGATCTTGAGGGCAATAAGTACGGGATTGTGATGAGCCATGAGTCCCATAACCACCCCTCGCAAATCGTACCGTATGAAGGCGCTGCGACAGGCATCGGCGGCAATGTACGCGATGTGTCGTGTATGGGCGCAAAAGTAATCGCAAATGCAGATCCGCTTCGCTTCGGCGATATTTCTGCGCCAAAAACTCGTTGGATTCAAGACGGTGTTGTGGCGGGAATCGCGGGATACGGCAATCCTATCGGAGTGCCGACAATTGCGGGAGACATCTATTTTGACAAATCATATAACGGGAATTGCCTTGTAAATGTCGTGACGCTTGGCACCGTGCGTGCGGACGAAGTGATTCACTCTCGAGCGCCGCAAGATTCGGACGGCTATGATCTGATCCTGGTCGGCAAAGCAACGGATAACAGCGGATTTGGCGGTGCCTCTTTTGCATCAGGTGAACTCGACGTGTTACAACAAGAAGTACACAAGGGCGCGGTGCAGGAACCGAATGCTTTTTTGAAACGGCATCTGCTCAAAGCATTGTATACATTGCTTCCGATACTTAAAAATCAGGGTTTGCTGCCGTATGTCGGCCTTAAGGACTTGGGAGCTGGTGGAATTGCCTGTGCCTCGGTTGAAATCGCGGATAGCGCCGGCTATGGGGCCGAAATCAATCTTGATTTGGTACCGGTGAGCATGCGGGAGCTCCATCCATCCGTAATACTTTGTTCGGAAACACAGGAGCGATATTTGTGGGCTGTACGAGCTGATATTACACCTCTGATCTTAACACATTACAATGTGACGTTTGATCTCCCATCCATGGCGCTCGGCGCTCAAGCCGCTGTCATTGGTAAAGTGAAAGACCATGGCGAGTATATTGTACGGTATCGCGGAGAAGCTATCGTGCAGGCAAAGGCATCTGACATTACGCAAGGCTTGCGCTATGATCGAGTAGCAAAAGCTCCTCAAGCACCGCACGAAGAACCAACCGATGCCGCGCTCGGCATACCAACTGAAACGAAACGCTATCTTGATTGGTGCGCCGATAGTTATTGCAAAATTCTAGCGCATGAAAATATTGCTTCACGCGAACCGATCTATGAGCGCTACGACAAGCAAGTGCAGGGTCAAACAATCATAGAACCGGGCGAAGCGGATGCAGGTGTCATCCGACCTTTTTTAGACGAATTCTACCCTTCCGAAATTCGGAACTGCGGGGTGGCTCTATCCGTGGATCAGAATCCTCGATACGGCATGATTGACCCATACCGCGCAGGAGTTCTTGCGGTTCTTGAATCCGCAAGAAATGTTGCGGCGGTCGGCGCGTACCCGGCAGCGTTTACTGATTGTCTGAATTTCGGCAACCCCGAAAAGCCTGAACAGATGTGGGAGTTCGTCGAGGCGGTCCGCGGTGTAGCCGATGCAGCCAAAGGACTTCGTCTCAAAGAGTATCCTGACTCCCCTGTCCCGATCATATCTGGCAATGTATCACTTTATAATGAATCAGAAGGGGCATCGATTGCTCCCAGTCCTATCATCGCTTGTCTCGGGGTTCTCAAAGATTCAAGCCATGCGATCAAAATGTCATTCGTAAAGGCTGATTCTGCGCTCTATCTCATCGGAATGCGATTGAATGAATGCGGAGGCAGTGTGTTCTATTCATTGTTTGGCGCATTAGGCGCTACCCTCCCATCTTCTGATGTTGCGGAAGCGAACAAGCAAATCCATGCGCTTACGGACGCCATTACATCCGGTTTGGTCAGAAGCGCTCATGATATCTCTGATGGCGGAATAGCGGTGACGCTCGCGGAAATGAGTTTTTACCGAGAAATCGGTTGCGTAATTGAGATCACTGACGATCTGCCGCTGCATCAATACCTTTTTTCAGAAACGCCCGGATTCGTCATAGAGGCTGATCCTACCAATGATGGAATCATTCGCGAACATTTCTCTCGTCACGACGTTCCGATCTATCCGATCGGAAAGACGCAGGCTTCAAAAAATCTCACAATCTCAAAAATGATCGATCAACGTACGCATGAAATAATTTGTATCGATCTGGTAAAAGCAAAACAGCTATGGCAAAACGGCCTTCGAGAAAAATGATTACTTCAAAATCCGCTTATGAACGATCTGGTGTGAGCTACCGTGCTCTGGACCCGGTGAAGATCGCCGCGCAGAGAGCCGCGAAAGCAACGGCACGCCAATTGCTCAATAACGGAGGCAAAGAGCTATCGCAGACTCGCGGCGAGTCAGCATATGTGTGGCGGCAAGGCTCAATGCTCATGGCATCTGTCATCGAAGGGCTCGGCACAAAAAATCTTGTGGCTGATGCCATGCGGCGGCACACAAAAAAAACCTACTACGATGTCGTTGCTCATGATACCGTGGCAACGATCATTAACGATCTTGTGACGGTAGGCGCCCGCCCGCTCGTGCTCCATGCCTATTGGGCAGCGGGAAACAGTAGCTGGTTTGCCGATAAAAAACAAGTTTCCGACCTGATCCTGGGATGGAGGCAAGCATGCGTTCTCGCAGGTGTTACGTGGGGAGGCGGGGAAACTCCTGTGTATGCCGGTATCATTGATCCGTCCACAATCGATCTTGCAGGAAGCGCCATCGGAATAGTCCCTTCAAAAAAACACCTGATAACCCAAGATCATATTACATCAGGCGATCACATCATATTCGTTCGGAGTAATGGGATCAACGCGAATGGCCTCACGCTCGCGAGAAAAACAGCCAATGAATCGCCCAATGGGTACCTTCAGAAGCTTCCGTCGGGAAAAAGGTACGGCGATGCGCTGCTTGCAAAAAGCAACATCTATGCTCGCCTCATTTCCGCGCTCCAGGATGCGCAAGTTGATATCCACTACATCGTACATATCACGGGTCATGGCTTGCGAAAATTGATGCGTCCGAAGAAATCATTTACTTTTTGTATCAATGCCGTATTTGAACCTCAAGAGGAATTTCACTATATCCAAAAAGCTGCTGGCCTGTCGATGCGTGAAATGTATGAAACATTCAACATGGGACAAGACTATGCTCTGTATGTTCCTCCTCGCAGCGTAAAAAAAATCATTGCAACTGCGGCAGCGCATGGATTTGAATGCATTGATGCCGGTGTGATACTCAAAGGAAAAAAACAGGTGCTCGTAAAACAGCATGGCATCACGTTTCATGAATCATCGCTTCGTATACGTCCCTAATATACTGAAATGAACATAGCGATCATACAATTTCCGGGCAGCAACTGCGAAGCAGAATCAATCCGCGCGGTACGCGCCGCCGGCATGGATGCGGAGGAATTCTTGTGGAATCGCAATCCGTCAGATCTTTCCTCATGTGATGGATATTTCATTGTCGGCGGATTTTCCTATGAAGACCGTTCCCGTGCCGGAATTATCGCCTCCCTTGATCCGATCATGAAATACCTTCGCGGCGAGAATGAAAAGGGCAAACCGATTCTCGGTGTTTGTAATGGAGCCCAGATACTCGTAGAAGCGGGATTCGTGCCGGGATGCAAAGATTATCAGCCCGGACTCGCGCTCGCGACGAACAAACGAGTCAAGCACGGCCAAGTTCTTGGTACCGGCTTTTACAACGCATGGGTCACGCTGAAGCTCGACTGTGAACCTGAATCATCCGCGTTTACATGCGCGATGCCGCGTGAATATTTGATGAGAGTACCTATCGCACATGCAGAGGGCAGATTTGTCATTGATGATTCTATCGCGGACGCATTGCACACGACGCGCTGCCTTGCATTTCGCTACAGTACGCCAACCGGACAACAGGCCGATGAATTTCCAATAAATCCAAATGGTTCGGCACTGAATCTTGCAGGCATCATAAATCCTGCCGGCACCGTACTTGCCATGATGCCTCACCCGGAGCGGTCAGCGGATGGGTTTCCGCTTTTCAAATCAATGCAACGCTATTTGACAAGCCGAAAAGGTGAGCGAAAAACCGGAGAAATTCCTTGCGCGCCGAATGTTGCGCACATTCCGCAGTTTGAACCTGACAAAGGCAATGCACAACTGCTCATCGAATCAACCATAACTGATAATGAAGCATTTACTGTTGAAACTACGCTCCGTTCACTTGGGAAAAAGGTAAAAGTTAAACGATTGATCCATTGGGAATACTCCACTGAACCCGATCATTCCAATGTTGAGCGTGCAGTGGTATCGTCAGGAGAATTGTTTAACGCGAACAAAGAGAGAATCGTTGGCAGTGGTACCAAACTCCTTCCCGCTCATGCGCAAGCGTTTCTTGTCCGATATCGGCACGACAGTATCGGTGAGCAAACGCGCCAAACGCTTTTGACTCGACATGGCATACGGGGCATACGCTCACTCGCTCACGGCATCGTATGGATTTTGGAACCGGATCCGGACGCGGCGAATACGATCATCGACGACATCATCGCAACCCATATCCTTCATAACCGGTATTCTCAAGATTGCTATCGCTATCAATTATGACGCATCAGACACCAATCTATTCGGGTAAAGTGAGAGAGATTTTTAGCGACGGAAACCGCCTCATCATTGCCGCTACGGATCGTTTAAGCGCGTTCGACAGAATGATTTGCGACGTGCCCCGTAAGGGTGCTGTATTAAATCTATTGAGCGCGTGGTGGTTTGTAAAAACCGCCGGAATCATCCCCAACCACCTCATTGAAGTCCCTGATCAAAATATCATGGTTGTGAAAAAATGCGCCCCGATTCCGCTCGAAATTGTTGTGCGCGGATATATCACAGGAAGCACGGACACTTCCATCTGGGTACAGTACCTGAATGGCGCTCGCGACTTCGGGGGGCTGCGTCTCGCGGACGGACTGCGAAAGAATCAGGCATTGCCTGACGCAATCGTCACTCCAACAACAAAATCGCATGATCATGACCGCCCGATTACAAGGAGTGAAATTCTTGCGGCTGGCATTCTTTCAGCTGAAGAATGGGATTTTATTGCCGCAAAGGCGATTGCATTGTATACATTCGGAGCGGCTTTTGCGCTCAAAAAGGGATTGATATTGGTCGACACGAAATACGAGTTCGGCTTTGATGAACAACACAGGATCACGCTCATCGACGAAATGCATACTCCCGACTCGAGCAGATATTGGCTTGCGGCGACATATGATCAGCGCATAAAAGAAAACGATGAACCGGATAATTTTGACAAAGAATTCATCAGACTCTGGATTAAACGTCATTCTAATCCATACCATGATGATGTTCTGCCGGTAATTCCTGACGAATTAATCAATGAATTATCTGAACGATACCAGACAATCTATCGAATGCTGACCGGCAACGATGTGCCTCCTGCTTCACCGGAACCGCTCGAAAATCGAATTCAGAGTATTCTTCAAAGCTCAACGAACTATGGGATGTGAGTCGCATCGAACATTGGATATTCCGCGCGAGGCGCTTGTTCTTGGAATCATTGGCGGCGGACAACTCGGGCTTATGCTCACCGAAGCGGCGCACTTGATTGGGATACGCGCGGCAGTGCTTGATCCGTCTCCGCTTGCTCCAGCGCTTGAGGTATGCGACTACCCTGTAGTGGGCCAACTTCACGATGAACAAGCCGTACGCGCTCTCCTGCGATACGCCACGCATCTTACCTATGAGATCGAGGCTCCAGATGTCGGCGTCTTACGAAAATATG
>JACPHV010000027.1 GCA_016188385.1 Candidatus Uhrbacteria bacterium | reverse complement strand
TCCGGAAGAAACAAGCTCTCTGCTATAGATCGTTCCGATAAGCTCATCAAGCGTTGAAGAGTCAAACGACATATCCACGACAATGCCGCGCAAAGCCCGATACGTTTCCTTGATGCGCTCCAAGCTGCCATCTTTGACATCGCCTCCTCCCGCAAAATGCTGGATATTGTCAAGGGCTTTCTGATAGCCGGCCATTTTTGCAATCAGACGTTCACGGTTGACGACACCACGCCGCTCTCGTTGAGGCTCGGGCTCTTTTCTGTGCTCTCCCCGCTCTCCCCATCCAAAAAAATTCATAAACTACCGTTAAATAAAGGCCGTATCGTTTCCCATACCGTATCATCCCCTTGAGTTTTCATCCAGTACCACCACTCCGCGCCCCACATATAGACATCTGAAAAGCCAACGCGCCTCGCGAAGACGATATTTTTTTCGATCTTTTCGACTGGCATAAAGCGCAATGCTTCATCAGCGCTCATCTCCTGCACCGGTTTCGGACCCCAAGGCTCCAGTTGCAATTCCGTGATGATCGCCGACGATCCGAATAATGCATGGATCAACCACGCGCGCGCTTGATAATAGCCCGGCTGGATCGGAAACGGAATATATCCAACATAGCTATTCCAACTCTCACGGTACAAACTTGCGCCAAGAATATCTCCATACGATGCCGTCGGAATCCAGATTGACCATTCACCGGCGTCTGTGACAACGACCGGTTTGGAAGAATACGATCTGACAAGCTCAATTTCCTTACGCAACACTCCCGCTGTCTGTTTATTCGGACAAATGCCAAAAGGAAACAATAATTCATTTTCCACTTGCCATGCCCAAATCGCGTCATGATCTTTGTATCGATCCAAAAGCGCGAGCAGATATTCAAAGAGCTCTTGTTCATATCGATCGCGCGAGGCGCCACGGATCCAGACGGGATCGTGGCATTCCGGCCATCGCGGCAATTTGCGTCCTACGGCAAACAGCACGCGCGCGCCGCGCTTTTGCGCCTCATCGAGCTGATAATCAAAATCCGTAAAATCATATTCGCCGTTTTGAGGCTCTCCATCGTTCCAATATGCCGAGATACGAAGATTGCGGACGCCGAGATCATCGAGAAGCGCTTGATACGTCTCTTTCCAATCAAGACCGAGGGTGCGTGCCTGCCACGGACTAAACGTGACACCGTACGATGACGGCTCATCCGCCGGAAAAGGCGGAAGATTCAAAAAACCCAAACCGCTCAAAAAAATCGCCGCGCTGATATACAGTGCAAGGCGCACTTTTTTCAACCTTGGGCTCAAGAGCATCATACGAGCGAATCTTGTAATACGGTGCGCCTCTACACAGCCAACGCTGACTTTTCCTCAAATGTCTTTGGCCGATACCCGGACTCGCGAAGCACGCGCTTGATCTCGTGCGTGCCGTTCATGGGAGCGCCTGAATATCCATTGAGAGCGGCTCGCGCGAGCCAGCCGCTCTTGATCCAATCAAACAACCACTCATCCGCGTATCGCGCATCATTCTGGCTGATGCCTCCTCCAATCGTCTTGAGCCATACTCGATTGAAATCCTCTTGTGAGCCGATGGACGGCGCCATAATGATAGGCAATCCAAGCGCGGTATAAAATGAAAGTTCCGAGGGTTTTGTCCAAAGAATATCGGTCGTACGCAATAGCTTGTTAAATGAGCGGAAATAATCATGCTTTGTTTCCTCATAGAGTATCGAAATATTTTTTCCCAAAACGCTTTTGAGCTCATTCTCTCTTATAACGTCAAGAAAAAAATCCCGCACCTCGCTCCGGCTGCCCGCGATCAGGTTTACCTTAATCGCGCCTCCAAGTATCTTTGCGCGGAGACTCTTGATAAGGTTTTGTCCGATGTCGGATTGCGCGCCCGCGCCTCCCACCGCAAAGGTAAGCGTGAGAGGATGGGAGTTCATTTTAGGAACAAGTTTTTTGCCAATATGATAAGTGATGATGTGCGCGAATTTATGGCGCATGCTTCCCGTAGGATCAAGGTGTACGATGCGTGCCGCGAGATCCTTTTTCAAGATCACCTGTTTTTCTCCGATGTTTTCCTCGGGCAAGGGAAATCCTGTCTCGTAAATATATTCCGGGCGCACGCCGTAGAGCTTGAGACGCTCCACAACACGAAGGTTTGGAGCAAAATATCGTATTCTGCTTTTCTTTGGATTGCGGGGAACCCACGTGCGGCTCACGTCCGCGTCGCACACTTGACAGTAGATGTCGCCTTGGTATCCGTACACTTCCGCGGCAAAAGCAGGCAGAAAGAATGTGCACACAAGCGGCAAGCTCTGATTCTTCTTCAATACTTTGGTAAAAAGGTGCTTGCCGATTCCGTGTTTTTCAATCATCCGATACGTGTGGAGCAGCTGGAGATTTGCTCTGCTTAAATCACGCCGTGGATAAAATCGCGGGATCTCTTGGAGCCTGTCAAAGAGCTTAAACGCGTATTTACCGACAAATGTCTTTGCCTGAAAACGTGAAATAATCTCATATCCCTCCCGACTCTGTTTCCACGCGTTACGCTCCTCGCGCGGCAATCCCTTATAATCATTCATCGCGATTACCCCGCGATACGCGATATCATCCAAGGGGTACGCTGCGCGCTGATGCCCGTATCCCATGTCTACGGTAATCACCCACGCAAGGGGTTTTGGTTTTTTTGTTGGCATGAGATTCCGTTATGATGTGGATAACGGGTAGTATAGCATAAAAAATCTTCGGTCAGTAGGGCATGCTGGGATTGTGGCAAAATATCTTGCGATACCTTCTTCGGCTCCTTTCCGCCCATTTCGAATTGATGAGTGGTAAAAAAAACTAAGCGACGGAATGTCTTTTATTCCGCGACGGCACATTGAACAGCACTCCTTGCTCTTTGCTATAGCGAATAGGAAATCCGAACGGAGCGAGAAATTCCTTGACTACATGGAATTGCTTCTCCGTTATCTCTCCTGTATCGCCCACATATCCTGACACAATCTCGTAAAGCTGCCGATGCATTCTTTGGAGAGTCGCGAGGAATTTCAATGCCTCATCCTTTGGTAATTTCTCCGCAAAATCCTCGCCGAGGTAGAAATGCTCGGTTACTCTTTTACCATACAAATCGTCCGGCCGGCCGCGCTTAAAAGCTTCGTCTTCCGCAAAATCACGCAAGACGCTTATCACGCGATCGCTCGAACCGTCTGGAAAATAAATCGTCACCGAATCTCGATTTTCAGACGGACTTGTGCCAGAAGTCGGCATCCCTACTCTGTACATGAATCCAAAGTCCTTTGCTAACACGTCAAGCCGATCGATCGCGGCGGACGTAAGGCTCACGTTTAACCTGGCTCTTGATACGATATCGTCCACGGTGCGAAGCGCGGCAAGATCGGGACCTCGATACACAAAGCCTTCAGATTCATCTTTATATACATTCATACCACCTGATACGTCTTTGCGGAGCACTTTGTCCGCAAAGACTTTCCGATAGAGTCGGTCTTCCTCTAGGTCGATCTTGGGAGCCACTTTTGGCTTTAATTCCTTCATGAGTTTATGGGCAATATCTTCATTTGATAACCGATGAATGCCTTCAACCTCTTCCGCTATTTTTTTCATGATAGGGTCGGAAATGTTTTCTGTAGTCCAGATTCCGCCGCGCAATCTCCTCAAAGTCTCCGGATCAATGCGATTTATCAGAAGTCCGCGCAGCATGGCTCGAGCACCCTGGTTGCGAAGACCGCGAGCATCCCCGCTCTCACGTAATCGCTTAGCGTCCGCTCCCATCTGGGAACGTACGGTGTCAATGGGTCTGCTTCCCAACTTTGCGAGCGGTTCGGCAAGAAGTTTCTCGAGTGTGAGATCTTCATCGCCTGCAGCTTGCTGCGCAGGGACAGGCGCATCCCACTGCGATAAAAGAGCATCGGGTAGTGCATGAAGAGGTTTGGTTTCCTCTTCCGCAATCTTTCTAAGACGTTCACTTTCTTCATGCACATCGCTCATGGGGGGCAGATGTGGCGCTGATGGCTCTTGAGACACATTCTCTGCGTCCGGTTGTGGCGGTACATGAGCCGGTACAACAGGTGTGGGCGGCGCATGCGTATCCGGTCTGCTCGGCTCTTCCGCCGCTTGACCGGTAGTACCCAGACGTTTATCAATCAATTTTTCCAAATGCCTCCGATCAGCCCACATTAATACAGGAGCGCCCTCTTCGCCGATCAAATCTTCGCCATGTTCTTTCAAAAATGAAGATACTACGCGCAACTGCGCTTCATCACCCGCCTTTACAAAATCTTTCAATGCTTGATTGAACTCTCGATAGGAGGCGCGGTTGCCCGATCCGAGTCCTGTGGCTTGCAAAATATGCGCGCGCTGTACAGCCGCGTTTTCCTTTCTCTCCTTATCCGTCAGTTCATCTTTTTCGGCTAATTCAGGTTTGCCTTCAAATAACTCCTCACGAGAAAGGTTCTCCTGCATCTCCTCGGCGGATACGGGCTGCGGCAAGCCCATTGCTTCTTGTTCCGATCTCGACAATTCTGCGGTTTTCTCCGTAATTAATTTTGTGGTTCGCGCGGCAGGAAACGAAGAGGATGATTGTTCCGGTGGCGCATCTTTACCATCAGTGTCAGGCAGATCGATCGGATGTTTTTCAAGCCATGCTTGTGCTTGCGCGATGATTCGTCCTGAAATATCTTCCAGCTCTGCCGTTTGCTCGGGCGGCTGAAATTTAGCAGTTTTTTTGGCGCTGCCGGCGATCGGTTTAATACGGATCTTTTCTATATCTTTCGGGGTCGGCTTACGGCCAAAGATTTTTTCCAAACTTCCGAGCGTTTTTTTGGCAAGTGATACAGTTGCTGTTCCTATTTTTTCAGGAATATCCGCAAATATGCCTGCAGCTGCCCCCCACGCGGCGGATCCATACACAAATTTCGCCGCTTCTTCGGTATTCCGCCAGATTGGTTTCCCCATCTCGGCAATACCTCCGCCCAAT